>DASXOR010000107.1:0-13089 GCA_036494095.1 Gaiellales bacterium | reverse complement strand
CGAGCGCGCTCCCTCCCGCAGGGCGCAGCCCAGGCAGTCGGCGCTCGTGTCGCCGCCGCCGAGGACCACCACGTCCTTCCCGGCAGCCGTGATCGCCCCCGCGCCCGGCCGGCCTGCGGCGACGCTGCGGTTGCGCCCCGTCAGGTAGTGCAGCGCCGGCTCCACGCCGCGCAGGCCGGCGCCCGGGAGGTCGAGCGGCCGGTGCCGCTGTGCGCCCGTGGCCAGCAGCACGGCGTCGAAGCGAGCCGCCAGATCCTGTGCGGGCAGGCGCTCGCCGACGGCCGCTCCCACCTGGAAGCGCACCCCCTCGTGAACGAGCTGCTCGAGCCTGCGGTCGATCAGCCACTTCTCGATCTTGAAGTCGGGGATCCCGAAGCGCAGCAGCCCGCCCGGAGCCTCGTCGCGTTCGAACACGGTCACCGCATGGCCGGCGCGGGCGAGCTGCTGTGCGGCCGCGAGGCCTGCCGGGCCGCTGCCGACGATCGCCACCGATCGGCCGGTCGCGGTGACGGCGGGCCGCGCCCGCACCCATCCTTCGGCAAAGGCCCGCTCGACGATGGCCAGCTCGACCTGCTTGATCGTCACCGGATCGTCGTTGAGCGCCAGCACGCACGCCTCCTCACACGGCGCGGGGCAGAGCTTGCCCGTGAACTCGGGAAAGTTGTTGGTCTCGTGCAGACGGGCGGCCGCCTCGCGCCAGCGGCCCGTGCGGACGAGCTCGTTCCAGTCGGGCACGAGATTCCCAAGCGGACAGCCCGTGTGGCAGAACGGCACCCCGCAGCCCATGCAGCGGGCCGCCTGTTCGCGCACCAGTGGCTCCGTGGCGGGCGCGGCCTGGTCGCGGTGGTCGCGGGTGCGCTCGTGCGGCGGCCGGTACGGCGCCACCCGGCGCGCGAACGTGACGAAGCCACGGGGGTCAGCCACCGACCGGCTCCAGCACATTGCCGCCCGGCGCATCGGCCGGGGCCGCGGTCTCGAGCAGCCGGCGCAGATCGTTCGGCATCACCTTCACGAACGCCGGGAGCGATTCGGGCCAAGTGGCGAGCAGCCGGGCCGCGACCGCGCTGCCCGTGGCCGCGAGATGCCGCTCGAGCAGGTCTCCCACCAGCGCCTCGTCGGCGGCGCCCGGCGGTTCGAGGCCGACGGAGCCGAGGTTGCAGCGCCCGGCGAGCGCGCCGTCCGGGTCGAGGACGTAGGCCGTCCCTCCGGACATCCCGGCGGCGAAGTTGCGGCCGGTCTCGCCGAGCACGCAGACGACGCCGCCGGTCATGTACTCGCAGCCGTGGTCGCCGACTCCCTCGACCACCGCGACCGCGCCGGAGTTGCGCACACAGAAGCGCTCGCCCGCGCGGCCGCGCAGGAAGGCCTCTCCGGAGGTGGCGCCGTAGAGCACCGTGTTCCCGGCGATGACGTTCGCCTCGGCGACGTAGCCGGCGGCGGCGGGCGGCCGCACGATCAGCCGCCCGCCGGACAGCCCCTTGCCGGCGTAGTCGTTGCAGGCGCCTGCGAGCTCGACCGTGAGCCCACGGGGCGCGAACGCCGCGAGGCTCTGCCCGGCACAGCCCTCCAGGCGCAGGACGATCGTGTCGTCGGGCAGGCCCGCGGGCCCGGCCCTGCGCGCGATCTCGCCCGCGAGGATCGCCCCGATGCTGCGGTCGGTGTTCCTGACCGCCCGCTCGAGCAGCACCGGGCCCGCCCCCGCGAGCGCGGCGGCGGCGCGCGGGAGCAGCTCCGTGTCGACCGCGGCAGCGAGGCCGTGGTCGGCCGGACGCCGCCGCCCCGGCGCCGGCGCGGCGCCAGGCTCCGCCTCGATCAGCGCGGACAGATCCAGGCCGTCCAGCCACGGCCGCGGGTCGGCGCGGCGCCGCAGCAGGTCGCTGCGGCCGACGACGTCCTCGAGCCGGGCGACGCCCAGCTCGGCCAGCAGCTCGCGCACGTGCTCGGCGACGAACAGGAAGTAGCGCACAACATGCTCGGGCGTGCCGGTGAACCGCCGCCGCAGCTCCGGATCCTGCGTGGCGATCCCCACCGGGCACGTGTTCAGGTGGCAGACGCGCATCATCACGCACCCCGCCGCCACGAGCGGCGCCGTCGAGAAGCCGAACTCCTCGGCCCCGAGCAGCGCGCCGACGAGAACGTCGCGGCCCGTGCGCAGGCCGCCGTCGACCTGCAGCGTGACCCGGTCGCGCAGCCCGTTTCGCCGCAGCACCTGGTGCGCCTCGGCGAGCCCCAGCTCCCAGGGCAGGCCGGCGTGCTTGAGCGACGAGAGCGGCGCCGCCCCCGTGCCGCCGTCGTGCCCGGCGATGACGATGTGCTCGGCCTTCGCCTTCGTCACCCCGGCGGCGATCGTGCCGACGCCCGCCTCGGCCACCAGCTTGACCGAGATCGTCGCGGCCGGGTTCACGCACTTGAGGTCGTGCACGAGCTGGGCGAGGTCCTCGATCGAGTAGATGTCGTGGTGCGGCGGCGGCGAGATCAACCCGACTCCGGGAGTCGAGTGGCGCAGGCGGGCGATCGTCTCGGTGATCTTGTCGCCCGGAAGCTGGCCGCCCTCGCCGGGCTTGGCGCCCTGGGCGATCTTGATCTGGAGCTGGTCGGCATCGACCAGGTAGGCGGCGGTCACGCCGAAGCGCCCCGAGGCCACCTGCTTGATGGCCGAGCGGCGCAGGTCGCCGTTTCGGTCGGGGATCGACCGGGCCGGGTCCTCGCCGCCCTCGCCGGTGTTGGAGCGACCGCCGAGGCGGTTCATCGCGATCGCAAGCGTCTCGTGCGCCTCGGGCGAGATCGATCCCAGGCTCATCGCCCCCGTGACGAAGCGGCGCACGATCGCAGACGCCGGCTCGACGTCCGCGAGCGGAAGGGATGGGCCGGCCGCGATCGGCTCGAGCAGGCCGCGCAGCGTCGCGCGCCGGGCGGCACGCGCGTCGATCGCGCCGGCGTAGTCGCGGAACATCGCGTGGCTTCGGTCGCGGACGGCCCGCTGCAGGCGCACGATCGGCTCCGGCTCCCACGCGTGGCGCTCACCCCCGCGGCGATAGCGGTACTCGCCGCCGATCTCGAGCTCCGCGCCCGCCTCGGGATCTGCGAAGGCGAGGGCGTGCCGGACCGCGGACGCGGCGTGGAGCTCGGCGAGGCCGATCCCGCCGAGCCGCGAGACCGTGCCCGGGAAGTAGCGGTCGATCAGGGTGGCGCCGAGGCCGACGGCCTCGAAGATCTGGGCGCCCCGGTAGCTCTGCACGGTCGAGATCCCCATCTTGGAACACACCTTGAGCAGGCCGGCGCAGATCCCGTCCAGGTACCGCGGCCGGTCGGCGGGAGGCAGGGCCTCGAGCACAAGGTAGGGCGTGACGGCGGCCGCGCCGTAGCCGAGCAGGAGCGCGAAATGCATCGTCTCGCGGGGCTCACCGGACTCGACGACCAGGCCGCACATCGTGCGAGCGCCCTCGCGGACGAGGTGCGAGTGCACCGCCGCCACCGCGAGCAGGGGCGGCACCGGCGCACGGGCGGCATCGACGCCACGGTCGGAGAGCACCACGATCGACGCGCCGTCCCAGACGGCCCGCGAGGCCGCCCGGCAGGCCTCGTCGATCGCCCGCTCCATCCCGGCCGGCCCCTCGGCCACCGGATAGAGGGTCGGGAGCGTCACCGCCTCGAACCCGGCGCGGCCGATGTCGTGCAGCCGCGCGTGCTCGGCCAGGCTCAGGACGGGCCGGGGCACGACGACCCGCCGGCAATGCTCGGGGCGCTCGTCGAGCAGGTTCCCGATCGCTCCGATCGACGTGCGCAGGCTCATGACGAGCGCCTCGCGCTGCGGGTCGATGGCCGGGTTCGTGACCTGCGCGAACTGCTGCCGGAAGAAGCTCGGCAGGAGCCGGGGGCGCTCCGAGAGCACGGCGAGCGCCGCGTCGTCGCCCATCGAGCCCACCGGCTCGGCCCCGGCACCGGCGAGGGGTCGCACGATCAGCTCGAGCTCCTCATCGGTGTAGCCGAACGCCGCCATGAGCGCGTCTGCGCGCGGCTCCGGCGGCGGATCCGGCCCCCCGCCGGCCGCCAGGTCGAGCCAGACCCGGTGCTCGGCGAGCCAGGCCGCGTACGGCCGGCGCCGGGAGAGGCCCTGCTTCAGCTCGCGGTCGCCGACGACGCGGTGCACGGCGGTGTCCAGCACGAGCGCCTGCCCCGGTCCGATGCGCCCGTGCTCCACGATGTCGGCGGGGTCGATGTCGACCACGCCCACCTCGGACGAGACCACCGCCAGCCCGTCGCGGCTGCGCACGAAGCGGGCCGGGCGCAGGCCGTTGCGGTCGAGCTGGGCGACGACCCGAACGCCGTCGCTCGCGATCACGGCGGCCGGGCCGTCCCACGGCTCGGCCAGGCAGCTCGAGTACTCGTAGAACGCCCGCACGGCGTCGTCGGCCACCGTTTCGGGATCGGTCCATGCGGGCGGCACGAGCATCGTCAGCGCATGCTGGAGCGAGCGCCCGCCGAGCACGAGCAGCTCGACCGCAGCGTCGAGCTTGGCCGAGTCCGACCAGCGCTCGTCGACGATCGGATAGAGCTTCTGCAGATCGTCGCCCAGGAGCTGCGAGCGCAGCTGCGGCTCGCGCGCGGCCAGCCAGTTGGCGTTCCCGCGCACCGTGTTGATCTCGCCGTTGTGGGCGAGCAGGTTGAACGGGTGCGCCAGGTCCCATGTGCCGAACGTGTTTGTCGAGAAGCGGCTGTGGACGAGCGCAAGCGCGCTTTCGAACCGGGGGTCGCGCAGGTCGGCGTAGTAGGCCCGAAGCTGCGGCGCGCGCAGCAGGCCCTTGTACACGAGCCGCTGCGAGGACAGGCTGACGATGGTGAACTCCGCCTCGGGCACGCCGGCGGCCGCCGCCGCCCGCTCGACCCGGCGGCGGATCACGTAGAGCTTGCGCTCGAAGGCGGCCTGATCGCCGCTGCGGCGCTCGACGAAGAGCTGGCGCACGACCGGCTCGGATGCCCGTGCGAGCCGCCCGATCCGGTCGCCGTGGACGGGCGGGTCACGCCAGCCGAGCGCCCGCTGGCCCTCCTCGGCGCAGATGCGGACGCACAACTCCTCGCAGCGCATCCGCGAGGACGGGTCGCGGGGCAGGAACACGAGCCCGGTCGCGTACGCGCCCGGCGGCGGCAGCTCGTGCCCGAGCGCCTCCCGGAACGCGGCGCGCAGGAACCGGTGCGGTAACTGGGTCATGATCCCGGCGCCGTCGCCGGTGTCGGGATCCGCGCCCGTGGCACCGCGGTGGTCGAGGTTCTCGAGGGCTTGCAGGGCCTGCCAGACCAGCTCGTGCGCGGGCCGGCCGTCGAGGCGCACGAGCGCCGCGAGGCCGCAGGCGGCGTGCTCGAACCGGGGGTCGTACAGGCCGGATGCGGGCGACGGCGCCATCGCCCAAGCGTAGCAGATTTCGAACCATATAGATCGCTTACATCATCATAATGAATCAAATGATTCGGAAACTGAAATCGCAAGAACAACCGCGATGGTGGTAGCGTCCGCGACGTGACAGGTTCTCGCAGATGGGCCGTGCCCGCGACCATCGCGGCGATCGCCGTGGCCTGCGTGATCGCCGGCTTTGTGACATGGGAGATGAAGTCGACGGGAGCAGCGCACTGCCCAGGCTTCGCCGCCTGCGCCAAGCCGCACCGCCACCACCCCCTCCGCGCCGAGCTCCTGTGGGCGATCGGCGTCCTGCTCGGGATCATCGCCGCCGAGATCGCGCTGTGGCAGCGCCGCCAGGCGTCGTTCCAGCGCGACGTGATGGGCCCGACGCGGTACGGCCGCCGGTGACGTGTCCGCGGCGCGCACCGTGGTCGATCTCCTGCGCGCAGCGCTGACGGAATTGCCGGGGAGTGAGCGGACCGACGGCGCGGGCTCAGAAACGTGGCATCATGCGGTTCAAGGAAGGCGTCGGAGGTCCGTTCGTGCGATTGTGGGGTCGCTTGTGGTTGGGATTCTCTGCGGCGGCGATTGTCGTTGCGGCATCCGCCTCTGCGGAATTCGCGCTGGCCGCCGGTGAGCCGCCGGTGCGCGCGTCTGCCGAGGCCGTCGCGGTGCTCGCGCCGGGCGCGGCACCGCAGGGGACGGGCCTCGCGATGGCGTTCGGCCCGGCCGAGGTCCACGGCTCCTACAGCTACTCGGAGGCGGTCCGCGCCGGGTGGGCGAAGGCGACGGCCGCCAAGCAGCATGGCCCAACCCCGACCGCCCAGTCGAGCACGATCGTGCGCCACGTACAGCTGCTCGGGGGAGCCGTGCGCGTGCGCAAGATCGTGACGTCGGCCTCGCTCGCCGCCGGTGCCGACGGCGCCGTGCACGACCTGACGGGCGGCGAGATCCACGGCCTGGTCGTGCTGGGCCAGCACGTCCAGGCCGACGCAGGAACCACCCTTCCGCTGGCGGACTGGGGCACGCTGCAGGTGCTCGCATCGCAGCGCACCGCGGCGGGCGGGACGGTGGCCGAGACGATCACCGGGCTCACGCTCACGCTCCTGCACGACCACGACGGCCTGGCGGCCGGCACGGTCGTCGCGCTCGGGACGGCGAAGGCCGCCATCGCGGCGCCGCCCGCGCCCGCGAGCTCCGGCAACGGCCAGGGGTCGGGGGACGGGAGCGGCGGCAGCGCACCACCGCCGCCACCACCGCCCTCGCCCGCGCCGAAGAAGCACGCACAGCCGGCTCACCATCGCCGTCCGGCGCACCAGCCCGCCCGTCCCCACCACCGGCATCCCGCCCGCCGTCGGGACATCCGCATCGCCCAGGCTTCCCATGCGCTG
Source organism: Gaiellales bacterium (assembly GCA_036494095.1). Classification (GTDB taxonomy): domain Bacteria; phylum Actinomycetota; class Thermoleophilia; order Gaiellales; family JAICJC01; genus JAICJC01. The sequence continues at coordinate 6,303 of DASXOR010000107.1, read as the reverse complement.
ATCGACGCCGCGGCCGGCGGTCGCGCCCACGTGATCGCCGCGGCGCTCGCCCAGGTGGGGTGGCCCTACATCTGGGGCGGCGACAGCCGCTCCGAGGGCGGGTTCGACTGCTCCGGCCTGGTCGACTACGCCTACGCACGCGCGGGCATGCCGCTGCCCGGGCGGCCCACCGCGGCCGTCCTCTTCGGCATGTCCATGCCCGTCGGCCGAGCCAGGCTTGCACCCGGCGACCTCGCATTCCTGTACACCCGCCGCCGCGCGCCGTACCACGTCGCCCTCTACGTCGGCGACGGCCTGGTCGTGGTCGCGCCGCACACCGGCGCCGACGTCCAGATCGAGCCGCTCACGGCCGTCGCCTGGGCCGGGTTCGGCCGGCTGCTCAAGGGCGGCCGGGGCGACGGCCTCGCCCGCAGCGTCGCGGCCGCCGCGCGCAAGTTCACCCATCCCGGCCGCGGCCGCCTGGCCGCGGCCCGCGCCGCCGACGCCCGCGCAGCGCGCCGGGTGCAGCCGCCCGCAGAGGTCTTCGCCCGTCGCCTGCTCGCGGCCAGGGGGCGGGTGGCCACGACGACGAGGCCAGCCGTCACGCCGCGGCTCGTGTCGCTCGCGAGCGTACGCGGGCCCAGCGCCGATGGCGGCCCGGGTGTTCTCGGCGGCGCACTGGTGCTGCTGCTCGCCGCCGCGTTCATGGTGCGATCGCCCTCGCTCCCGCTCCGCCGTCGCCACGGCGGAGGCTGAGCAAGCGCCGAGCGCCGCCGCCGCCGGCCGGGCGGCGATTCCGCTCAGCGCACGAATCGTTCGCTCCTCCGATCATTTGCTCTCGGCACGAAACCTGGTAACATCGTGCGTCAGAGAAACCATTGGAGTGAACAATGAACGTGCTGACGATGTCCGACCCGCCGGCCGAGTTCGCGGCGGGGGATCCCGCGGGACTCGACCTCCTCGATACCTACCTCGAGCAGATCGCGCAGTTCCCGCTGCTCACGAAACACGAGGAGCAGCTGCTCGCCCGCCGGATCGAGCGCGGCGACGAGGCCGCGAAGCGGCGGATGGTCGAGTCGAACCTGCGGCTCGTCGTCTCGATCGCGAAGCGCTACCGCGGCCAGGGCGTCGCATTCCTCGACCTGATCCAGGATGCCAGCGTGGGCCTGATCCGGGCCGTCGAGAAGTTCGACTGGCGCCGTGATCTCAAGTTCTCGACCTACGCGACATGGTGGATCCAGCAGGCCGCCCAGCGTTCGGTCGCAAACGGCGCCCGCACGATCCGGCTGCCCGTGCACCTCGGCGATCGCATCAGGGCGGTCGATCGCGCCGGCCGGGAGCTCGAGGCGCGGCTCGGCCGCGAGGCGAGCATCGACGAGATCGCGGCGCGGACACGACTCTCGCAGGCCCAGGTCGGTGAGGCGATGCGGTGGCGGGCACGGACGATCTCGATCAGCGCGTCGCTCGGGGAGGGGAGCGAGACGGCCCTTTCCGAGACGCTCGCCGACGCCGATCCCGACCCTTCCGACCAGGTGGCCGCAGCCGTCGAGGCGGGCCGGGTGCGCGAAGCCCTCGATCTGTTGCCGGCCGAGAGCCGCCGCGTGCTCGAGCTGCGCTACGGCCTGACCGGCGGGGAGCCCGTATCGATCGAGGCCGCCGCACGCACGCTGGGGATGAACCGCACGCGCATCCGCCGGCTCGAGGCGGAGGCCATGCATCTGCTGGGCGGCCTGCCGGAGCTGGCCGGCCTGCGCGCCGCCGCCTGAGCGTCAGCGCGGCTGCGTCACCACGCGCGTCAGCATCTCCTTCAGGAGCTCCATCTCGGCGGCCGAGAGCGGCTCGAGTGCTGTGCCCTCGACCGAGTGCAGCACCGGCTCGATCTGCTCCGACATCGCGATGCCCGCCGCGGTCAGGTGCAGCTCGTACACCCGGCGGTCGCCGACCCTGCGCCGGCGCTCGACCAGGCCGCGGTCCTCGAGCGCGTCGATCAGATCGACCACCGTGCCCGGATCGATGTCGAGCCTCGCGCCGACCGCCTGCTGTGAGACGGCCCCCTCCGTCCGCAGGAGCTGCAGGATCGCGTAGTGGCGCGGGCGCAACCCGCACTCCTGCATGCCGAGCTCGATGCGCTGCTTGACCATCGCCGCCACCCGGATCAGCAGCACGCCGACGTGATTCTGGAGCGGATGCGGCAGCTCGGCCAGGCGCTCCGGCACCGGCTGCGGCTCGGGCGGGAGATCGAGGTCGCTCATCCGCCACCCATGGGGGAGCGGCGGCGGATGCGTGCGGCCCGCCGTGCGAGCGCGAGGCAGGCGAGCGCGAGCGGCACCTCGACGAGGACGGCCGCGCCGAGCGGGCGGGCAGGGCCGGCCACAGCCGAGGCCGTCGTGAGGTCGAACCACGCGTCCACGAGCAGCAGCGTCGCCGCGGCGCTCGCCACGGGCTCCACCCAGCCCGAACGGCGCCAGACGCACGCGGCCACCGTCACGAGCATCGCCACGACGGCGACGTCGAGCCCCACCCAGGCCGCCGCCCAGTGGGTCACACGGTGCGCGGCGGGAAGCGCGCTCACGAGCACGATCACCCAGGGGACGAGCGCAAGCGCGGCGACGGCGAAAAGGGGCGCCACCCATCGGGGAGGCGACCATCCGCCCGGCGCGACCGCCGGTTCGTTCACGTGACCAATCATTGGATCTGAATATTATGATACTCACATCGGAGGGAACCGGACAGACAACGCGATCGACGTCCTCGTGGCCTCGACTGCGACCACCGCGCACCTGCTGGCGGTGGAATGGCCGCTCGAGCCGGCCCCCGCCCCCGGCGGGCGCGTGCGGGCGATAGATGCGCTCGACTGGTTGTTCTGCAGCACGGCGGCGGCCGGATCGTGATCGACGACCCCACCGCGATCGTCGCCCGCTCGGTGGAGGACCTGATCCTGCTCGTCTACCGCCGCGGGGGTCAGGTCGACGGGCCGGGGACGGACGCGCTCACATCGACGCAGCGGCTCGTGCTCGTGCTGCTCGCCGACCACGGCCCGGTGCGGCTGGGCGCGCTCGCCCGGCTGGCCGAGACGACCGAGGCCACGGCGACACGCACGGTCACGGCCCTCGCCCGGCTCGGCCTGGCGGAGCGGGGCCGCGACCCCGCCGACGGGCGGGCCGTGCTGGCCGGGCTCACCGCCGCCGGGCGGGCGCTCGTCGAGGATCGCCGCCACACGCTGCGCGCGTCGCTTGCATCGGGCATGACCGAGCTGGGCGAGGGCGACGGCCGCCGCCTGGCCGAGCTCATGTCCCGGGTGGTGCGGACGGTGCGCACGCTTCCGGATCGCGCCGCCGACTGACCCCGGTCAGGCGGGCGCGCGCACCACAATGGGTCTGACCCCGTTTGGTGCGGTGGTCGGGGCCGGCGCCACCGCGGAGACGATGACATCGGCGAGCTGCTCGGGCCGGAACCGCTCCGCCGCCAGCACGAGGTGGAAGTTGCCGGGATCGTCGAGGCGGCGGTCGTAGTAGTGGCGGACGAACCCGGCCCGGTTGCGGTCGTCGGCCTCGACCAGCCGCTCGGCCCGCTCGGCCGGGAGGCACTCGCACGCCGCCAGCCGAGCGGCCCGCCAGCCCGCCGGCGCGGCCAGACGCACGTGGCAGGCGCCGGGATGGTCGGCGAGCAGCGCGAACCCGCCCCGCCCCATGATCACGCACGACTGCCTGGCCGCCTCGCGCAGCACCGACTCGGCCGCGGCGTGCGCGCACTCGGCCCGGATCAGGTCGGCCCGCGCCGCGGGCATCCCCGCGGTTGCAAGCAGCGAGACCGCGAGCGTCGCGCCCCAGGTGGGCACGAACCGCTCCATGTCGGCCGCCTCCGCGCGCCCGGTGCGCAGCGCCTCCATCACCGCATCCACGACCTCGTCGTCCACCACCGGCAGGCCCAGGCGCTCGCCGACCAGCGCTCCCACGCGCTCGCCGTCGATGCCGATCTGCCACGAGATGGTGATGATCATCACGGGCGACTCCTCCCGGACACAGCATACCCAATTTGCTTACGAGGCGAAAGGATTCTCACATGGGTAGGGCCGTGAGGCCGATCAGCCCCAGGACGAACACGATCACCACCAGGATCGAGTCCATCCCGAGCCGCAGCAGACACCGCTTCGGCCGCAGGATCATGCCGATCAGGTAGATCACGGTCAGCACGATGGCCAGGCCGCCGAGCCAGCTGTTCAGGATGCCGGCCGTCGGCAGCACCGGCCGGCCCGCCACCAGGTCGGCCACGAGGAACAGGCACACCTGAAACGCGTTGCCGCCGAAGATGTCGCCGGTGGCGAGCTGGTGATCACCCACCCGCACCGCCGCGATCCCCGACGAGAGCTCGGGCAGCGCCGTCGCGAGCGCGAGCACCGTCGCGCCGAAGATGACGCCGTTCACGCCCGCCCGGTCGGCCAGCACGTTGCCCCCGGTCTCGAGCACGACCCCGCCGACGAGCGTGACGACGCACCCGGCGGCGAAGATCCCGGCGACGACCGCGAGGGGCCGGCCGGCGTGGCGCGCGGGGTGCTGGTCCTCGCGCACCGAGCGATCCGGGCGCCCCGGCCGGGCGCCGGGCACGACGACCTCCCAGCGGGGATTGCGCTGCACGTGGTTCGACACCCACAGGAGCCCGAGCCAGGTGACAACGATCGCAATCGACGCCGGGCTGAGCGGGCCGATCGCGTAGCTCGCAGGCAGCAGCGCCCCGAGCAGCACCTCGCCGACCACGAACACCACGACCAGGCCCTCGACGACCGGTACGAGCGAGCCGACCAGGAAAGTGAGCGGCTGCTCGCGCGACGCGGCCGCGTCGCAGACGACGAGCACGAGCGTCTGAATGGCGATGCCGCCGATCAGGTTGCCGGCCGCAAGCCCCAGGTGGCCCTGCCCCGCCGCGGTCACCGTGATGGCGATCTCGGGCAGGCTGCCGGCGATCGCGAGCAGGATCATCCCGCCCAGTGCGGCTCCCAGGCCCAGCCGGTTGTCGAGCTCGTCGGTGGTGCTCGAGAGGCTCATCCCCGCGATCCAGGTGGCTGCCGAGGCGAGCAGGAACACGGCGACCAGGATCGGGGTGGAGAGGCCGGACACTCCGCGAGAGACTACGGGACGCTTCGGGTGTACGATCGCGCGGTGACCGACCTCCTCGAGATCGGCGGCGGCGTCCGCCTCGCCTACGACGACCGCGGCAGCGGCCGCCCGGTGCTGCTCGTCCACGGCGTCTCGATGTCGCGGCGATTCTTCGAGCGCAACCTGGATCCGCTCGCGCAGCGCTTCCGCGTGGTCAGCGTCGACCTGCGCGGCCACGGCGAGTCGCCGGCGAGCGAGGGCGGGCACACGGTCGCGCAGTATGCCCGCGACCTGCACGAGCTGATCGACCGGCTCGAACTGCAGGGCGCGGTCGCCGTCGGCTGGTCGATGGGGACGATGGTCGTGTGGGACATGATCCGCCAGTTCGGGCCGGGCGACCTCGCCGGCCACGTGAACGTGTCGCAGGGGCCGTCCGATCTGAAGCGCGAAGGCTGGGAGCTGGGCGCGTTCTCGACGGAGGAGTTGTTCGGGCTGCTCGAGGCAGCCCAGGACGACTTCGCCGGCGTGATGGCAGAGTTCGTCCCGTCGATGTTCGCCGCCGAGCGCCCCGCCCAGGAGCTCGAGCTGCTCGTTTCAGAGACGCAGAAGCTGGGCGCAAACGCCGCCACGTGCATCCTGCTCGACCAGTCCCTGCGCGACTTTCGCGAGGTCGTCGGCTCCTACGATCTGCCGACGCTGTGCGCATGGGGGCGGGACGAGAAGCTCGTGCCGGTCGCCGCCGGCGAGTGGCTGGCCGCGCATGCACCGGCCGACCTGCACATCTTCGAGCACTCCGGCCACTGCCCGATGTGGGAGGAGCCCGACCTCTTCAATCAGGTCGTCGGCGACTGGATCGCGGCGCGCTGACCGCGGCGCTCGCGCGCGCCGGCTTCCTCGCAGCGGGCGACGAGGCGGACGCCCTCCTGCGCCGGGCCGCCGGCGACCCGGTGCTGCTCGCCGCGCTGCTGCACCGGCGTCTCGGCGGTGAGCCGCTGGCGTGGATCACCGGGAGCACCGTGTTCTGCGACCTGCGGATCCACGTCGATCCGGGCGTCTACGTCCCCCGGCCCCACACCGAGCAGCTGGCGCGGCGGGCGGTCAAGCGGCTGCCGGTGGCCGGGATAGCGGTCGACGTGTGCACCGGGACGGGCGCCGTCGCAAGGACGCTGTCGGCGCACCGGCCGGGCGCGCGCGTGCTCGCCACGGACATCGACCCGCGGGCGGTCGCCTG
>DASXOR010000106.1:0-5662 GCA_036494095.1 Gaiellales bacterium | reverse complement strand
GAGCCGGAGACCGAGCCGGAGACCGAGCCGGAGCCCTGGCCGCAGCCGCTCCCGCGCCTGAGCCTCGTGGCGGAGCGGGCGGACGAGACGCCGATCGCTGCGCTCGTCGCGGATCCGGTGAAGGGCGCCGACGAGCCTGTCGCGTTCGAGCCCATCGACGAGAGCCGGGCCGGCCTCCCCGACGGCCTGCGCGACTCGATCTGGGCCCGGCTCGCGATCCGCGTGATCCAGGTCGTCTGCCTCGTCTACAGCGCGGTGCTGCTCTACCTCGTGTGGCTCGCGAAGGACCTCACCGTCGCGTCGGTCGCCCGCGACCCCGTGTTCGGCGGCTACTCGCTGCTCGTCACCACGTACGTGCTCGCCCGCTTCTCGCTCGCGCCGTTCTACCGGCCGACGCCGGACACGGGCCACCGGCCCTCGTGCTCGATCGTCATCCCGGCGTTCAACGAGGAAGCCTGCATCGAGGCCACCATCGACGCCTGCTTCTCGGCCGACTACCCGCGCGACAAGATCGAGGTCGTCGTCGTCGACGACGGCTCGAGCGATGCCACCTGGGAGCGGATGCTCGCCGCCCGCGAGCGCCATCCGTCGCTCCTGTGCGTGCAGTTCTCCCAGAACCGCGGCAAGCGCGCCGCGATGGCCGAGGGCATCCGCCGCTCGAGCGCCGAGATCTGCGTCTTCATCGACTCGGACTCGGTGATCGAGTCCGACGGGCTCGCCCACATCATGGCCGACTTCCGCGATCCGCGGGTGGGCGCGTCGGTGGGCTCGGCCGACGTCATGAACAAGGCCCAGAACCGCATGACCAAGATGCAGCAGGTGCGCTACTTCGTCGCCTTCCGGGTCGTGAAGGGCTCCGAGTCCGTGTTCGGCGCGGTCACCTGCGCCTCGGGCTGCTTCTCGGCGTACCGCCGCTCCGCCCTCCTCGACGTGCTCGAGCGGTGGGAGAACCAGCGCTTCCTCGGCCGCCCCGCCACCTACGGCGACGACCGCGCCCTCACGAACTACATCCTGCGCAACCACCGGGTCACCTACCAGTCACTGGCCCGCAGCCACACGCTGGCGCCGGACACGCTCAAGGCCTTCCTGATCCAGCAGGTGCGGTGGCGCAAGAGCTGGCTGCGCGAGTCGCTGCACGTCGTCCGCTTCATATGGCGCAAACACCCGGTGGCATCGATCCTCACGTACCTCGGCATCCTCTTCCCGTGGGTCGCCCCGGTGGTCGCGTTCCGCTCGCTCTACTGGCACAGCCTGATGGTCGGCGACCCCTGGTTCTACCTCATGGGCGCCTACGTGATGGCCCTGCTCTACTCGCTCTACTACGCCGTCTCGCGCAAGAGCCCGCTGTGGCATCACGGCATCACCTTCATCGTGATCTACATGGCCTTCCTCGTGTGGCTCACCTACTACGCGCTGCTCACGCTCCGCAACACGAACTGGGGCACCCGCGCCTCCACCCACTCCGTCGGCGAGTGCGCAGTCAGCGTCGTCGGCCCCGCCAACCCCGCACCGATCGCCAAGGCCGCCTGATGCGCCGCACGAAGAAGCCCGTCTCCGCCCGCCGCCGCTGGCTGCTCCAGAGCATCGTCGGCCTGGTCACGCTGCCCCTGTCGGCCCTGCCGATCTGGGTCTACGCGACCCACACGCCCGTCGGCGAGCTGCTGGCGATGCGGGTGCGGTACGAGTTCTTCGCGCCGGCGACCCCGCACCTGGACGCACACACCCAGGCCGTCGCGCTCGCCGACCGGCGCACCTCGGTCGACGGCGTGCCCGTCCTGCTCTACAGCATCGGCCACCCCACCGAGTCGTTCGACGGCCGCTACGTCGTCAGCCGCACCAACTTCGCCGAGCAGATGCGGGCGCTGCGGGCGGCCGGATATGCGCCGATCAGGGTCGAGCAGCTCGGCCAGTACCTGCGCACGGACGCGCACGCCGGGCTGCCGCGCAAGCCGGTGCTGATCACGTTCGACAACGCCACGACCGAGTCGATGCTCCAGGCCGACCCCGTCCTCAAGGCGACCGGCATGCGCGCCGTCATGTTCGTGAGCACGAAGCAGGCGGACTCCGGCAGCCTGTTCTCGGAGCAGTGGGGCAACCTCTCTGCCTTCGCCTCGAGTGGCCGCTGGGAGCTCGAGAACCGCACGAACGGCCTGAGCGCCGTCGACCGGCACGGGTCCGGCCTGCGCACGCGCCTCGTGGAGGCGCCGGGGAACGAGACGATGGGCGAGTACGGCCGCCGCACCGCCGCCGACCTGGCCGCGGCCGAGGATGCCATCGACGCGCACGGCGCCGGCCGCGCGATCGCCTTCGCCTACCCCTACGGCAACTGGGGCCAGGACGCCCGCCCCGGGGTCGCCGCCGAGCTGCGCCGCGTTGTCGGCCACCGGTTCCGGCTCGCCTTCGACCAGGATCAGCAGTCCGGCTGGCGGCCCGTGATCCCGGGCGACGACCGCCTGCACATTCACCGCCTCGAGGTGATGGACTGGTCCGGCCCGGAGCTCCTGCAGCGCCTGGACGCCGGCGCCAAGCTCGGTGCGGCCGTCTTCGCGGAGCGCGGCCTCGACCACTCCTACACGCCGATCCGGCTTCTGCGCGCCGCCACCGCCTACCGCTGCGCCGGCACGCCGGGCTCCGTGCTGACGGCCACGGTGAGCACGAGCCACGCCGTCGCGCTCTCGTTCAACGACGGGCCCTCGGCCTACACCCCGCAGGTCCTCCACCTGCTCGAGCACGCCCACGCCCACGCGACGTTCTTCGTCTCGGCGGCGCAGCTCGCCGGAAGGGCGCGGATCCTGACGCGGATGCTGGCCGACGGCGACGAGATCGGAAACGCCCTCCCGGCGGCCACCCCGACCACCCGCGGCTCCGTGGCGTCGATGCGCTCGGCACTGCAGGCGACCGTCACGGCGATCCGGGCCGCGGTGCCCGTCTCGCCATGCCTGGTGCGCCCGGCCCGCGTCGACGAGGCGTCAGCCCTCGCGCCGGCGGCCGCCGGCCTGGGCGAGCGGGTCGCGCTCGGGTCAGTGGATCCCCGCGACTTCGCAACCACCGACCCCGGCCTGATCGCTCGCCGCGTGCTTGCGCAGGCGCGGCCCGGGTCTATCATCACCCTGCACGACGGCGGATCAGATCGCTGGGCAACCGTGCAGGCGATCCCACAGATCCTCGCCGGGCTCGTCCGGCGCGGCTACCAGGTGACCACGGTCACCGCCCTCTACCACGACCTGATCCGCGCGCACTCTTCAGCGCGGCATCGCGCCAACTGAAGGAGAGCGGACGATATGTGCGGAATCATCGGCTACATCGGGCATCGCCAAACACAGGACGTCCTCCTCGAGGGGCTGTCGCGACTCGAATACCGCGGCTATGACTCGGCCGGACTCGCCCTGCACACCGGCGATGACGTGATGACCCAGCGTGCGGTCGGAAACCTGGCGATGCTGCGCCGGTCGATCGGCGACTGGCCGGGCGGCGACATCGTCACCACGGCCGTCAACGGCGCAACCGCGGGAATCGCCCACACCCGATGGGCCACCCACGGCGGCGTGACCGAGGAGAACACCCACCCCCACGCCGACTGCGACGGCCGCATCCACATCGTCCTGAACGGCATCATCGAGAACCACAGCGCGCTGCGGGCGGGACTCGAGCTGGAGGGCTGCACCTTCACGTCCGACACCGACGCCGAGCCGATCGCGCATCTGATCGAGCGGCACCTGATGGCGGTCGACGACCTGTACGAGGCCGTCCGCCGCACAACGCTCGAGCTCGAGGGCCACTACGCGATCGTCGTCCTCGACCGCGAGCACCCGCAGACGCTGATCGCGGCGCGCAAGGAGTGCCCGCTCGTGATCGGGCTCGGCGCGGGCGAGACCTTCGTCGCCTCGGCCGCCGCGGCGTTCCGCACGTTCACCGACCGCACGGTCGTCGTCGGGGACGGGCAGCTGGCTGTGATCACCCCGAGCGGCGTCAGCCTGTCGGAGGCCTCGACGGCTCTGCCCATGCCTGTTAGGGTGCAGCGCATCGGCTGGGTGGCCGACGACGTCGAGAAGGGCAGCTACGCGACGTTCATGCGCAAGGAGATCGACGATCAGCCTGCAGCGTTCGGCGCAACGCTGGCGCATCACACCGGCGAGAGCGGCGGATTCGCCCTCGGAGACGCGGAGCCGGTGCTCGCGGCCGCCCGCCGGATCGTCATCGTCGCCTGCGGGACGTCCTATCACGCCGGCCTGCTCGGCCGCCACCTGCTGCACGGCTGGGCGCACCTGCCCGCGAGCGTCGAGATCGCCTCGGAGTGGCGCTACTCCGAGCCGTCCCTCGAGCGCGGCGACGTCGTCGTCGCGATCAGCCAATCGGGCGAAACGCGCGACACCCTGGCCGCACTGCGGCTGGCGGGCGAGTCCGGTGTGCCGACGGTCGCGATCACGAACGTCGAGGGCTCCCAGATCTGCGAGCACGCCGACGCGGTGCTGCTGACGCACGCGGGCCCCGAGATCGGCGTGGCCGCGACAAAGACGTTCACGACCCAGACGGCCCTCCTGGCGGCGATCGCCGCCCGCATGGCCGCCAACCGGGGGATGCTGAACCCGCGCATGCGCCGCAATCTGGCCGCCCAGCTGCGGGCGATCCCCGACCTCATGACCGAGACCGTGGCCCGCTCCGAGCCGGTCGCCGCCGACCTGGGCCGGCGCTGGTCGCAGGCCGGGTTCTTCTTCTACATCGCCCGCAACCTGGGCCTGCCCGTCGCCCTCGAGGGTGCGCTCAAGATGAAGGAGATCAGCTACGTGCCATCCGACGCCTATGCCGCGGGCGAGATGAAGCACGGCCCGATCGCGCTGCTGTCGGCCGCGACGCCGACCATCGCGGTCGCCGTCGGCACGCCGGTGGTCGACAAGCTCGCCTCGAACGTCGCCGAGGTCAAGACCCGCGGGGCGCACGTGCTCGCGATCGCCTCGGAGGACGATCCGCGCATGCTCGAGTACGCCGACGAGACGATCTTCGTGCCGGCGCTCAACTGGCGGCTGCAGCCGATCCTGGCCGTCGTGCCGCTGCAGCTGTTGGCACTCGAGACGGCCGAGCGGCGTGGCCTGAACGTCGACCAGCCGCGCAACCTGGCAAAGACGGTGACGGTCGAGTGACCGTCCGCGCACGGCTCATCACCGCCGCCGTGGCGGGAGCCCTGCTCCTCCTCGCCGGGTTCTCCGGCGTCGCCCACGCGTCCGTGTGCAGCCTGCGGGCCGTGCATCACCTGCGGTGGACGCGCTCTCCGGGGGCGCGTGCGGGCGTGCTGCACTGGAGAGCGCCGCACAAGCTCCCCGCCGAGGCCGGATACCGCGTCTGGCGCTCCGGCGCGCTCGTCGGCGTCGCCCGCCGGCGCCACGCGGGGATCCGGGTCACGCCCCGGCAGACCTACACGTTCACCGTCCGGGTCGAGAACCTGGTCACCGGACACGTCTCGGCATGCTCCGCGTCGCTCAAGCGCACGATCAGCTACTACCCGCCGGGCAAGGCGCGGAAGCTGGTCGCGTCGCACGTCACCTCGTCGACCGTGCGCCTGGCCTGGCGGGCGGCGGTCCGCGGCGACGGCCGCCTGGCCGGCTATCGGGTCTACCGCAACACCGAGGTCCTGGGCCAGATCGAGAGCACCCGGATGACGGCCCGG
>DASXOR010000105.1:0-29930 GCA_036494095.1 Gaiellales bacterium | reverse complement strand
CGACGCCGATCGCGGTCGCCGCGCTCGTCGCGGCCGCCGCGGCAGCGGTCCTCGTGGCCCTGTGGCGCCCGTGGCGGCGGACGCGGGTTGCCTAGCGCGTGGCGGAAGGGACTCCCGAGGCCCGGTTTCGCCATGAGCAACATGACTTCGATGCGCTCTTTCGCGCCCACCACGCCGAGATCGTGCGCTATCTGGCGGTGCGGCTCGGCTCCCGCGAGGAGGCTCGAGACGTCGCCGCGGAGGTGTTCGTCGAGGCGTGGCGGCGCACGCCGTCGCTGCGCTACAGAGGCCGGCCGGTGCTGGCGTGGCTCTATCGAGTGGCGGCCAACATGGCGGCCGACCGGATGAGCGCCCGGCGGCGAGAGCCGGTTGTCGCGGAGGCCCGCGATACCGCCGCCCCCGGCGACGAGGCCGAGGCCGTGCTCGAGCGCGACCTGCTGCGCCGCGCGGTCGCAACCCTGCCTCCCGACCATGCGCTCGCCGTGCACCTGCGGCTCGTCGAGGGCTACCCGTTCGCCGACGTCGCCCGGGTGATGGGCCGCAGCGTCGGCGCCTGCCAGATGCTGGTCCTGCGCGCCGGCCGGGAGCTGCGCGAAGCGCTCGAGCGGGAGGGCATCGATGCGCCGCGGTGACGACGTGACGCTCGCGCGCCGGCTGGCGGAGGCCCTCGACGGACGGGCGCAGGCGACGGGCGAGCTCGAGGCGATCGTGCGCGTGCTCGAGGCGGCGGCGGCCGACGCGCGCTTCGGCGTCGCCGCGGATGAGACCGAGCGCGCCCTCGCCGCGGCCCGCCCCCGCCCGCGGCCGGCCCGGCGGCGCTGGCCGCTGGCGGCGGCCGCAGCGGCAGTTGCCGTGGTCGCGGCCGCGCTGGTGCTCGTCTCGCCGCTGCGCTCGCCGTCCACCGTGGACGTGCAGGCCCAGGCCCTCGCCGCCCTGGGCGGGCCGGGGTCGGTGCTCGAGGTGGTCGAGCGGATCACGCCCGGCCCGGGCGGAGGATTCGCAGCTTCGACCCGCACCGGCTGGATCGACCCGGCCCGGAACCGGGCGCTGTGGACGCAGAGCACGGCCGCGGGGACGGCCGTCGACCAGACGCTGGTCGAGCGGGGTCGCGTCACCCGCTACGACCCGGCCACCCACAGCGCCGTCGTGGCGGCGTCCTGCACAGCGCTCGCGACCGGCTGCGCCTCGGCCGTCGACCCGATCGCCGTCTACCGGGCCGCCCTGCTGCGGGTCGCATCGACGTCGGCGCGGACGGTCACGGTGCATGGCCGCAGCGCCTACCGGTTCTCGCTGCCGGTCACCCGCCTGGCCGACGCCACCCGGGTGGCGCAGGTGGTGACGATCGACGCCCGCACGCTGCTCCCGCAGCGGATCGTGTGGCAAGCGGGTGGGAAGCGGACGATCGCCGTGATCGACGTCCGCTCCGCGACGGTGATGGGGCGCGACCGCGCTCCCTCCGACGCGTTCTCGCTCGCGCTCCCGCCGGGGACGGCGATCACCCAGCTGGCGGCGTCCGGGCAGCCGGTGCGCCTGCTCGCCGCAGGCCGTATCAGCGTCGCCCAGGCGCGCGCGCTGCGGCCGCCACCGTACTGGCTCGGGCGGCGCGACGGCCGCTTCCCGCTGGGACAGGTGACGCGCTACCGCTACACAGGTGGCGACGCCCTGATGCTCCGCTACGGCTCGCTGCGGGTATGGAGCTACGGCCGGGTCGTGCCGCCGGCGCTGCTCGCGAACCTGGCCGTGCCGGTGAAGCAGTTCCCGGTCGGTGCGCGCACCGCCCGGCTCTACGCGACCGCGGGCGGCATGTTCGCCGTCGAGGTCGACCGCCCCGGTGGCACGGTCGTCGTGATCGCCCCGGCGATTCTGAGCAGCGCCGCGATCAACGCGCTGGCCCGGCTGCGGCCGTTGGCAGCAGCAGGTTGAGGTCGCCGAACTCGTGCCACAGGTAGCCGTGCGCGGCCGCGGCGGAGTAGCAGCGCTCGACGAGGTCGCGGCCGGCGATCGCGCGCACGAGGTCGAGGTGGGTGGCCTCGGGCGCGTGCCACCCGGTGAGCAGGCCGTCCACGACGCCGACGCCGCGCTCCTCGCCGATCACGAGCTCCGTCCAGCCCTCCGCCGCGGCAACCGTCGATCCGCCTGCGGCCGCCGTCTCGAGCGCCCGTACGGCGGTCGTGCCCACCGCGATGACGCGGCCGCCGGCGGCCCGCACCGCGTTCACGTGCCGCGCGGTCGGCTCCGACACGCTGAAGAGCTCGGCGAATGGCGGCTCGCCGGTCTCGGGCGACGACACACCCGTGTGCAGAACGATCGGCGCGAACTCGATTCCGGCCGCGACGAGGGCGGTGACGAGCTCGGGTGTGAACGCGCGCCCCGCGCTCGGCATCTCGGCGCTGCCCGGCTGACTCGCGAACACGGTCTGGTAGTCGGCGATCGGCCAGTCGGCTCCGGCGTAGGCGTAGCGGATCGGGCGGCCGTGGGCCTCGAGGTGCTCGCGCAGGCCGACCGGCAGGTCGAGCCGCGCCGTCCACAATCTCGGCCCGCCCCGCAGCAGCCGCGCGCGGCCGCCGCCCGGCAGCGCCAGCCTCCAGCCCCGCCGGCCGGCCGCGAACGGCAGCGTGCCGGGACCGGCGGGGATGCGCAGCTCCACCGTCCACAGGTGCTCGCCCGGGTCGGCGCCCCGAAGTGGAGTGGACAGGTGCAGCCGCAGCGGCCGGCCGCCGGGCGCGACGGCGTCGAGCGCCGCCGGAAGCGTCTCGGACGTGTTGATCACGAGCAGGTCGCCCGGGGCGAGCAGACGCGGCAGATCGCGGACGACGGCGTGCGTGATCGTGCCGTCGCCGCGGCCCACGAGCAGACGCACCAGGTCGCGCGCGACGCCGCGCCGCTCGGGCGGGGCGGTGGCCTCGGCCAGTGCGACCGCACTCACGCCGCCGCCTCGGATCGGCTGAGCTCCCGGGCGCGGTAGCGGCCCGACGGCAGGTCGCCCGCGGCCAGCCGCAGCAGGCCGGGGACGCTCGCCACGGGCCGTGGCCGGTCGGAGATGTCCTCGCCCGGGAAGGCCTCCTGATGCATGCGCGTGCGCATATCGCCGGGGTCGGCCCAGTACACGCGCAGGTGCGGGTGCTCGGCCGCAAGCACGTTGGAAAGCTGCTCGAGCGCGGCCTTCGCCGACCCATACCCGCCCCAGCCGGGGTAGTTCTCGACGGCCGCGTCGGACGTGATGTTGAGCACGACGCCGCCGTCCGGCGCGAGCGCGGGCAGCGCCAGCTGGATCAGCCCGAGCGGGGCGAGCACGTTGATCCGGTAGACGGCGTCGAGCACCTCGAGCGGGTAGTCGGCCAGGTCGGGCTGCGGGCTCGGCCCGAGCACCGACGCGTTGTTCACGAGCAGCCGCAGGCGGCCCATCCGCACCGCCGCCGCCACCAGCTCGTCGCGGTGGCGGGGATCGGCCACGTCACCCGCGACCGCCGTCACGACGGTCTTCTGTGCCAGCTCCGCGCGCGCCTCGGCGAGCGCGTCCGCGCCGCGCGCGTCGATGACGAGCCCGTAGCCGCGATCGGCCAGCGCGTGCGCCAGCGCGAGCCCCAGGCCGCGCGACGCTCCTGTGATGAGTGCGATATCCATGTGCCCAGGCTAGGCCGCCGCTTCTGGCGCCGCCTCGGGCGGGGGTCGCGATCTGGGCGGGACGTTGGTCCTAGACCGTCGGGGGAGGGGGCGCCCGCAGGCGCCCCCTCCCGAGGTCTCCCTGACCTACGTCGAGCAGGTCGGGTTGTGTCGCATCGGCCCCTCGAGGTTGCCGAAGAAGTACGCCGATGGCTGCCCGTACTGATGGGTGCCGCCGAAGGTGTTGCCGTTGCGCATCTGCCCGAACTCCCACACGCACCGGCCGTGCACCCTGGCCTGCGTCCAGAACGGGTAGAAGTTCCCCGGCGCCACGGGCGGAGGCACCGCGCACCCGACACCGGTCGGCGCGCACGACGCCTCGCTGGCGGGGGCGTTGGTCTGGAACTGGATCGTCTTGTAGGCATGCCCGCGCGTTCGCGGCTCCTGCTGGAGGAACGGCGACGGATGGCGGTCGGGCTTCGTGTTGTCCGGCCAGTTCGGCCAGTACGACGTGCCGTCGTAGTCGAGATCGCCGTTCTGGGCGATCGTCTGGATGCACCCCGCGACCTCGTTCGGAGGCGCGTGGCCGCCGTGGGTGAAGCCGTTTGGCCAGCAGGGCGCGTCGGACACCTCCGGGTTCGGGGAGCCGTCCGGCGGGGCCGAGTCCTCGTACGGCCCGGTGCAGTTCTGCCAGATGGTGTCGGTGAAGTTCCCGACCGGGAAGGGCATCGGGTCGGTCACTGACCTGCACGGCTCGAAGTGGCCGATCTCGAACTGGGTCGAGATGTTGGTCTCGAGTGCCGCCCACGGGATGATGTTCTGCGGCTTGGCCGTGTCGTACTCGGGCTGGTAGTTGAACGGGCGCCCGCTGCAGTCGGCGATCGACGTCTGCATGAAGCCGTTGTGCGCCGAGGCGATCATGAACCCGCTCTGCCCTGTCGTACGGTCGTGGATGCTGGTCTCGAGAGCGTGCCCTCCACCACGCAGCTTCGCATCGAAGATGTGGATCACGAGCTGGTCTCCGGGGTTCATCAGCAGCGTCTCGCTGTTCGGCGTTGCCGTGTCGCCGTTGGCGAGCTGCGGGCTGGGCGGCCCGGTGGGCACGCCGTCCCTCTGGATGAACCCGAAGTTGGTCGGCTCCTCGCAGTTGGGGTTGCAGTTCACGAATCCGAGCTGGCACTCGAGGTCGTTGATGTGCAGCGAGGCGCACCAGTGCGTGTTGTCGCACGAGATCGAGTCGGCGAACGGCGCGAACCCGGGCGGATAGAACTGCATCTCGAGGAACGAGCTGCCGCCGCCGCCCTGGTCGAACGTGGGCGGATGGTGCGGGGCGTTGGTGTCGCTGCGCGGCTTGCACGGGTTGAGCGGATAGGACTCGGCGTTGCAGAGCGCCATCGAGAACCACGGCGCGATCGAGAGCTCGAACCAGTGCGTGACGTCGGTGCCCGGGTGGGCGACGGTCGGAAGCGCGGTGGGATCGAACGGCAGCCGCTCCTTCCAGGTGATATCGCTGCCGGAGCCGTGCCGCTTGGACAGGAACCGGATGATCGGCTCGTCGTGGCCGATGTACTTGCCGTTGTCCTCGAACCGGGCCGGCTTGCCGTCATACAGCGAGCGCGGGTCGCTGCAGACGAGCGAGGCGCGCAGCGCGTGCTGGCTCTTGCTCTGACCGTTGCAGTCGAGCATGCCGGTCGCGCCCGGTTGCACGCCGGTGCTGGCGCCGGCGGACGCTGGGGCGGCGGCGGTCATCGCGCACGCGGCCAGGAGCGCGATCACCCACGGTCCGAGCCGCCGGCGGCTGCGGACCTCCTTGGACAGGGACCAAGACATAACTGCCCACCCCTTCGGGAGACGAATACTGGACGCAGGTAGAAATAGTCCAGTTGGGACCCTGTGTCAATGAATACGAACACGTGTCGCATCAGCCGGATCGCTTGAGCCGGCCATGCTGTTTGGCATACCGCTCGCCGAGCGAGAACACGTACAGTCCCAGCGGGATCGCGATCGCCCCGATCACGATCAGCGGCCAGATGTCGCCCCAGATCGCCGCGACGCCGGCGCCGTCCAGCACGGCCCGCCGCGCGCCCTCGAGCGTGTAGGTCGCGGGCGACACCACCGAGATCCACTGCATCCACTGCGGCAGCACGCTCACCGGGTAGTACACGCCCGACACGACGAGCAGGAGCCCCTGCGCGATGAAGCCGAGCTGCGTCCCCTTCTCCGGCGAGACCAGGGGCAGCACCGCGGTCATCATGCCGATGCCGACGAACGAGACCGACGAGATCGCGAGCACCAGCGTCGCCGCGGCGAAGTCGGGGTTGCCGAAGTGGACGTTGAGGAAGCTCGCGACGAGGGCGAACAGAAGCACTGTTCGCAGCACGCCGTAGACGACGGCGAACGCGCCCATCCCGAGCAGGTGAGCGGGGCGTGACAGCGGGGCCATGAACGTGTACTCGATCGTGCCCTCCCACCGCTCCCAGGCGACCGTCTCCGTCTCGATCTCGAAGATGAGCCCCAGGTACGACCACACCACCGCGCCGATGAGAAGGACGATGGTCTCGCGGTTCACGTCCAGGTGGTAGCCGGCCGCCTCGACCCCCTTCGCGATGAAGACGATCGTGAGCGTGTTCGCCACGGTGTACAGGAACCAGGCCAGCTCCCACCACGCGAACCGGCGGATCAGGTAGGTGTTGCGCTCGACGATGCCGGCGAAGCCGATGAGCTCGCGCCGCACCGCCACCGATGCCTGCCGCATCATGCGGTCACCTCCGCCTCGGTCTCGACCTCGTCCTCGAAGCTGCGCCCGGTCGCTGCCATGAACGCGCCCTCGAGCGTCGCGGCGCCGTAGCGGTCGCGGATCTCGGCCGGCGTGTCCAGGCAGAGCAGGTGGCCGCCGTGCAGGATCCCCACCCGGTCGGCGAGCGCCTCGGCCTCGGCCATGTCGTGCGTGCAGAGGAGGATCGTGCAGTCGTGCTGGCGGCGCAGGTCGCGCACCAGCCCCTGCACCTCGAGCTTGGAGCGGGGGTCGAGGCCGGTGGTCGGCTCGTCGAGCAGGAGCAGCACCGGCGAGGTCAGAAGCGCGCGGGCGAGCGCGATCTTCTGCTGCATGCCGCGGGAGAGGTCCTCCATCGGCTCGCCCCGGCGGTCGGGCGGAAAGCCGACCCGGCGCAGGATCGCCGGGATGGTCGTGCGCGTCTGCCGCGGGGTGAGGCCGTAGAAGCGGGCCGAGTAGCTCAGGTTCTCGGCGGGGGACATGCGCTTGAAGAACGACGCCTCCACCGACACCCGGTTCACCAGCCCCTGCACCGCGCGCGGGCGCGTGCGGACGTCGATGCCGAACACCTCGGCGGTGCCGCCGTCGTGCAGGAGCAGGGTCGAGAGCACGCGCACGAGCGTCGACTTGCCCGAGCCGTTCTGGCCCAGGATCGCGACGCACTCGCCGCGCGCGAGGGTGAAGCTCACGCCCTGCAGGGCCGCCACCCGGCGGCGGCGGACGCGACCGCGGCGGCGGCCGTCGCGGCGGATGAATTCCTTGCGCAGATCGTGGACTTCGACAGCGGGAGGGGTGGACACGCGGACGCTCCAGTGACGACGGCGATCGGCTCCGCGCAGGGACGCACCGAGGTGCGTGCGGCGGAGCGAGACTGGTGAGGCGGCGGGCGGCGCGTGCCGGGTTCGAAACCCCGGCGCAGCCGGCTACTCTAGCATACGCCCGGAGGCCTCGATCCGGCTCGGGCGGCCGGTTCCCGGGCGGCACGGCCGCTGCCGTTGGCTATGGTTGCCCGGTGGAATCGGTCGCAGGCACAAACGGCGACCGGCCCGTGGCGGTGCCCGCCCGGCCGGCCGCCCTCGCACTGAAGCGTTCGTTCGACGTCTGCACCGCCGCGGCGGGCCTCGTGGTGCTCTCGCCGGTGCTCGCGGCGCTCGCCGCGGTGATCCTCGTCGAGGACGGGATGCCGGTGCTCTTCCGCCAGGAGCGGGCCGGGCACGACGGCGAGCCGTTCACCATCTTCAAGTTCCGCACGATGATCCGCGAAGCCCACGCCCACGGCGACGGCCTCGCCGTCAACGAGGGCGACGACCGCATCCTGCGCAGCGGCGACTTCTACCGCCGCTACGGGCTCGACGAGCTGCCGCAGCTCTGGAACGTCCTGCGCGGCGAGATGTCGATCATCGGCCCGCGGCCGACGCTCATGGACCAGGTGCAGCGATACAACCCGCGGCAGCGGCTGCGCCTCGCGATGCGCCCGGGCGTGACCGGCTGGTCGCAGATCCACGGCCGCACGTCGATCCCGTGGTCGCGCCGGATCGAGCTCGACGTGTGGTACGTCGAGCACTGGTCGCTGCGCCTCGACGCGCGCATCCTGTGGCGGACGCTGCATCAGATGACGCGGCCGGCCGAGACGTACAAGGGCGCGACGGGCGGCTGGGACCTGTGAGCAAGCGGTCGGTGCTGCTGACGTGCGCCGGGCAGCGCGTCGACGTCGTGCGCGCCTTCCGGGAGGCACTCGACGGGCTCGGCTGGGACGGCGACGTGGTGGCCGTCGATGCGAATCCGCTCTCGCCGGCACTGATGACGGCCGACCAGGGCGTCGTGGTGCCGCTCGCGAGCAGCCCCGACTACGTGCCGGCGCTCGCCGACCTCGTGACTGCCCACGGCGTGCGCGCCGTGCTGCCGCTGGCCGACCTCGACAACGTCGAGCTCGTTTCCGGGCGCAGCCTCCTGGAGGCGGCCGGGGCGGCGCTGCTCCTGCCCGACCTGGCGGTGGCCGAGGCCATGTTCGACAAGTACCGCTGCCACGAGGCGCTGCTCGCCGCCGGCCTGCCGTCGCCCGACACGTGGATCCCCGAGGAGCTGCCGCAGCGGCCGCCGCTGCCGCTGCTCGTGAAGCGGCGGTGGGGGTACGCGTCGCGCGACATCTACCGCTGCGAGAGCCTGGCCGAAGTGCGCTTCTTCGTCGATTACGCGGGCGTGCCGGTGATCGTGCAGCGGTTCTGCCCCGGGGAGCAGTTCTCGATCGACATCCTGTGCGATCTGGTGGGCACGGCGGTGAACGTCATCCCGCGCACGATGATCGAGTCGAAGGGCGGTGAGTCGATCAAGGGCATGACGATCGCCGACCCGCGCCTGATCGAGCTCGGGCGCACCGTGGCCGAGGGCCTGCGGCTGGTCGGCCCGGCCACCGTCCAGTGCTTCGACGAGCCCGAGGGCCTGCCGGTCACCGACATCAACTGCCGCTTCGGCGGCGCGTTCCCCCTGCCGCTCGCGGCGGGCTCGCGCTATCCCGAGCTGGTGCTGCGGATCGCCTGCGGCGAGCACATCGAGCCGCACGTGGGCAGGTTCACGTCCGGCGTGACGATGACGCGCTACTACGACACCGTGATCCTGCCGCAGGGCGACCGCTCGGCCCCGGCCGAGGCGGTCGGCGGCGCCCCGGCCGCCACCGACTAGACATCGTCTAGCGCGAGTGGGTGAACCGCGGTGGCAGGGGCGCCTCGGCGACATGCGTCACGAGCACCGGCCGGTCCCACCACGCGTGGGTGTGACCGCAGCCGTGCGACTGCAGGCACCGCGGCGGCGGATGGTCGAAGAGGCCCGTGATGTCGGCCGGCGCCGGGCCGATCAGGACGACGAGCGCTGCGACCGTCCCGAGGGCGAGCTGCGTGCGCTTCACCGCCATGCGCCGATCGTACCGCGGTCAGCGCACCGCGGGCTCGCGGTCGAACCGGCGATAGAGGGGTTCGACCTCATCGGCCGGCACGGCCGGGCTGAACAGGAACCCCTGGCCGAGCGTGCAGCCCTCGCGCTTGAGGAACTCGTACTGGTCGGTCGTCTCGATCCCTTCGGCGAGCGCCTCGGCGCCGATGTTGCGGGCGAGCTGGATGATCGTGGTCGCGATGGCGTTGGCATGCGGGCTTCCGGGGATGTCGCGCACGAACGCGCGATCGATCTTGAGCGTCGAGACGGGCATCTCGGTGAGACGGCTGAGCGACGAATGGCCGGTGCCGAAGTCGTCGATCGCGAGCTTGATGCCGCGGCGGTGCAGATCGTGCAGGATGGCCTGGGTGCGGTCGGGCTCGGTCATCGCGCTCGCCTCGCTCACCTCGACGACGATCTGGCCCGGGTCAAGGCCGCTCGCGTGGATCGTCCGCAGCAGTCGCTCGGCCGCCTCCGGGTGCCAATGGGCGATGGGCAGGTTGACGGCCGCCCGGATCTGCATCTCGCCGCCCAGCCACGGTCGTGACACCCGGCACACCTCGTCGACGACCCACTCCGAGATGGAGCCGATCAGATCGGTGCGCTCGGCCAGGGGGATGAAGGTCGACGGGGCCAGCAGCCCGTCGTCGGGGTGGTTCCAGCGGATCAGCGCCTCGACGCCCACCATGTGCATGTCGGCCAGCCGCAGGATCGGCTGGTAGTGGAGCACGAACTCGCCCCGCTCGAGCGCGAGCTGGATGCGCGCCGTCAGCGACACCTGCGTCCCGCCGTTTGCGGTCGCGGCCGGTGGGGAACGGCGGGCGAGCTCTTTCGACCGGTACATGGCCGCGTCGGCCCTGCGCAGGAGCTCGTCGCGGCCGGTGGCGTCGTCGGGGTAGAGCGCGATGCCGACGCTGCCGCCGGCCGTGATCGTCGCGCCCTCGATCGCGGACGGCGCCGCCAGCGCCTGCTCGACGTGTTCGGCGATCGTCCGGGCGATCTCGCGCGGGCCGGGCGCCGCATCCGTCGGCAGGTCGGCGACCAGGACGAGGAACTCGTCGCCGCCGTGCCGGGCGACCAGATCGGTGGCCCGCGTCGCCCGCTCGAGCCGCCGCGCGATCTGGCGCAGCAGCTGGTCGCCCGCCTGATGCCCGTAGGTGTCGTTCGTCAGCTTGAAGTCGTCCAGGTCGACGTACAGCACGGCGACGCCGCGCCCGTGGCGCTGGGCGCGCGCGAGCGCGAGGTCGAGGTGCTCGGCGAACATCAGCCGGTTGGGGAGTCCGGTCAGATCGTCGTGGTAGGCGAGGTAGGCCACCCGCTGCTCGGCCACCTTGCGGGCGGTGATGTCGCGGCCGATCTCGGCAGCGCCGATCACGCGGCCCGCCGCGTCGACGATGGGCGACACGGTCAACGCCACACGCACCTCCGTGCCATCCTTGCGCACGCGCACCGTCTCCAGGTTCTCGACCGGCTCACCCCGGCGGATCAGCGCCAGCAGCGCCGGCGAGTCGTCCGGGCGGCCGCGCGGCTCGACCAGCGAGATCCGGCGGCCGATCGCCTCGGTGGCGGAGTGGCCGTACAGGCGCTCGGCGCCGCGGTTCCACGACTCGATGACGCCGTCGAGTGTCTGCGACACGATGGCGTCCTCGGACGACTGGATGATCGCGGCCAGGTCGTAGAGCGCCCGCTGCGCCTGCCGCCGGTCGCTTTGGTCGCGCACCTGCAGCAGCCGCAGGCGGGTGGCCACGCCGACCAGCGGCGCAGACGAGACCTCGGCCGGGAACGTCGTTCCGTCGTCGCGCGTGGCGGTCACCTCGTAGCGGCCGTCCCGCTCCCACACCCGTGCGGGTGCTTCGCCGTCGATGGGCGCGAGCAGGCCATCCTCCAGCGCAGCGCCAACCGTCTCGTCGCGCCGCAGCCCGAACATGCGCTCAGCCGCGGGGTTGCATTCGACCAGCGTCCCGCGCCCGTCCACGACCAGCACGGCGTCAGGGGTCGACGTCACGATCGCCTGGGCGAGGGCGTCGTCGCGCCGCCGGCGGCGGCCGATCACGGCCCTGGTCGAGCCGGCGCCCGCCAGGCCGGCGAGCCACAGGGCCGCGGGAGCGACGCGCCAGTACCAGGCCGTGCCGGCCCCGGCGAGCAGCCACCAGGTCGCAGCGGCGGCGGCGCCGGTCGCCCACAGGCCGAAGCCCGCACCCCGATGCCGCCGTATCCGGCTCACGCCTCGCCTCCCTCGGGCCGCCCGCCTCGCCCTCGTCCGTTCGTCTGCGAAATCATACGACGCCTCCGCCGCCCCTCCTGCGAGCCTGGCAGGATTGTGCGGTGGCCCGCTACCACGCGCCCGGCCGTGTCAACCTGATCGGCGAGCACACCGACTACGCCGGCGGCCTCGTCCTCCCCGTCGCGATCGACCGCGGCCTCACCCTCGACTGCGTGTCCGCCGACCGGATCCGGCTGCGGTCTGCGGCCGTGCCCGGCGATGTCGACCTGGCGGCGGATGGGGCCGGCGCCGCCGAGGGATTCGGCCGCTACGTGGCCGCGCTGGCGGCCGAGCTCGCCGATCGCGGTCGGGCGCCGGCCGGGATCGAGGGCTGCATCGCCGCCGACCTGCCCGCCGGCGCGGGCCTTGCGTCGTCCGCGGCGCTGCTCGTGGCGGTCGGCCTCGCGCTGTGCGACGCCGCCGGCACCGAACTCGCGCCGCTCGAGCTCGCGGGCGCCTGCCGCCGGGCCGAGGAGCGGGCGTTCGGCGTCCCGTGTGGGATCATGGATCCGGCCGTCGCGCTGCTCGGCCGGGCCGGCCAGGCGCTCCTCCTCGACTGCGCCGCTCTGACGCACCGGCACGTGCCGCTCCCGGAGGGGGTCGGGCTGATCGTGGTCGACTCCGGCGTGCGCCGGCGCCTGGCCGAGACTGGATACGCGACCCGGCGCGGCGAGCTCGAGCGCGCGCTTGCGGGCGACCGCGACGACACGGCCGTTCGCCGCCTGCGGCATCTGCGATCCGAGAACGCCCGGGTCGAGCAGGCTGCCGCGGCCCTCGCCGCCGGCGACGCCCGCGCGCTCGGCCCGATCCTGGCGGCCGGCCACACCAGCCTGCGCGATGACTTCGAGGTCTCGACGCCCGAGCTCGACGTGCTGGTCGCGCTCGCCCTCGAGGCGGGTGCGTGGGCGGCGCGGATGACGGGCGGCGGCTTCGGCGGCGCGATCGTGGCGCTGGCGCCGGTCGATCGGTGCGCCGTCATCGCCGCGTCCGTGGCCGCCGGCTACCACGCCGCCACCGGGCGGGCGACCGAGCCGATGGTCACGCAGGCCGCGGACGGCGCCAGCCGGCTCGACTGAGCCGAGAAGCGGGGCCAGGCCCCAACCGGGGCCAGGCCCCAACCGGGGACGGACCCCGTCAGCCGGGTGCGCGGGAGAGCGGCTGGCAGAGGCAGTGCACGCCGCCACCCGCGAGCTGGAACTGGCTCATGTCCGGGTCGTAGACGACGAGGCCGAGCGCCCGCAGCTTCGCGTTCAGGTCGGCCGCGAACGCCGTCGAAAGCACCCGGTCGCCGCCCAGCGCGACCACGTTGCAGCCGAGGCCCATCGTCTCCCGGAAGCCGACCGGCACGATCTGGATCTGCTTCGATTCCAGCCACGTGACGACGGCCGGGTCGGTCGTCTCGAGGCACACCGCCGCAAGGCCGGGGGCGAGCATGCAGACCATCAGGTCGAGGTGCACGTAGAACTCGTCGATCGGCGCGTAGCGGACGTCGTAGCCCTCACGCTCGAGCCACCCGCCCACCTGGCGCGCCCCGACCTCCTCGCTGCGCATGCCGGTGAACCCGATCAGGGCGCTGCCCGGGGCGACGAGAGCGAAGTCGCCGCCCTCGAAGTTCCCTGCCGTGACGAGGTCGTAGATGGGCACGCCGTTGCCGGCGTAGAAGTCGAGGCAGGGCGCGTACTCGCCGCGCCGGCGCGGATTGGCGAGCTGGCAGACGACGGCGCCCCACGGAGTCATGATGCTCGAGTCGCGCGTGTAGACGCCATAGGCGAGCTCGGCGCGGGCCTCGAGCCGGTGGACCGCGACCCCGGCCTGGCGGAACGCGTCCACCATCTCGCCGTGCTGACGCAGCGCCAGGTCGCGGTCGAAGCGGTGGCCGCGGCGCAGCGTGTCCCGGACGAGCGCGGAGTACGCGGCGTTCGCCTCCCCGAGCCACCGAAACGCGCTCGGGTCGGCCAGCAGCACGTCGCGCATCGGGGCGTACTCCGAATCGATGCCCCAGCGCTCGAGCGCGGTCGTGCCGCCCCCGGCCGCGCGCCTGCCGATCGCGGCCATCTACCCGACCACCCGGCTGCGCCGCTCCAGCAGGAGCACGTCGCGCCACTCGCCACGCAGCCGGCCGAGCCGCTCCCGGCGGCCGACCAGCCGGAATCCGGCCCGCTCGTGCAGCCGCACGCTGGCCGTGTTCTCCGGGAACATGCCGGCCTGCAGCGTCCACACGCCGCCCGCCTCTGCGGAGGTGATCAGCGCGGCCAGGAGGGCTGTGCCGACGCCGTGCCCGCGTGCGTCCGCGGCGGCGTAGACGCTCACCTCGGCGACGCCGGCATACACGCACCGTCCTGACACGGGCGTGAGCGCCGCCCATCCGACCGGCCCGGCCTCGGTCACGGCGATGAGCCGGTGGCCGGGCAGGTGCGAGCCGTCGAACCGCTCCCAGTCGGGCACCTCGGTCTCGAAGGTGGCGTCGCCGCCGGCGATCGCGTCGGCGTAGATCCGGGCGACGTCGCCCCAGTCGCCGGCCGACATCGCCGTGATCGCGAGCGGGATCGCCGCTGCCGTCACGCGAGCATCGTCTCGCCGACGTACCCGCCGCGGCGGATCCCGGGCGGGACGGCGTACATCGCGCTGCCGCGCGGCACCGGGTACTCGACCGTGAAGCGGTCGTGGACGGCCAGCCGGCTCTGGATCGGGATGAACTGGCGGCGGGGGTCGCGCTGGTAGGCGATGAAGAAAAGGCCGCCCAGCGGCGATGAGATCTGGCTGTCGTAGCCGGTGGTGAACGTGTAGCCGCGGCGCAGGATGCGCTCGGCCTCGCTGCCAGGCTTGCGCGGGTTGGCCATCATGATGTGGCAGTCGGTGGGCTCCTTGGACACGATCACGGGATCGAACTCGTGCTTCTGTCCGAACGGCGCGCCGCTCGACTTGCGCCTGCCGAACGCGTACTCCTGCACGCTCAGCGGCTCCGTGAGGAAGTTCGAAACGTGCACCGTCAGGTTGCGGGTGACGAGATAGCTGCCGTTCGTCATCCAGGCAGGGCCGTCGGTCGCGCCCACCCACACGTTCGAGCGCATCTTCGCCGCGTCGTCGCCGTGGAGGTTGTTCGTGCCGTCCTTGAAGCCGACGATGTTGCGCGGGGTGCCCCCCTTTTCGCCGGGCAGGGCGTCGCGCACCAGGCCGTACTGCGACCAGCGCACACTGGTGGCGCCGTCGGTCACGGCCACGAGCGCGGCCTGCGCCCGCTCCACCACCTCGCGGCTGGCGGCGCAGCACTGCACGCCGATGTCGCCGTCGCTCAGCTCGGGGCGCAGCTGGTCGCCCTTGAAGTGGGGCATGTCGACCAGCGCCGGCGGCCGCTGCGAGGCGAGCCCGAAGCGGGAGTCGAACAGGCTCGCGCCGAAGCCGAACGTGATCGTCAGGAGCGCCGGGTCAAAGCTCGTGCCGGTGGGCGGCGCGTTCCCGGCCGTGAGGTCGGCGGCGGCCGTGGTCAGCGCGCGCATCACGTCGCGCAGGCCCGACTTCCCCGCCACCTGCACGTCGAGCGACGCAAACTGGAGGTACTTCGGCTGCGGATTCGTGATGCCCGCCTGGTGGACGCCGTGAAACTGCTCGACCTGGGAGTCGGCGCTGGCCGACCCGCCCTCGAGCTTCGCGTAGCCCGCCGCGCCCAGCGCGAGGCCTCCACCCGTCGCCCCAGCCCACCGCAACAGGTGCTTGCGCGACAGTCGCCGGCTCATCCGTCTGCATCCTACCGCGGCCGGGCCGCCCGGTCGGCGGCAGCATCTACAGTTAGGGCCGATGCGGATCGTGGCCGAGCATCTGCCGCACCTGATCCCGGCCGTCGCCGGCCTCGGGTTCCTGGGCTGGTTCTCGTGGCACCTGCGCACCGGCCCGCCTGCCGAGCTCTCCGATCAGGAGCTGGCCGCCTGGCAGGAGGCGCGCACCGCGCGCCGCAAGCGCCCCAAGCTCGAGCGGTGAGCCCGCCGCCCGTGTGACCGCGCCCGCGGCGACCTCGTTCACCTTCGAGCCGGCCTTCGCCGTGGCAGCCGCCCTTGCCGCCGTCGTCTACCTGCGGGCCGCCCGCCGGGCCGCGGTCCCGGGGTGGCGGCGGGCGGCGTTCGTCACGGGGATGGTGCTGATGGCCGCACCGCTCAACTCCCCCCTCGAGACGATCGCGGTGCACTACCTGCTGCTCGGCCATCTGGTGCAGAACGCGCTCATCGCCGATCTGGCGCCTCCGCTCGCGCTGCTCGGGCTCACGGCCGGCATGGGCGCGGCGATCCTGCGCCGGCTGGGCCCGACCGGGCGGCTGCTGCAGGCGGGCGCCGGCTGGCCGCTGTGGGTGGTGGGGTGGTACGGCGTCCACCTCGCCCGCCCCTACACCTACGCACTCGAGCATCCGCTCGCGCTCGACGCCGAGCACGCGTTTCTGATCCTGATCGGCTTGTGCTTCTGGTGGCCGGTGGTGGTGCCGGGCCTGCACCGGATGGGCTCGGGCGTGGCCGTGCTCTACCTGCTGGGGGCGTTCGTGGCCGCCTCGTTCCTCGGCCTCGCCTACACCTTCATCCCGACGCCGCTCTACCCCTACTACGTCCACGCTCCACGGCTCTGGGGCATCTCGGCGGCCCGCGACCAGAACCTCGGCGGGGTGCTCATGACCGCCGAGCAGTCGGCCGTGTTCCTGACCGCGGTCGCGCTGACGCTCCTGCGCCTGCTCGAGGAGGAGCAGCAGCGGGCCGACCACCAGGTGGCGGCGGCGCTCGAGGGAGAGGCCGCCCGGGCGGGTCGCGCCCGCGACGAATGATCGCGATCCTGGCCCAGCATGCCGTGTCGGTCTCCTCGGTCGCGGGCTCATGGCACCTGCGCGCGGCGCCGGCCGTCTTCGTGATCCTGGCTCTGGCGGCGTTCGCGCCCGCCTTCGCCGCCGCCCGCCGCAGCGATCCGGCGGCCGCGCCGTGGACGCGCGCCGCCGTGTATGCCGTCGGCCTCGCACTGATGGCCGCGCCGCTCTGCTCGCCGCTCAACACCGCCGCCGAGCGCTATCTGCTGTCGGCGCACATGCTCGAGCATGTGCTCGTGGCCGACGCCGGCCCGGTGCTGCTCGTGCTGGCCGTACGGGGCCCGATCGCCCGTGCGATGTCCGCGCGGCTCCGGCTCCTGCGGCCGGTAACCGATGTGCTGCTGCGGCCGGGCGTGACGCTCGCGGCATGGGTGGGGGTGATCGGCCTCTGGCACGTGCCGTCGCTGTATGACCGCGCGCTCGGCTCGGCCGCGCTGCACAACCTCGAGCACGCCTCGTTCGTCCTCGTCGGGACGCTGGTGTGGATCCAGATGATCGACCCCGCCGAGCGCGGCCGCCTGGGGCTGCCCGGGCGGCTGGCCTTCACGGTGGCGGTGTTCTTCGCCGGCCAGGTGCTCTCGGACGCGCTCGTGTTCTCGTTCCACGCGTACTACCCGGCATACGCCGATCGGCCCGGCCGCCTGCTCGGGCTCACACCGCTCGCCGACCAGCGCCTGGCCGGCATCGTGATGGCGCTCGAGCAGCTGCTCACGTTGGGGACGTGCTTCGCGCTCCTGCTGCTCGCGTTGCGCCGCGACGGCCGGCTGCAGCGGGCGGTGATACGCGCTTAGACCTCGCGCGGCCCTCACCCGCTCCCGCGCGCCGGAGTGTGACGCAATCTTGAGTCCCCTGGGGCGGTCTTTCAGGGCCGGTTGAGGCGTTCGTGCCGACGTTGGGGAATGACGATCCAGCCCGACTCCAAGGCCGCCCGCCGGGCCCTGGAAGCCACAGGCGGGCTCCCCACTCCACTGCGCTCGGCGTCCCCGCACGCCCTGATCCTCGCGGCCGCGCCGCCGACGGCGGTGGGGGCGCGATCATGTGGCAGTGGGCCGTGGCGCTCGCCGCCGCCGCGCTCGTCGCCGCGGATCGAGTTCGACCTGCTGTCCCTCTTCGTGCGCAACGAGGGCAAGCTGCTCACCCATCGCGCGATCCTGCGCGCCGGGCGCGGGCTACCGGCTCATGCATCCGCCCGAGGACCCGGCGCCGTCCTGACGTGCGGGCACCGCCGAGGCGTTCAGCTGCCGCTGAACGCCCGTTCCGCGAGTGCTTCGGCCTCTGCCGCCCCGCTTGGCCGTCCGGCGCGTACCCACAGGCGATGGAGCCCCGCGGCGATCGCCGTGGCTGCAGCAAGGCTGGCGATCGGGTAGACGCGTCCGAGATTGACTGCGAGCGTGAGCGTGACCGCGGCCAGACCGGCGAGGGTCAGCACCTCGTGACGCCGTGTGTGCTCTGCCCGGGCGAAGCGGTGCATGGCCAGGAGCCCAAACAGAAATGCGAGGAAGACGGCGACTGCATAGAACAGGACCAGCTCCTGTTCCGAGCCCCCCGCCGCGACGACGATCACGGCGGCCACCGCCAGGAAGGCTCCCACCCCCCAATAGGGAGTGTGGTGGGTGTTGGCGTAGCCGAGTCGGCTGGGCAGGATGCCGATACCCCCCGGCGCGTGCGAGAGCGCCTTCAGCAACCCGGGGCCGGCCTGGAACGACGAGCTGGCCGCTGCGAGCAGCAGCACTGCGCTGGAGAGCTGGAATGCGGCGAACAGGGTGCCGGGACCCGCCGCGGCCTTGGCGAGGTCTGCGATCTGGGTGGAGTCGGCGCGCGGTACGCCGACATGCAGGCGCACGGCGACGGCTGTCAGGCCCAGGGTGAGCCAGGCCACGACCACCAGAGTCAGCCACAGCGTGATCCGTCCGAACCGGATCTGGGACGACCGATCGAGCTGGCCGAGCTGCGCGACGGCCGACGAGGGCGCCTCAACGCCAGTCGCGAGCGCCATCGCGACCGGAAATGCGAGCAGCACCGCGAGCGGCGGCGAGCGATGGAACCCCGCCGGCGTGGACGGCGCGCCGCCAGTCCCGGAGGGGTCGAGAAGCCCGGTCAGGATCACGATCGACCCGACCACGACGAAGCTGATCGTCATCAGCGCGAAGATCGTTCGTCCGTGGTGGCCGAACCAGGTCAGGCCGGCGACTGCGATGAGCAGCGCGAGCGCGAGCGGGACGCGGACCGAGACCAGCGAGGGCTGGTAGGCGATGATGGCCGAGGACGCGGCGGCCACCGAGATCGCGATCGTCAGGGCGTAGTCCACGATCAGCGAGCCCAACGGGAGAAACGCCCAACCGTCCCCGAACGCCGTACCGGCGGCCGCGGCGTCGCCTCCCCCCGGGAACCGCGCAAGCAGTCGATGGTAATTCCCGATCACAAGCCCGATGATCGCGACGACGACTGCCATCGTCGGAAGCAGCAGGGCGAGGTCCCCCCCCAGCGCGCGCAGGGCGGCCTCGATCGCGTATGCCACAGACGAGACGGGGTCGCCCATGACCGTGAACGCGAACGCGATCAGAAGCACAGGGCGGGCGGACAGCAGGCGGTGCGGCGCGCGACCCAAGCTCGAGCCCGATCCAGACGGTGGAGGAGTAATCGAAGGACGCACAGGATGTGGTGCCGACCAGTCTTCCCGGCGCTCCTCGAAACACCACGATCATACAGGAAGCTCCGCAAGCCACCGTCCCGGCGGCTACGCGGCCATCGAACCGGTCTTAGGGCCGCCGGGGGCCGTGGCCTCCCGATTGAGCCGGGACAGCAGGATCACAGCGCGTGGCGAGGCGTGGTCACTACGCATGTCCGCAGTGATCTGGCGGATCAAGGAGCCGTTGGGCGGCGGATGGCGGACGCCGTGGGGGGCCTGGACGCGGGCAGATGCTCGTGCCGGTGCTCGCCGTCGCAGAGCGCGCGGTCGAGCGCTCGCGCCACCTGGAGGCGGTTATCGATGTCGACCAGGCGGCGCACCTCACCGCGGATCAGTTCAACAGCAGGAGGACCGCCCCGCAGGATCAGGTCGTGGACGTGTTCCCTGCGATGCCGGCCGAGGATCGTGACGGCACCACAGAGGATCGACGTGACCAGCGCGGCCGATGCCGCGGTCGCGACGGCGAGGCTGCGGCTGACGTCATTGCGGCGAAGATCAGCCTCCCGCCGTGGCCGAACCAGGTCAGCACGGCCACCCCGGCCAGGAGCGCCATCCCCAAGGGGATCCGGGCGGGGGCGATCGCAGGGAGGTGGGCGATCAGGGCGCTGCCGCCTGCGGCGACGGAGATGGCGATCGTCAGGACGAAGTCGACGATCGACGCGCCGTTCGGGATGAACACCCATCCCGTGCCGAATGCTCTCGATGCGGCCTCCGCGGAGGCCATCCCCATCCCCATCCCCGTCGACTAGGACGCCGCGCCCGGCGAGCCGAGACGCTCAGAGATCCTGCTCAGTCCGCCCGTCGACTCGCAGCCTCGCCGCGATGGCGGGAAGCGTCGTGCCCTGAATGAGCACCGATGCGGCGACGACCGTGAACACCAGGCCATATATGCGGCTTGCATGCGCCACGCCGGCGGTGAGTGCGAGTGAAGCGAGCAGGATGGGCACGGCGCCGCGCATGCCCGCCCAGGCCAGAAACGCACGCTCATTGCGGGGGATATGCAGGAGCAGAATCGCCACGGCCGGTGGTCGAGCAAGGGCGAGGAGCACAACGGTCAGGGCAAGCCCGTCCACCAGGCCGGATGTGCCGAGTGCGGCCAGGTGCACCGTCAGCCCCAGGGACACGAACACGACGACCTCGGCCAGTCCGGCGAGTTCTGAGTGGAACGCACGCACATCCGCGCCGATGGTGGAGTCGGCATCTCCCAACAGCAGACCCGCCACGAACACGGCCAGAAAGCCTGACCCGTGAGCTGCCGCTGCCGCGCCGAAAATGAGTCCGGCGGCAGAGAGCGCCACGATCGGCTGAAGCGTCTCGCGAGGTTCCGTGAGATGGCGTAGTGGCGTCCTCGCCAACCACGCGCCGATCACGCCGACGAGCAACCCGATGATCAGTTCACGCCCGAGGGTACTCGCAACGGTGGGGAATCCCTGATGCCCATCGGTCGCCACCGCGATCACGCCCACCATCAACGCGATCGCGATCGGGTCGTTCGCTCCTGACTCCGCCTCGAGAATTGTCTTTGGCCGCTCGGCGAGGTTCCCCTCTCGGATCACCGCGAAGACGACCGCAGGGTCGGTCGGCGCCAATGCAACACCGAACACAGCCGAAATCGTCCAGCTGAACCCAAGCAGCGCATGCGCCGCGCCGGCCATCACGCCCGCAGTGACCACCGTTGCTCCGAATCCGAGCACCGCCACCATTCCCACGACAGGGCGGACGCGCCGCCAGCCCAGAGACACGCCCCCGTCGAACAGGATCACCATCAGAGCACCCGACCCGATCCATCCGACTTCTCGCGGCGATAGGGCCGAGCGCAACGGTGCGACGAGATCAGACGCCACCGCCGCCACGACCAGAAAGACGACCGGTGCCGGAATCCTCAGCCTCTCCGCGGCACGGCCGAAAGCGAGCGCGCCGAGCACTGCTCCGCTCACCACGGCCACGACGATGCCGAACGCCTGCACCGCGCTAGGCCATTCCGCCCGGCGGCGCATGGTGCACTCTCCGAGCAGCGGTCGACGGTTTCACGACGGTCACGACGCAGCCATCCTTCCCTGCCGACCAGACTTCCCGGCGCACCAACGAACAACCAGAATGCCCGACCCTATCCCCACGCGCATCACCGCGGGGTCACAATCTCGCCCACGTCGATCACGCTCCAGCTGCCGAGTCTCGACCATCGCGGGGGCTCGGAGGTATCCGGCGGCGGGACCCGGGGTTACGATCTGAACGTGAGCACGGCCTCGGCTCCACGCACGGACGCGGGCGGCGGCGTCCGCCGGCTCGGCTGGGGCCTGGGCGATCAGGCCCTGTCGAGCCTGACCAACTTCGCCCTCGCGATCCTGGTCGCCCGGACCGTGAGCACGTCGGCGCTGGGTGCGTTCGGGCTCGCGTTCACGACCTACACGATCACCCTCGGCGCCACCCGCGCGCTGTGCGCAGAGCCGCTCACGGTGCGCTACAGCGCCACCGGCGAGCGCGAGTGGCGGGAGGGCGCGTCGGCCGCGACGGGAGTGGCCCTGGTGCTCGGGGCGGTCGCGGGCGTGCTCTGCATCGGGGCCTCCTTCCTGTTCGGCGGCACGCTGCGGCCCTCGCTGATCGTGCTCGGCCTGAGCATGCCCGGCCTGATCGTGCAGGACACCTGGCGCAGCGCCTTCTTCTGCCACCTGCGCGGGGCATACGCGTTCGCGAACGACCTGGCCTGGGCGATCGCCCAGGTGGTGCTGGTCGCGGCGGTGCTGGCCGTCGGCCTGCGCTCGTCGCCCGCCTTCATCCTCGCCTGGGCGGGCGCGGCCAATGTCGCGGCGGTGTTCGGGATCGTGCAGGCGGGGTTCCTGCCCCGGCCGCTCCGGGCGCGGCACTGGCTTTCGCGCCACCGCGACCTCGGCCCCCGCTACCTGATCGAGTTCGTCGCCCGCAACGCCGCCCAGTCGGGCGCGATGTACGCGACCGCCGGCTTCGCGGGCCTCTCGGCCGCGGGCGCCCTGCGCGGCGCCCAGGTCGCGCTCGGCCCGCTCAACATCCTGAACATGGGCGTGACGTCGCCCGCGATCGCGGAGTCGGTGCGGATCGCCCGCCGCTCGCCGCGGCGCATGCTGCGCGTCGTGACGATCCTCGGGGTCGCCCTCGTCGTCGTGTTCGTCCTCTGGGGCATCGCCATGTACCTGCTGCCGGACTCGGCCGGCGAGGCGCTCCTGAAGCGCTCGTGGCAGCCTGCCCACCCGGTCATCCTGCCGTACACCGCCGTGATGGCGGCCTCCGGCATGCTGACGGCGGCCACCGTCGGGCTGCGGGCGATGGCCGCCGCCAAGCGCAGCATGCGCTCGCGGCTGGTCACGGGCGTCCTGGCCGTCACGGGGGGCACGGTCGGCGCGGCCACCTACGGCGCCGTCGGCGCCGCCCTCGGCCTCGCGGCCGGGCTGTGGATCGGCGGCATCCAGTGGTGGCAGCAGCTGCACGCGGCGGTCGTCGAGGAGGAGGAGCGGCGCAGCATCGTCGCCGCGGCGCCGCTCGCCGCGGCCGGGCGCGACGCCGCCGACCGGGAGCACGTGTAAAAGTCCGGGAAGGTTGGCCGGGTAATCCTTGACAACGCGCCCCGCTCGCGGTGTACTTGTGAACGAATGGTGTACCGCCGGACGCTAGGAGGCCCCGGCGTTGCAGGGCACGACCAGTGAGGGAGTTACACATGCGCGACGAAATGCCCGCGGCCGTCGCCGCAAGTCGGCAGACATGCCGTATCCATCTCGTCCGGCACGGCCAGACGATCATGAACGCGCAGGTGCGGTTTCGTGGCCGCCTTGAGGTTCCCCTGAACGAGGTCGGCCGGGCCGAGGCCCGCGAAGCGGCGCGGTCGCTCGTCGGCTCGGGCCTCGTCGCCGTGTACACGAGCCCGCTCGGCCGGGCGCGTGAGGTCGCAGAGGCCATCGCCGTCAAGAACGGCGTCGGCGCCGTGCGGGCGCATCCCGGCTTTCTGAACCTCGACTACGGCACGTGGGAGGGCCTGACCAAGGAGGAGTCCGCACAGGTCGACCCGGACGCGTGGGATGCCTATGTGGGTGACCCCGAGCGGGCCGTCTGCCCCGAGGGCGAGGCTGTCGCCGAAGCGGCGGATCGCGTCGTCGCAGCGCTGCGCGCCATCGCGCAGGAGCACCCCGGACAGAGCGTCGCGGCGGTGTCGCACGGCGTCATGCTGCGCCTGGCGGTGCTGCGGGTGGCGGGCGCCTCCGACGACGACTGGCAGTTCGCGATGCCGACCGGGGGCGCGATCGTGTTCGACGTCACCGGCGACGAGATCATGCTGGTCTCCGACGTCGACCGCAGCAAGTCGGATCCGCGCAAGGCGTCTGGCGCCCCGGCTACGCTGTCTGAACGCGCGGGTTGATCTCAGAGGCAGGGCGCGATCGGGCGCGGCTCGGCGTTCGCCGGGTGCGCTGGTCGGTGCGTAGCCGCGCTGCGGAGCATCCCGGCTACCTGCATGTGGCCCGGCGCATCCACGGCGACGGCGTCGTCTCCGACGCCACGGAGCTCGTGATCGACGGGTTCACGCGGTCGGCGTCGACCTTCGCCGTCGTCGCGTTCCAGCTGGCCCAGCCGGCGCCCGTGCGCGTTGGCCACCACATCCACGCTCCCAGCCAGATCATCGCGGCGGTCCGGCGCGGCGTTCCCGTCCTCTTGACCGTGCGCCCGCCGGAGGACACCGTGCTCTCGCTCGTGGTACGCGAGCCCTACGTCACCCTCGCCCAGGGCATGACCGCCTACGCGCGGTTCCACGCCAAGCTCCGCGACCACCTGGCCGGGATGGTGGTCGCCGACTTCACCGAGGTGACGACCCACCTCGACCGCAGCATCGAGCGCGTGAACGCCCGCTTCGGCACGGCCTTCGCCCCGTTTCAGGCCACCCCGGAGGGCACGGCCGAATGCTTCGAGCTGATCGAGATGCGCGCGCGGCGGCCGCCATGGGGGCCGGCCATTCAGGCGTTCCTCTCCGGCGTCATCTCCCGGGCCGAGCTCGAGCGCGAGGCTGCGTCCGACTCCGGCGGTCTCGCCGAGGTGCCCGAGCATCGCGCCCAGCGCCCGTCGGCCTACAAGGAGGCGCGCAAGGACGAGCTGCGCAGCGCCTACCATGCCCCTGCGCTCGCCCGGCTCCGGCAGCGGGCGGAGGCGGTGTACGCCCGCTTCGCCGCCGCCGCCTGATCACCCGGAAAACACTCCCAGCCCCCTGTTGGAGCCTCCTTGATTCGCAAGCCTTGACTTGACTCATTCCGGGGTTATGTTGGAGTGCAGTCATCACGACGCTTGGGGGACAATCGATGCTGGGTCGAACGAGACGGTTGGGGTTTGCAGCTGCGGCGACGATGGTCGCCGGGCTGGGTACTGCCGGGGTGGCACAGGCGGTCATCGTGCAAGCGCACCCGGTGCCAACCTGGCAGACGAACGGTCGCGTGAACGCGATCGCCGTCTCCGGGACGACGGTGTATCTGGGAGGACAGTTCACGTCGATGCGCCCGGCCGGGGCCGCGGCGGGCACGGGTGAGGTGGCGCGCAACCACGTCGCCGCCGTCAGCCTGACGACGGGCAACCTGCTGCCGTGGAACCCGAACACG
Source organism: Gaiellales bacterium (assembly GCA_036494095.1). Classification (GTDB taxonomy): domain Bacteria; phylum Actinomycetota; class Thermoleophilia; order Gaiellales; family JAICJC01; genus JAICJC01. The sequence continues at coordinate 5,234 of DASXOR010000105.1, read as the reverse complement.
AACGGGACCGTGCGCGCGCTCAAGGTGGCGGGATCGGCCGTGTACCTGGGCGGCGCCTTCACCCAGGTCGGGGGCATCGGCCATCCGCGCATCGCCAAGGTCGCGGCCACCGGAGCCGGCGCGCTCGTCGCGGGATGGAACGCCGCCGCCAGCGGCGAGGTGTTCACGATCGCATCCGCTGCCGGCACGATCTACCTCGGCGGCGGCTTCGGCACCGTCGACGGCAGCGCCCGCGCCAACCTGGCCGCGGTCAAGGGGTCGGATGGAACGGTGCTGCCATGGAGTCCGGGCACCGACGGACAGGTGCGCGCGATCAAGTTCACCTCGGCGACGCGGCTCGTGGTGGGCGGCACGTTCACACACCTGGCGGGCGCCGCCGCCACGAACATCGGCGCGGTCGATGCCGACACGGGCAGCTCCCTGCCGTGGCAGGGCCACATCACCTACCCGGTCATCGGCCTCGCCAACGACGCCGCCGGCGTGTATGTGGCCGGCGCGGGCGGCGGTGGCAACTTCGCGGCGTTCGCCCCGGCAACAGGTGCAGCGTTGTGGCAGGGCGGCACGAACGGCAACGTCCAGGCGATCGGCGTGGCCGGCGGCTTCGTCTACCTGGGCGGCCACTTCCAGACCTACTGCGGTCCGCAGCACGGCCAGCACACGTGCACCACGCCGATCAGCCGCGACAAGCTGCTGGCGGTCAACGAGACGAACGGCCAGCTGCAGGCGTGGAATCCGAGCGCGAACAGCGTCCTCGGCGTCTTCGCCCTCCAGGGGGTCGGCTCGAACAGTGACATGCTGGTCGGCGGCGACTTCACCAGCACCGGCCAGAAGAAGCAGCAGGGGTACGCGCAGTACACGCCGTGAGCGGCGCACCTGCCTGAGGCACCACCTCGAGGCCCTCGCACTCCGGTGCGGGGGCCTCGATTCGTGGGATGGGGCGGCCGCCGGTTCCCGGACGGCATCGTCAATCGCCACCCGGCCGGGCCGATTACCCGGTGGACGAGCCGAGCCTGCCGCCATGCCCGAAGCTGACGCCCCCGACGAGCCGCAGCACCCCCGCCCTACGCGGCGCGTCACGGTGCCCATCTCGTTCACCGGGGACATCGCCGGGTTCCTGTTCGACCTGCTGAGCGACATCGAGGCGATCGTGTGGGAGGCCGACGCCGACACGCTCGCGGTCGAGTTCGTGAACGACCGCGTGCTCGACCTGCTCGGCTACGAGCCGATGGACCTGATCGCGGTGCCGGACTTCTGGAGCGAGACCGTCGTGCACCCGGACGATCGCGAACTCTACCGCGCGTCCAGCGCCGTCGTGCTCGCGGAGGGGGTGTCGCGGGTGACCTATCGCGCGCTCTCGCGCGACCAGCGAGTCGTATGGCTCTCGAGCGTCGCCCATCTCACGATCGACCAGGAGGGCCGGCGGCGCATCCGCGGCCTCGAGACCGACGTGACCGCGATGAAGCGGGCCGAGGAGCAGGCGCGCGAGTCCGAGGAGCGGTTCCGGCTCCTGTCAGAGGCCTCGCGTGACTCCGTCATCGTCCACACCGGCGGCACGATCGTCGAGGTGAACCAGGCGTTCTGCGATCAGTTCGGCTGGTCGGCGGACGAGGCGCTCGCGCTGCGGCCCGAGGACTACATCGCCCCCGAGTCGATCGCCGTCACCCTCGCTCGTCTGGCCGACGGTACGACCGGCGCATTCGAGCTCACCGGAGTCCATCGCAGCGGCGCCCGCCGCTGGTACGCCGCCCAGAGCCAGGAGACGCGCTATCACGGGCGACTCGCACGCGTCGTTGTCCTCACCGACATCACCGACCTGAAGGAGCGCGAAGAGCGCGCCCTGCACGACGCCAACCACGATCAGCTCACGGGGCTGCCCAACCGGGCCGCCTTCGAGCGGCGGCTCGACCTTGAGCTCGCGCGACACGAGCCCGGGCACGTCCTGGGCATGCTCTTCTGCGATCTGAACGGCTTCAAGCGCGTGAACGACGACCACGGCCACGCCGCCGGCGACTCGCTGCTGCGGCTGGTCGCCCAGCGGCTCGGAAGCGTCGTGCGCACGAGCGATCCAGTGTTCCGGCTCGGCGGCGACGAGTTCGTGATCCTGCTCCCGCTCCTGCCCGAGGCCGACGCCGAGCGGGTGGTCGACGTCATGCGCCGGCGGCTCCTCACCGTCTTCGCCCCGTCGTTCTCGGTCGGCCCGGCGGCCGTGCACGTCGGGGTGGCCGTCGGCACCGCCATGTGCCCTCGTGACGGCATCACCGCAGGTGCGCTCGTCGGCCACGCCGACACGGCCATGTACGTCCACAAGCGCATGACCAAGTCGAAGGGCGGCCGCGCCGCGTAGATCCGCGCCGGCACTGCTCGCACGCGCGGCCCGGTTGAGGCAGAATCGGTCGGCCGCCGACCGGCGGTGAGTCCACCCGACCCGCAGGAGACCGCCATGGCCGACACGAAGATCCTGCTGCCCGAGCGCGACATGCCCCGGGCCTGGTACAACATCCTCGCCGACGCACCCTCCCCGCCGCAGCCGCCGTTGCACCCGGGCACGGGCCAGCCGATCGGCCCCGACGACCTCGCGCCGCTCTTCCCGATCGACCTGATCATGCAGGAGGTCTCGACCGATCGCGAGATCCCGATCCCCGAGGAGGTCGTCGACGTGCTGCGGCTGTGGCGGCCGACGCCGCTCTACCGCGCCCACCGGCTCGAGCGGGCCCTGGGCACGCGCTCGCGCATCTACTACAAGTACGAGGGCGTGTCGCCGGCCGGGTCGCACAAGCCCAACACGGCCGTCCCCCAGGCCTACTACAACGCCAAGGCCGGGCGCTCCCGGATCGCCACCGAGACCGGCGCCGGCCAGTGGGGCAGCTCGATGGCGCTCGCGTGCGGCTTCTTTGGGCTCGAGTGCAAGGTGTACATGGTGCGTGTCTCGTACGACCAGAAGCCCTACCGGCGGATGATGATGGAGACGTGGGGCGCATCCGTCGTGCCCAGCCCGTCGCCGGACACGAACGCAGGCAGGGCGATGCTCGAGCACGATCCCGATTCGCCCGGCAGCCTCGGCATGGCCATCTCGGAGGCCGTCGAAGACGCCGCCACCCACGACGACACGAGCTACGCGCTCGGCTCGGTGCTGAACCACGTGCTGCTGCACCAGACGGTGATCGGGCAGGAGGCGCAGCGCCAGCTCGAGCTCGCGGGCGAGCGCGGCGTGGACGTGGTGATCGGCTGCGTCGGCGGCGGGTCGAACTTCTCGGGCCTGGCGCTGCCGTTCGTGCGAGACAAGATCGCGGGCGCCGACATCGAGATCATCGCGTGCGAGCCGGCGGCGTGTCCGACCCTCACCCGGGGGCCGTTTGCCTACGACTTCGGCGACACCGCCCAGCTGACGCCGCTCGTCGCGATGCACACGCTCGGCCACGACTTCGTCCCGCCCGGAATCCACGCGGGTGGGCTGCGCTATCACGGCGCTGCGCCGATCGTCTCGCAGCTGCTGCTGGACGGCCTGCTGCGAGCCGAGGCCTACCGCCAGAAGGACGTGTTCGCGGCCGCGGTCACCTTCGCCCGGTCGGAGGGGATCGTGCCCGCGCCGGAGAGCGCCCATGCCATCAAGGGCGTGGTCGATGCCGCCAAGCGGGCCGACGAGGCCGGCACCGAGCAGGCGATCCTCTTCAATCTGTCCGGCCACGGCCACTTCGACATGGCCGCCTACGACGCCTACCTCCACCACCGCCTCGAGGACCACGAGCTGCCCGAGGCCGAGATCGCCCGCGCCCTGCGCGCGATCGAGCCGCTGCCCAAGCCGACGGTGCCGGCCGGGTAGGTCGCCGTGCTCTCGCAGCTTCGGGTCAAGCCCGGACATGCGGCCGGCCTCGAGGCGCGTGATCCCGCCGACCGGCTCGGGGTCGACCGGGAACGTGACTTCGGCGATGACCTGGCGGAGCTGCGCACCCTGCAGGACCGGCTGTGGGCCGAGCGCCGGCGCAGCCTGCTCGTCGTCCTCCAGGGCACGGACGCCGCGGGCAAGGACTCGACGATCCGGCACGTCTTCACGGGGATCAACCCGCACGGCTGCCGGGTCGAGGACTTCGCCCAGCCGAGCACCACCGAGCTCGCGCACGACTACCTGTGGCGCGTGCACGCGCGCTGCCCCGCGCGCGGTCAGATCGGGATCTGGAACCGGTCCCACTACGAGGACGTGATCGCCGTGCGGGTGCGCTCGCTCGTGCCCGCGAAGGTGTGGCGGCGGCGGTTCCGGCACATCTGCGAGTTCGAGCGGATGCTGGCCGAGGAGGGGACGACGATCGTGAAGATCCTGCTCCACATCTCCCGCAAGGAGCAGGGCGCGCGCCTGCGCGCGCGCCTCGCCGACCCGGCCAAGCAGTGGAAGTTCCGGCCCGAGGACATCGAGGACAGGCAACGGTTCGGCCAGATCGAGGCGGCCTACGAGGAGGCGCTGACCAAGACCTCGACGACGTGGGCGCCGTGGTACGTCGTGCCGGCCGACCGCCGCTGGGTGCGGAACGCCGCCGTCACGCGGCTGCTCCTGCAGGCGCTGCGCGACATCGATCCGCAGTTCCCGGACGTGACCATCGACCTGGACACGTTCACCGTCGACTGAGCGATACTGCGGGCCAATGCGGCGTGCGATTCTGGTACTCACGCTGGGAATCGCGCTGGGGCTCCCCGCGCAGGCCCTGGCGAGCGGTGCGACGGTGGTGCACGGGTGGCGCGTAAACCTCGACGGAGACGCGCACATGGAGCACGTGCGGCTGATGCTCCAGCTCAAGCCCAACCCGTTCGGCGGCACCGTGCCGATCAGGCAGCACTGGCTCCAGGTGGTCGATCGCGTCGGCGGCCGCACCGTGAAGACGCGGATCACGCCGGTGCTCGAGCACATGCTGCCGCGCTTCATCCGGATCGGGGACCTGAACAAGGACGGCCGGCCCGAGATCTTCTACCGGGGGTTCAACGGCGGCGCGGGCGCCGTGCCGGTGTTCGCCGGCATCCGCGGCTGGAACGGCACCGCCAAGCACCGCTTCTGGTCATACGCGCCGCCGTATCCGCCACTGGTCCACGGCGGCCATCACTACCGTTACGTCGGCGCGAGCGTGGCCCTCGAGAACCTGGCCGCTGCCGCCACACCGGGCCTCGAGGTGCATGTCGTCCAGGGGGAGGCGCGCCCGGCCGACCCCGACTGCTGCCCCAGCCAGCTCCTGATTCGCAACTACCGGTTC
>DASXOR010000104.1:0-6121 GCA_036494095.1 Gaiellales bacterium | reverse complement strand
CCTGCACGCGGAATGGTCGAAGCGCGCCGCCGACGCCGGCAAGCATGTCCTCTGCGAGAAGCCGGCGGCGCTCGACGCCGCCGAGACCGCCGACATGATCGACCACTGCAGCGGCCGTGGCGTCGTCTGGATGGAGGCGTTTATGTACCGCTTCCATCCGCAGTGGGAGCTGGTGCGGCGGCTCGTCCGCGAGGGGGCGGTGGGCGACCTGCGCGCCGTCGTCGCGGTCTTCACCTTCACGGTGCGCGATCCGGCGAACATCCGCCGCGTCGCGGCCTACGGCGGCGGCTCCCTGTACGACGTGGGCGCCTATTGCGTGAGCGTGGCGCGGTGGGTGTTCGGCCGTCCGCCGGTGGCGGTCAGCGGCACGTCGCACACGAGCCCCGAGGGCGTCGACGAGGAGTTCCGCGGGCTGCTCGACTTCGGCGACGGCCAGTCGGCGCTGATCCTGAGCAGCCTGTCGCAGCGGTACCGCCACCACGTCCGCCTGCTCGGCACCGAGGGCGACATCACGGTGCCGGAGGCGTTCGTCGTCGGCTCGGGCGACGTGCGGGTGATCCGCGCGGACGCCGACGGAAACGAGCACGTGCACACCGTCGCCGGCGCCGACGAGTACCGCCTCGAGGTCGAGGAGTTCGCCGACTGCGTCCTTCACGATCGCACGCCCCAGGTCGTCTCGCAGGCGGACACCCTGGCGAACATGCGCACGATCGACGCCCTGTACGCCTCGGCCCGCCGGGGGGCGGCCGTTGCGGTCGCCCCCTGACGGCCGGGGCATGAGGCCGGTGCGACATGGGAGAATCCCGGGATGCTTCAGCGGGTCGTCTCTCCCGTGCTCGTCGGACGGCAGGAGGAGCTGTCGCAGCTCGAGGATGCCCTGCTCTCGGCCAACCGGGGCGACGGGCGCTTCATCCTGCTCGCCGGCGAGGCCGGGATCGGCAAGACCCGCCTGGCCGCGGAGCTGACCCAGCGGGCGCGCAAGCTCGGGTTCGACGTTCTGCGCGGCAGCTGCTCGGAGTCGGAGCTGGCGCTGCCCTACCTGCCGTTCGTCGAGGCCGTGGGGAACCGCCTCGACGAGGCCGACGCCGTCGCTCTGCGGGCCGCGCTCGGCCCGACCGCCGGCGAGCTGGCCCAGCTCTTCCCGCAGCTTGCGGAGGGCGCACCGCGGCCGCCCGCCGGCGATCCGGCCCAGGCCAAGCAGCGGCTCTTCGAGTCGTTCGTCACGCTTCTTGACCTGTGGGCACGGGATCGGGGCCTGGTGCTCGTGCTGGACGACATCCACTGGGCCGACAGCTCGACGCGCGAGCTGCTCGACTACGTCGCCCGCCGCCTCGTCAGGAGCCGGGTGATGCTCCTGGCCGTGCATCGCAGCGACGAGCTCGACCGCCGCCACCCCCTGACCCGGGTCATCCAGATCTGGCGCAGGGCGGGGCTCGCCGACACGGTGACCGTTGCGCCCATGACCGCCCGCAACGTCGCCGAGCTGGTGGCGGCGATCCTGAACGCCGAGCGGGTGGGCCCAGACCTGGTCGCCCTCGTCGACGCGCACGCGGAGGGGAACCCGTTCGTGCTCGAGGAGATGCTGCGCGAGGCGCTCGACCGGGGCGAGATCTTCCGCACCGACGCAGGCTGGCAGCGCCGCTCGGCCGACGCCCTGCCGATGCCGGAGACGGTGCGCGATGCGGTGCTCCTGCGGCTGGGCCGGCTCCCTCCCGAGCAGATCGACGTGCTCCGCGCGGCGGCGGTGCTCGGGCGGTCGTTCGACTATGCGCTGCTTGTGCATGTCGCGCAGGTGCAGGACGACGTCGTGCTCGCCGCGCTCGAGGCGGCCGTCGCCCAGCAGCTCCTCGAGGAGGCCGCCCGGGGCGGCGACCAGTACCGCTGGCGGCACGCGCTGACCGAGGAGGCGATCGCCTCCGACACGGTCGTTCCGAAGCGGCAGCGCATCCACTCGCGAGCCGCGGATGCCCTCGCCGGCGGCCGTGGCAGCGCGCTGGCCCTGGCCCGGCACCTCCTCGAGTCCGGCCGCATGCAGGAGGCGGTCGACGCGTGCATGCGGGCGGCGCGCGAGGCCGAGCGCGCCGTGGCGTTCACCGAGGCCGCCGAGCTGCTCGAGCGCGTCCTGCCGCACGTCGCCGATCCGCGCGAACGGGCGCTCCTGCACGCGCGCATGGGCCAGCTTCGCTGGCTGAGCGGCGAGCCGGCCGCGGGCGAGCAGCTGCTCGAGGAGGGGGTGCGGCAGCTCGATGAGCTGGGATACGGGCTCGATGCCGCGCGGGCGCGGCTCCATCTGGGCCGCTGCCGGTGGGAGCTCGACCGGCCGGATCTGGCGTTGGCCGACTTCGAGCGCGCGCGGGAGGTGCTGGAGCAGGAGGGCCCGTCCTCCGACCTGGCGCTCGCCTACATCCGCATCTCCGGGCTTCACGCGTTCCAGCTGGACTACCGCCGCTGCCGCGAGGCGGCCGAGCGGGCCGCGGTGATCGCCGAGCAGGCGGATGCAGACTTCGAGCGCATCTGGGCGCTGTCGCACGCTGCGATCGGGCTCTTCGGCACCTCGCGCGAGTTCGACCTGCTCGACCGGTGCTACCGGGAGGCCGTCGACAAGGGATACGCGATCATCGCCGGGAACATCCTCTACAACGAGACCTGGGACCGTGTGCAGACGCTCGCGGGCGGTCTGGATGCGACGCTTGCGAAGCTCGAGCACGTCCCCGACCAGCTCTCGATCTTGAGCGGCGGGCTGATCGCGCGCAGCCTGGCGCTGCTCGCGCACGGCGAGCCGCGCGCCGCGCTCGAAAGCGCGCGCAAGGCGACGGTGCGTCACGAGAGCCTCGGGGCCACCAAGTTCGCCTGGCGCTCGCGGCTGGCCGCCGCCGAGGCGCTCGTGGAGCTCGGCCGGCCCGAGGAGGCGGCGGCCGAGCTACCCCCTCCGGCGCCGGGCAACGAGCTCCAGGACATCGTCTACGACACGCCCGCCCGCGTCGGCATCGCACTCGCACTCGGGCGCGTGGACGAGGCGGTCGAGCTCGCGCGCAGGGTGGCGGGCGCAGACCCGGTGCTGGTCTTCAGGGCGACCGCCGCGGTGGCCGTGGACGCGCTCGTCCGGTCGGGCCACGTGACCGAGGCCGAGGCGCTGCTCGGCCGGGCGCGGGGCGCTCGCGGCGACCTGGGCGACACGGGCCTCGATCTCGCCGAGGGCCAGATCCTGCTCGCGTCGGGCGACGCCGCGGCGGCGCGTCCGCACCTCGAGCGGGCCGTGCGGGACTTCGAGGCGAAGGGCCTACGGGTGTGGGGGTGGCGCGCCGGTGCGCTTGCGGCCGAAGCGGCCGCTCGGTCAGGAGACGGCGATGCCGCGAGCGCGCACTTCGCGGCATGCGTCCACGCCGCGCACCTGGCCGGTGCGGTGCGGCTGCGGGACGACGCGCTGGCCGCGGCCGCCGACGTCGGCGTGGACGTTGCCGCCGTCGCCGAGGAACCGGCCTGCGACGTCCGGGAGCCCGACCTGCTCGCGGCCGGCGAGCGCTTCGTCACCTCCGTCTTCGCCGACGTGCGCGGCTCCACGCCGCTCGCGGCTGCGAGCTCGCCCGAGGAGCTCGCCGATCGTCTGACGACGCTCCACCGCTGGGCTGCGACCGAGGTCGGGCGGCGGCAGGGGATCGTCGACAAGTTCGCGGGCGACGCCGTCATGGCGACGTTCAACGCGGCCGGCGCTCGCGTCGACCACACCGTCCTCGCGCTCGAGGCGGCGCTCGCGCTCCGCGACAAGGCGGCGCTCATGGATCTCCCGATCGGGATCGGGATCGCGGTCGGCCCGGCCGTCGTCACGCGGTCGGTCGCCGCCGGGAACGTGAGCGTGCTCGGGCAGACCACGAATCTGGCGGCGCGCCTGCAGGCGGCCGCAGCCGGCAACGAGATCGTCCTGAGCGACGAGGCCTTCCGCCGTGTCGCCGCATGGCTTCTTGAGCACGGCCTCGCCGCCGACCCCGAGCTGCTCGAGCTCAAGGGCTTCGCCGCGGCGCAGCCCGCCTACCGCCTGCGCGCCCCCCTTACGGCTGCCTGACGCTAGTCCGTCATGCTCGCGGCGATGCCCCAGCAGACGATGGCGCTGCACACCGTGCTCCAGCGGCCGTACACCTTGTAGATGTTGGCGGCGACCCGCGCCTGCTCGGTGATCGTCATCGCCCCCGAGGCGATCTGCGGATCCGACACGTTGCGCACGCCGATGTACGGGGGCGCCGCGTCGCCGAGCTCCGAGCAGACCATCCCGAGCACCGCGTCGCCCATCTCCGAGAGGTCGCCCTTGCCCTGCAGCGCGAACGTGTTCGCGCTGTTGTCGAACCCGAAGAAGTCGGTCGTGAGGATGCCGTGGTGCGACGACTGGGCCGTGTCAGTGCGCGGGTGGCGCGTGTTGCCCGGCGGCAGGAAGCCCTGGTTGAAGCGGAACAGGCTGCGGGCGGCCGGCAGATGCCTGAGCGGTGCGTGCACCCCGCTCTCGTACGTCCGGCCGTTCAGATGCGCGAAATCGCGCTGGCAGTCGAAGCCGACGAACCGGCTCAGCACCACGTCGCCGACCTGTGCGCCCGCGCCGATGCCGCCGCCCGTGCCGGTCGTGATCACCAGCCGGGGTGAGACGTCGGCGATGATCTGGCGCCACACGTCCGCATTGGGCAGATCCGGCCCGTCCTGCGACATGTGCGAGTCCGACTTGAAGTACGTGACCGTGCGCTCGCCGATCGTGCCGCGCCAGTACGTCCCCAGCCGCCGGTAGTTGCGGGCGGGGCACCCGGCCCGCATCTTCGCCGAGATGACGTCGTAGTTGCGCGTGTACGGCGTCCAGTCGTCGCGGCTGTCGAACCCGGGAGTGAGGACGCGGCTCAGGGCGTGGCCCTCGTCCATCGTCCAGGTCACGATCAGCACGTCCGCCCGCGGCAGCGCCAGGCCGATGCCGGCGGGCGGGGTGACCGGCTGCGGCGCGAGGCCGTCCGGCCACTCGATCTCGACGAGATTGCCGAGCCCCGTCGACTCCGGCGCGCCCTCCAGATCCATCCGGAAGCCCGCCGTGGTCGGCTCCTCCGAGTCGAACTCGATCAACTCTCGCTGCAGCGCCCCCGTCGCCGTCTGGACGTCGGCAACGCCGGGCGTGACCCCGACCACATCGGGGATGTTCGATCGCACCCAGTCGAGCTCGACGGTCACCGCGCCCCCACTTCGAGACAGACGCGACGAGGTTAGCGGCGGGGCGGCAACCCCGTCAAGCCCGGGCCAGAGTCGTCAGGAAGGCATCGGGGCGATCGCCGGCCACGCGGCCGCGACGATCTGCTCCGGCCAGTCACGGGGGATCGGCATGCCGGCGAACGTGCGGTACAGATACGACCCGATCAGCATCTCGACGACCGCCTCGGGGTCGGTGTCCGAGCGGACGTCGCCCTTCTCGCGGGCCAGCTCGAGCACGGCCGCCATGCGCAGGCGGCATGGCCGGATGACGCGCTCGCGGAACGAGTCCAGCATCTCCGGGTGCACGTGCCGCTGCAGGTAGAGCGAGGCCACGATGGAGATGCCGTCGTTGGGGCCGACCGACTCGTGGAAGCCGCGCAGCAACTCGGTGACCGTGGTGCGCGCGTCCGGGCAGCCGGCCGGCTCCGCAGCCTCGGCCAGCGTGCACACGGCGGCCGTGACCATGTCGGCTTTCGTCGGGTAACGGCGATAGACGGTGGCGCGCGTAACCCCGGCCTCGGCCGCGACGGCCTCGATCGACGTGCGGTCGTAGCCCTCCGTGCCGAGCAGGCGCAGGGTCGCGGCGACGATCTGGCGGTCGGACGCCTCGTTGCGGGGGCGGCCGGGGCCGCGGTGTGTCGGTTCGGTGATTGCCATCGTCGCCAGATTATGATACACCACAGTGCCGTATCGTAAACCAGCTGATCTGGAGAGACCACTCTCATGCCTGACACTCAAGACCGCAAGGGGCTCGCGCTCATTCTCCTGTGCGCGGTCCAGTTCATGGTGGTGCTCGACATCGCCATCGTCAACGTCGCCTTGCCCACGATCAAGACGGCGCTCGACTTCAAGGAGACCGATCTTCAGTGGGTCATCAACGCGTACACGCTCACGTTCGGCGGCCTGC
>DASXOR010000103.1:0-6780 GCA_036494095.1 Gaiellales bacterium | reverse complement strand
GGTACACGTAGAGCCGCCCCGGCGGCCCGAACATGACCGCGTTCCGGGCGGTCGGCCCGGGGAAGGCGTGCGAGGCAGGGTCGTCGTGGCGGTAGGCCTCGGCCTCGACGATCGGGCCGCCGACGCCGTCCACGAGCAGCGTCCATCCGATCAGCGCCCGCGCCGCCGGCACCGAGTCGCCGCCGAGGTCGAGCCCCCGAAGCGCGCTCAGAGCGGGCGCCAGCCCAGGCCGTCGCCCCCGGGCTCGATCGTGCCCCAGCCGGCGATGTGCGACGCGGCACAGGGGACGCCGGTGCCCGCCAGTCGCTCGAGCCAGTCGCGGCGCGTCCGCAGGCCGACCTCCGGGTCGGAGTCGAACTTGCTGTCCCACTCGGGGTGCTGCACGTGGCTGGGATGGTGGATCACGTCGGCCAGGAACACGCGCCGTCCGCCGTTCGCCTCGATTTCGACGCAGGCCTGGCCCGCGCGGTGTCCAGGCGCCTCGACGACGCGGACGCCCGGGAGCACCTCGGCGCCGTCGCCGACCTCGTCCAGCCGGGCCTCGATCCGGGCGAAGACGTCGGACATGCCGCCCGGCTCCGGCTCCCACGCACGCGCCCAGTCGGCGGCGGTCTTCGTGACGACGATGCGCGGCGCCGGGATGTCTGCCGCGCCGCCGAAGTGATCGAAGTCGAGATGGGTGAGGACGACGGTGTCGACATCCTCCACGCGGCAGTACGGCGCGAGCGCGCCGGCGAGGTCGCTTCGGGCGCCGTCCCACCCCGAGTCCAGGTGGCCGGCGGCGGTGTCGATCAGCACGGTGCCGGCGCCGCCCTGCAGCAGGACGACGTTCGAGACGACATCGATGTCGCCGAGCTCGCCCTTCGGCGCCATCAGGCCGTCGCGCATCGGCAGACTGCCCGCCGCGATCAGGGTCACCTCCCAGTCGGCACTAGACATCGAGCGACATCTGGCTCTGGCGGCTGCGCCGCACGGCCTGCGCGAGCGCCGTGGCCTCGCCCATGTCGGCCAGGATCGTGCGCTCGGTGCGAGAGGCGATCAGCGGTTCGGCCATGCCGTCGACCCACACCCGCGTGCGGCGGCCGTCGCCGCGGTCGTCGCCCTCGATCGGCTCCATCGCATAGATGCGGTCTGCGCGCACGAACTTGCCATAGCCCAGGAACACCATCGGTGCTCCGGCGGCCGTCATAGCTCGGCCAGCACCTCGCGCAGCGAGCCGGCCACGTAGGCGATGTCGTCCTCCTCCAGCTGGACGAAGAACGGCAGGGCGAGGGTCGACTTCGACACCCGCTCGGTCACCGGCAGCATCCCCGGCCCGTAGCCGAAGCGCTCGCGATAGGTGGGCTGGGTGTGGATCGCCGGCAGGTACGGGCGCGTGGCGATGCCGCGGTCGGCCAGCGCCGCCGAGACGCCCGCGCGGTCGATGCCGGCGTCGAGGCGCACGTAGTAGATGAACCAGCTGCGCGCCTCCGGGCCGCGGTACGGCAGCTCGACCCCATCGATTCCGGCGAGCAGGGCGTCGTAGCGCTCCGCCACCCGGCGCCGTTCGTGCATCAGCATGTCGAGCTTCTCGAGCTGGCCCAGCCCCACGGCGGCGGACATCTCGTCCATGCGGTAGTTGAACCCGACCCGCTGGTGCACGAGCCAGTCGCCGTTGTCCGACCGGCCCTGGTTGACCAGGCTGCGCAGTTCGCGGGCGAGGTCGGGGTCGTCGGTGGTGATCGCGCCGCCCTCGCCGGTGGTGAGCTGCTTGTTGGGATAGAAGCCCCACACCGCCGGATTGCCGTGGGTTCCCACCGGGCGTCCGCTCACAGTGCAGCCGATCGCCTCGCAGGCATCCTCGACCACCGGCAGCCCGTGGCGGGCGGCGATCGCCGAGATGGCTTCGATGTCGCACGGGTAGCCGAAGATGTGCACCGGGATGATCGCCCGGGTGCGGGGCGTGATCGCGGCCTCGATCGCGGCCGGATCGATGTTGAACGTGCGCTCGTCGATATCGGCGAAGACGGGCGTTGCCCGCTCGAACAGGATCACGTTGGCGGTCGCGACGAATGACAGGCTCGACGTGATCACCTCGTCGCCCGGGCCGAGGCCCAGCCGGAACATCGACACATGCAGGCCGGCCGTGCCGCTCGAGCAGGCGACGGCGAAGTCGGTGCCGACGCGCTCGGCGAAGGCCTGCTCGAACGCGGGCGCGACCGGCCCGCAGGCCAGGCTGTCCGATCGCAGCACGTCCAGCACGAGCTCCTCCTCACGCCCGTCGAGGTAGGGGCGCGCGAGCGGGATCGAGCGGGTCGTGACCATGTTCTAGACGGTCGCCTTGACGGGATACTCGAGCAGGTCGGCGAAGCGGTCGTCGCGGCCGCCGACGATGGCGAAGAACGTGTCCTGGATCTGGTTCGTGATCGGGCCGCGGCCGCCGGTCTCGTGGTCGTCGACAGACGCCACCGGCGTCACCTCGGCGGCGGTGCCGCACAGGAACACCTCGTCGCCGAAGTAGAGGTCGGTGCGCACGAGGTTGACCTCGCGCACCTCGAATCCGAGCGTGTTGGCGATCCGGATCACGGTCGAGCGGGTGATGCCGGGCAGGCACGAGGCGGTGGTCGGCGGCGTGTACAGCACGCCGTCGCGGACCACGAAGACGTTCTCACCCGACCCGTCGGCCACGTAGCCCTCCTCGTTCAGCAGGATGGCCTCGTCGTAGCCGGCCCGCGACGACTCGAGCTTCGCGAGCACCGAGTTGATGTACTGGCCCGTCGCCTTGGCGGCGGGCGGCAGCGTGTTCGGGCCGATCCGGCGGAAGCTCGAGATCTTCGTGCGCACGCCGTGCTCGAGCGCGTCCTCACCCAGGTACGCCCCCCACGGCCACACGGCGATCGCCACCTCGACCGGGTTGTCGCCCGGGTAGAGGCCCATCGGCCCGGCGCCGCGGAAGGCCAGCGGGCGGATGTAGCACGATGGCACACCGTTCACGCCAACGGTCTCGTGTACGGCGGCGGCGAGCTCGGGCAGGCTGTAACCCAGATCCATCTGGTAGAGCGCGGCCGACCGGCGCAGGCGCTCGAGGTGGTCGGTCAGCCGGAAGACGGCCGAGCCCTTCGGCGTGTCGTACGCGCGGATGCCCTCGAAGACGCCCGTGCCGTAGTGCAGGGCGTGCGTGAGGATGTGGACGTTTGCGTCCTCCCACGACACGAAGCTTCCATTGCGCCAGATCTTGTCGGTGGGTTGCATGCCGGGACGCGTCCTTTCGGTGTCAAGTTCCTCGGCCGTGATGGTACCGGAAGGGCCCGCGCGAGGGTCGCCGTTACCATCCCCGCGATGGTGGAGGCCAGGCGGGAGCACGCGCGCTCGTTCGACCGCGTCGCGGATGCGTACCGGCGCGCCCGGCCGTCCTACCCGGCGGCCGCGGTGCAGTGGGCGCTCGAGCGGGCGCCCGGCAGGCGGGTCGTCGATCTTGCCGCGGGCACGGGCAAGCTGACCGAGGTGATCCTGGCGGCGGGCGCCGACGTGACCGCCGTCGAGCCGCTCGCAAACATGCGCGCGGCGCTCGCGGAGAGCCTCCCCGGCGTCCCCGCCGTGGACGGCACCGCCGAGGCGATCCCGCTCGGCGACGCAAGCGCCGACGCAGTCCTGGTCGGCCAGGCGTTCCACTGGTTCGATGCGCCCCGGGCGCTGGCCGAGATCGCCCGCGTGCTCGTCCCCGGCGGCGTGCTCGGCCTGGTCTGGAACGCGCGCGACGACTCCGTGGCCTGGGTCGCCGAGCTGACCGAGGCGCTGCACGGCGCGGGCGACGTGGTCTCGGCGGCGCGCGAGATCGGCTCCGAGCCGATCTCGGGCCCGCACTTCGCGCCCTCCGAGCGCCGCGAGTTCACAAACCCCGTGGCCTTCGACCGCGCCCGGCTCGTGGAGTGGGCGACCTCGACGAGCAGCATCGCCACGCTCGCGCCGGCGCAGCGCGAGGCGGCGCTCGCCCGCATCGGCCGCCTCGCCGACGAGCACCCCGACCTGCGCGGCCAGGTCTCCTTCACCATGCCGTACGTGACGGCGGTCGTGCGGGCGACGCGGATCTGAGCCGAGCCCTCAGGGGCCGTTCAGGTTGACCGAGCGCACCCGGTAGATGCCCTCGAGCGCCGCCAGCCGCTCCATCAGCGCCGGTGGCGGCGCCACGTCGAGGGCGAGCACCATCACCGCCCGCTCGCCGCGGAAGTTGCGCGAGACGCTCATGTTGGCGATGTTCACGTGCTCCTCGCCGAAGGTCATCCCCACCCGGCCGATGACGCCGGGGCGGTCGTCGTTCAGCATCACCACCATGTGCCCGGCCAGCTCGATCTCGACCTGGTAGCCCTCGACCTCGACGAGCCACGGCCGGTTCTCGCGCCCGATCGTCGTGCCCGAGACCGTCTGGCCGTCCCCGCACGCGACGCGGATCAGGCTCGTGTAGTCGCCGGGCGAGCGGGCGTGCTCCTCGCCCACCGCGATCCCGCGGCTCTCGGCCACCGCGCGCGCGTTCACCAGGTTCACGGGCTCGTCGGAGCGGCTCGCGAAGGCGCCCATCATCACCGCCGTCGTGAGCAGGCGGGTGTCGTGCTCGGCCAGCGAGCCGTCGTACGTCACGTCGATGCGCTCGAGCCGCTGCTCGCACAGGCCGATCGCCAGGCGCCCGAGCTGGGTGGCGACGGGCAGGTAGGGGCCGAGCACCTCCATGTCCTCCGCCCGCACCTGCGGGATGTTGACGGCGTTCTGCACGAGCTCGCCGCGCAGCGCCGCGGCCACCTGCTCGGCCACGATCACCCCGGCCCGGTCCTGCGCCTCCTGCGTGGAGGCGCCCAGATGCGGTGTGACGACCACGTTCGGCAGGTCGAGGATCGGTCCCGAGATGTACGGCTCCGACGGGAAGACGTCGAGCGCCGCGCCGGCGACATGCCCGGAGCGCAGCGCGTCGACCAGGGCGTCCAGGTCGACCAGATCGCCGCGGGCGGCGTTCACGATCCGCACGCCGGGCTTCATGAGCGCGATCCGCTCGGCGTCGATCAGGTGGCGCGTGTCGGCCGTGAGCGGGGCGTGCAGGGTGACGAAGTCGGCCTGCAGGAGCAGGTTCTCGAGCGAAGCTGACGAGACCTGGAGCTCACGGCAGCGCTCGGCCGACACGAACGGGTCGAACACGCAGACGCGCATCCCGAACGACCGGGCACGGGTGGCGACCAGCTGCCCGATGCGGCCGAAGCCGACGATGCCGAGCACCTTGTCCGCCAGCTCCACCCCGCCGAAGCGCTTGCGCTCCCACCGCCCCTGGACGAGCGCCGCGTGCGCCTGGGGGATGTTGCGGGCGATCGCGAGCAGCAGCCCGAGCGCGTGCTCGGCCGCGGCCACCATGTTCGAGCCGGGTGCGTTCGCGACGATGATGCCGCGGCGGGTGGCGGCGGCCACGTCGACGTTGTCCACCCCGGTCCCGGCCCGGCCGATCACCTTCAACCGGCCCGCGTGCTCGAGCAGCCCGGCCGAGACGCTCGTGGCGCTGCGGACGATCAGCGCGTCGTAGCCGCCGATGCGCTCGGCCAGGTCGTCCGGCGGCGGATTCAACTCGACGTCGACCTGGAACTCCTCCCGCAGGAGGTCGACTCCGGCGGCGGCGATCTCCTCGGTGACGAGGACGCTGGTCATCCGGATGCGAACACCTCGACCGCGCGCGCGACGCCCGCGCCGGGCCGCGGTGGCCGGTAGCCGAGCTCGGCGAGGGCCAGCTCGAGCCCGGCGAGGGCGGTGATGATGTCGAACTCGTTCATGTACCCCATATGGCCGATGCGCATGATCCGCCCGCGCAGGCTGCCCTGGCCGCCCGCCAGCACGATGCCGTGGCGATCGCGCAGCATGCCGTAGCAGCGCTGGCCGTCGATGCCGTCGGGCATCAGAAGGGCGGTGACCATGGCCGACGTCTCGTCGTCGGGCGAGTACAGGTGCAGGCCGAGCGCCTTCACCCCCTCGCGCGCGCCCAGGGCGAGGCGGCGGTTGTGCGCCCACACCGCCTCATACCCGCGCGACTCGATCAGCTCGAGCGCCTTGCGCAGCGCGGCGACGACGGTCACGGCCGGCGTGAAGGCGGTGTCGTTCTTGGCCTGGGAGTCCGCCGTGAGGCGCCAGTCGAGGTAGTAGCGGGGCAGGGTCGAGCGCTCGGCCCGCAGCCATGCGCGCGGCGACACCGATGCGAACGCGAGGCCGGGCGGCGTCATGAGCGCCTTCTGCGATCCGGCCACGACAACGTCCACGCCCCACGCGTCGGTGGCGAGCTCCACGCCGCCGAGGCTGGACACGGCGTCCACGACGAGCACGGCCCCGGTCGGCGCGGTGTGCTTGGCGATCGCCTCGATGTCGTGAACGACCCCGGTCGAGGTCTCCGACTGGGTGACGAAGACGGCCGCCGTCTCGGCCTCGCCGGCGGCGGCGCCGATGCGGGCCGGGTCGAGCCGCTCGCCCCACTCGTGGGCGACATGCACCGGCTCGAGCCCGTACGCGCGCACGAGCTTGAGCCAGCGCTCGCCGAAGTTGCCGGCCGACGCCACCACCACCCGTTCGCCCGGCGAGAGCAGGTTGGCGACGGAGGATTCCATCGCCGCCGTGCCGGAGCCCGTGAAGAGGAGCACGTCGTGCTCGGTCGCGAACAGGCGCTTGAGGGCCGCGAGCGTCTCGCCCAGGAGCGCCCGGAAATCGGGGCTGCGATGGTGGTGCAGCGGCGCGGCCTCGGCCGCCACCACCTCGGGCGGAACCGGGGTCGGGCCGGGGGTG
>DASXOR010000102.1:0-3873 GCA_036494095.1 Gaiellales bacterium | reverse complement strand
CGCAGAGCCCGCACGCCTGGGCACACCGCCGGCGCCGGCTCCGAAGATCGACAACGACCTGTACATGCGCGACTACTCGAAGTGCATCCTCTGTTACAAGTGCGTCGAGGCCTGCGGCGTCGACCACCAGAACACGTTCGCCATCGCCGTCGCCGGGCGCGGGTTCGACGCCCGCATCGCCACCGAGTTCGCGGTGCCGCTGCCCGACTCGGCCTGCGTCTACTGCGGCAACTGCATCGCCGTGTGCCCGACCGGCGCGCTCATGTTCAAGAGCGAGCACGACCACCGCGCGGCCGGCACCTGGGACGAGGGTGCGCAGACGCAGACCGACACGATCTGCCCGTACTGCGGCGTCGGCTGCAACCTGACGCTGCACGTGCAGGACAACACGATCGTCAAGGTGACCTCGCCGCTCGACCACGACGTGACCAGCGGCAACCTCTGCGTCAAGGGCCGGTTCGGCTTCCAGTTCGTGCAGAACCGGGCTCCGAGGAGGCCGTAGGCAGGTGCCTGGCACCGTTTCGGTGCCAGGCACCTTTCACGGGTCCGCGGTGATGCGCTCCGCGTGCGTGTAGATGTTGAAGCGGCTGCCGCGCAGGAACCCGACCAGCGTCATCCCGAACCGGCGGCCGGCGTCCACGGCCAGGCTCGACGGGGCCGAGACGGCGCACACGATCGGGATGCCGGCCACCGCTGCCTTCTGCACGATCTCGAAGCTCAGCCGTCCCGAGACCATCAGCACCCGCTCGGACAGCGGCAGCGCCCCCGTGAGCAGGGCATGGCCGACCAGCTTGTCGACGGCGTTGTGGCGGCCGACGTCCTCACGCAGCTCGAGCAGCGTGCCGCCGGTGTCGAACAACCCGGCCGCGTGCAGACCGCCGGTGCGGTCGAACACACGCTGGGCCTCGCGCAGGCGATCGGGCAGCGCGACCACCACCGCCTCGGCCAGCTCGGGCCCCTCGGCCACAGGGGCGCAGCGCACCGCGATCGAGTCGAGCGACGCCTTGCCGCACACGCCGCAGCTCGACGTCGTGTAGAAGTTGCGCTGAAGCAGGGCGGCGTCGTAGGGGCGCCGCAGCGCGACCGTGACCACGTTGTACTGCTGCTCCGCCCGCGGCACGTCGCAGTAGCGGACGCCGGCGACGTCGTCGGTTGCGGCGACCAGGCCCTCGGTGTGCAGGAAGCCGGCGGCGAGCTCGAAGTCGCTGCCGGGCGTACGCATCGTCACCGCCACGGCCCGCTGCTCCATCCCGGGCGCGTCGACGCGAATCTCGAGCGGCTCCTCGGTCGCGAGCGCGTCGGCGGTGCGGCGGCGGCCGTCGCCGAGCTCGACCGCGACGAGGCGCGTGCGGGTGACGTTGCCTGCACGGGCCGGGACGCTCATTCCAACAGTGTATTCGCGCCGTCAGCGGGGATCGTTGCGGTCGACGTTCCAGTGCCGGGCGGCCGCGACGATCCAGCCCTCGCCGTCCGACCGCGGGCTCATCCCGAACCGGGTGATGGCGCGTTGGCCGCCCTCGTGGTCGCCGTAGAGGACGTCGATCGTGACGGCGTCGCGGCGCTCGATCGCGCCCGCCGCCTCGCCGAACGCATCGCTCGCCGCATCGCGGAACACGCCTTGCCAGAAGCCGACGTCACCGACCGGGATGTAGATGTCGCGCGTGAGGCGGTTGAACTCCTCGAGCCTGGGCGGAACGGCGTCGCTGCCGGTCTGGCGCTCGGCCCAGAAGCGCCAGCCGTGCAGCACCGCGATGCCGTTACCGACATTTCGCAGCGACATGGCCACATAGACCGCCTCGGGCGTCACGTCGCCCGCTCCGCTCCCGCCGGGCACCATCATCCAGTGGTTGTCGGCGAACCCAACCTTGATCGGAGGGTCCTCGAGGTGCGAATGCATCAGCACCGGCCGGATGCCCGCCATCAGCGATCGCTCGGCGACGCGGGCCGATCGGTTGGCCGAGCGCACCGACGAGAACGTCGCCACGGCCAGCACGAGCGTCCCCCCGGCGGTCGCCAGCGCAGAGATCGTCACCCAGTCGGCCATGCGCGCGAGTCTACCCACGCGCGCGCGCCGCCAGCCTCAAACGCACGCGATCCGCGCCGATCTCCTGGGGTAATGGACCGCAGCTGGCAGCGAACGCTGGTCGCACCCTTCAAGGGTGACGGCGATGCTGTGCAGCGCGTGTCCGCGGCGGCGCTCCTGGGAACCCTCGTCCCGCTCGGCCTTGCGGCGACGTGGCTCGCCCACCCGCACACGCGGCCGGCGCTCGCGCTGCTCACGAGCTCCGCCGTGCTGCTCATGCTCGCTGTCCGCTGCCTGGTCAAGCGGCCCGTCCCCGGCTGGGTGTGGGCGATCCAGGTGCTCACCGTCCCGGCGTGGTGGTACGCGCTGCAGCTGGACATCGCCCGGCCGCCGAGCGCATACCTGGTGCTGATGCTCGTCCTCCCTGTGGGCTGGGTGGGCTCGTGGCTCTCCCTGCGCACGACCGTGCTCGCCATCGTGCTCGAGTCGGCTGCGCTGGCGGCGGCCACGCTCCGCGGCGGCGCCGGCGGGGCGGGCGTGCTCGAGACGGCGACTGGGATCGGCGTGCTCGCCGTGGTCGGGCTGATGGGATACAGCCAGCTCGTGGCGCTGCGGGAGACGCGCACGGCCGCCGAGACCGACGCCTACACCGACCCGCTGACCGGGGCGCGCTCGCGCCGCTACGGCCTCGTCCGGCTCGAGGCAGAGCTCGGTAATGACCGGACGCGCGGCCCCGAACGGCCAACCCTCGTCATGTTCGACATCGACCGCTTCAAGCTGGTCAACGATGCGCACGGGCATCCGGTCGGCGACGAGGTCATGCGAGAGCTCGTGCGCCGCGTGCGCGCCACGCTGCGCGCCGGCGACGAGCTGATCCGCTGGGGCGGCGAGGAGTTCCTCATCCTGCTGCCGCACACGATCGATTCCGGCACCGCGATGGCGGTCGCCGAGCGCGTCCGCTGCGCCGCCGCTGAGCGGCCGTTCACCACCGCCGCAGGCCCGATCCCGATCACCATCTCGGCCGGCGTGGCGATGGTGGCCGACACGTGCGAGACGACCGACACCGCGATCGCGCGCGCCGACGCGGCGCTCTACGCCGCCAAGCGGGGCGGCCGCAACTGTGTCCGGGCGGCCCGCCGGACGACACCCGCAGCCGCTTAGCCCGCCAGCCGCCGCACCTCGGCAGGGGTGACGTCGGCCGTGCGCCCGTCGGCGAACTCGGCCGCGATCCGCGCCGCCACCGCCGCGACCACCGGGTCGCGCTTGTCCCGCCGCAGCACCCAGGCGACCCCGGCCGCGCCCGAGCGGTCGTTCAGGGCCACATCGGCGCTGCGCCCGACCAGGGCGGGGTCGAACGGCAGGTAGATCTCGGGATCCTTCAGCAGGCCGTCGATGTGCACGCCGGCGCGGGTCAGGAACGCGTCGGCGCCGATCACGGGCCGGCGCGTCGACACGGTCGCACCGACGGCCTCGAGCGCCGGCGGGAGGTCGCCGAGGGCGGACAGGTCGAGCCCGCAGGCGGGGTCGATCCCGGCCAGCTCGACGGCGGCGAGCTCGATCGGCTCGTTGCCCGTCCGCTCGCCGATCCCGCCCAGCGTCCCGTTCACGGCGGCGCACCCGGCCAGCCAGGCCGCGGTCGCGTTGGCGTGCACCTTGCCGAGGTCGTCGTGCCCGTGCCACTCGAGCTGCTCGCCCGCGACCCCGGCCGCGCGCAGCGCGTCGACGAGCCGCGGGACGCTGCGCGGAAGCGCCGCCTCGCGCCAGGGGAGGCCCAGGCCGAGCGTGTCGCACAGGCGCAGCTTCACGGGCACGCCGCGCTCGCGGCCGAGCTCGGCCAGCGCGCTCGCGAG
>DASXOR010000101.1:0-7947 GCA_036494095.1 Gaiellales bacterium | reverse complement strand
CCGAGATCCCGGTCGGCGCTCACATCCGCCAGGCGTCGCACGTCACGAACGGCGGCGTGCGCCTCCTCCGGCGCGGCTACAACTACACCGACGGCATCGACCCGGCGACCGGCGAGCTCGACGCCGGTCTCTTCTTCGTCGCGTTCCAGCGCGATCCGCACGCCCAGTTCGCGGTGCTCCAGCGGCGGCTCGGGGCACACGACGCCCTGAACGAGTACATCCAGCACACGTCGAGCGCCGTCTTCGCCGTCCCGGCTGGGATCCGTCGGGGCGGGTTCGTAGCCGAGGGGCTGTTCTTGGCCTGACCGGCGCGCGTGCGTGTAGGCTCGGCCGGGCATGAGCTTCGACGTCTCCGCAGACGCGTACGACCGGTTCATGGGACGCTACTCGGCCACGCTCTCGTCGCAGCTCGCAGAGTTTGCAGGCGTCGCCGCCGGCCGGCGCGCCCTCGATGTCGGCTGCGGCTCGGGGATGCTCACCGCCGAGCTGGTCGCGCGGCTCGGCGCCGGCGCGGTCGCCGCCATCGACCCAGCGGAGCTCTTCGTCCTGGCGGTGCGCGAGCGCAACCCCGGCGTCGATGTCCGCCACGGCGCCGCCGAGTCCCTGCCCTTCGCCGACGCCGAGTTCGACGCGACGCTGGCGCAGCTCGTGATCCACTTCATGGCCGATGCGGTCGCCGGCCTGCGCGAGATGGCGCGGGTGACGCGGCCGGGCGGCGTGGTGGCGGCCTCGGTCTGGGATCTGGCCGGGGGGCGGGCGCCGATCACGCCGTTCTGGCGGGCCGTGATCGAGCTCGACCCGGGCGCTCGCGACGAGACGGCCCGCGCCGGGGTGCGCCAGGGCGACCTGCCTGCGCTCTTCGCCGCGGCAGGGATCGAGGACGTGCGCCAGGCGGAGCTTCACGCAAGCGTCGAGCACCCGACCTTCGCCGACTGGTGGGACCCGTTCGCCCTCGGGGTCGGCCCGGCGGGCGTCTACCTGGAAGGGCTCGACGGCGATCGCCGCGCCGCACTGCGCGAGCGCTGCCACGCGCTGCTGGGCGATGGCCCGTTCACCCTTCCCGCCGTGGCCTGGGCCGCGCGCGGCACAACCTGCACCAACATTCACGCGCCGGCGACCGTCGCCCGGTAGGCGTCGGGGTCGGTCGCGCCCTCGGTGGCGATCAGGAGCACGCGGCTGTCAGCTGCCAGGCCGACCGCCCCGCGCAGCGCCGAGCACGCCTCCTCGTGCACGAGTGCGCGCAGGCCGGCCAGCGTGGCCGCGCCGCAGTCGCCGATGACGAGGCCCACATCGGCGAGCTCTCGCATGGCGGCGTGGGCCTCGTCGTCCGACACCGTCACCATGCCGGCGATGCCGGCGCGCAGCGATGGCCAGGCGGTCGCCGAGATCTCCGCGCAGTCGAGCCCGGCCATGCTCGTGCCGGGATTGACGACCGCCGTCAGGCGGCCGGCCGCGAGCGACGCGGTCAGGCAGGCGGCGGTGTCGGGCTCGACGCCGACGACCGCGATGCCGGCATCGGCGCCGTGGCGGGCCGCCGCCGCCGCCAGCGCCCCGCCACCCACCGGCACGAGGATCAGGTCGAAGTCGCCCTGTGCCACCGTCTCGGTGAAGAGGGTGTGGTAGCCGTCGATCGCCCAGTGCGCCGGGCCGGAGTCGCCGACGTCGGCGAGCGCCATCGTGCCGGGCCGCTCGCCGTCCTGCGCCGCCACCGCGACCGCCTCCTCGTAGGTGCCGGCCGTGACGACCACGTCGGCGCCCTCGGACGCGATCGCGTCGCGTCGGGCCGGGGCCGAGCGGGCGGGAAGGAAGATGCGGCACGAGAGCCCCCGCAGGGCGGCGACATGGGCGACGGCGCGGCCGTGGTTGCCCGCGCTTGCGGTCACGAGCGTGTGCACGTCGGGCCGCTCGCGCAGGGCCCGCTCGACGGCCCATGAGGCGCCGAGCACCTTGAAGGCGGGCAATCCCAGCCGGTCGGACTCGTCCTTGAGCGCCACCGTCGTGAGCCCGAGCTCCGCGGCGACCCGGGCCAGATCGTGCACCGGCGTCGGCCGGTAGCCCGCAAGCGCCGCATGGAACGCGATCGCGTCGTCGCTCGGCGCCGGCACGGCCGCGACGTCCAAAGCGGGGTTCACAAGCGCACGCACGTGCCGGATTCTGTCACTGCCGATCACCGGCCGGCGATGCGATAAAGCTCGGCCCAGTCCCATGCGTCAAGCTCGTGCGGGCGCGCGGTGGTCGCCAGGCCACGGTCGCGGGCAAAGCGCTTCCACGTGCGCGGCGGGATGGCGAGGGCCCGGCGCACCGGCCGGGCGTCACGTGTGAACCCCTCGCGCAGGAACGCACGGTAGGCCGGCGCGTCGCTGGAGGCGAGCAGCTCCGGTCGGCGCGGAGCGATCGAGAGCACCGCGGCATCGACGGCCGGCGGCGGATCGAAGCATGCGGCCGGCAGGTGACGCTCGATCACCAGGCGCCACCACGGCAGCCATCCGAGCGCGAGCAGGGTCGTCGGTCGGCTCGCCGCGCGCTTGCGCGCGAAGCCGTCCTGCACGATCAGCTCGGCCCGGCGCAGCGGCGTCGGGGGCTGGTCGAGCAGGCGGTGCAGGATCGGTGTCGTGATCGCGAACGGGATGTTCCCGAGCACGCGGTGTGGCTCGGTGACGGCGGGCGTGTGCAGGAAGTCGGCCGCAACGACGGTGAGCCGGGCGTCGGTGTGGCGGCGCCGAAGCGATGCCGCCAGGACCGGGTCGATCTCAACCGCGACCACGCGCGCTCCGGCACGCAAGAGCGGCGCCGTCAGCCGGCCGAAGCCGGCCCCGACCTCGACCACCAGCTCGTCGGGGCGCACGTCGGCCGCCGCGACGATCTCGCCGGCCAGCCGCCCGCTACGCAGGAAGTGCTGCCCGCCGGCCGGCGGGAGCGAGGTGCCGCGCTCGCGCGCGGCCACGGACCATCACCATGCAGCAACCCATGCCGGCCAGTCTACTCGGCTTCGGCGCCCGCGAGCTGGCCGTGCATGGCCTCCTCACCCTGCGCCGCTGGCAGGCCGGGACGCAGGACGGTGGCCGCGATCGCAGCGCCGGCCAGCGTGAACACGGCCCCGATCAGGAAGGCCACGTGGTAGCCGCCGTTCAGCGCGACCAGCGGGCCGTCCCCGGAGGCGCGCAGGTCGGACGTGTGCTGGGCGGCCACACTTGCGAGCACAGCCAGGCCGAGCGCGCCGCCCATCATGAACGACGTGTTCACGATCCCGGAGGCCAGGCCGGACTCGCTGGGCGAGACGTCGCTCATCGCGGCCAGCAGCAGCGGGTTGAACGCGAGGCCGCCGCCGAATGCGAGCAGGATCATGCTCGGCATCACGTCGGTCACGTAGCTGCCGCCGACCGGGGCACGCGCGAACAGCACGAGCCCGAGCGTCGCCAGCGACATGCCGAGCGCGAGCGGCAGGCGGATGCCGAACCGCATCACGATCTTGGCCGAGAGCCCGAGCGAGAACGCGCCCATGATCAGGTTCGTCGGCAGGAATGCGAGGCCGACCCGCAGCGGGCTGTAGCCGAGCACGATCTGCAGGTAGAGCGCCGACAGGAAGAACCACGCGAACAGGCCGGCCGCCCACAGGATGCTGATCACGTTCGCCGTCGAGACGTTCCGCAGCCGGTAGAGGCCGAGCGGCATCAGCGGCGAGGCGACGCGCGACTCGATCAGGAGGAACGCGGCGAGCAGCGCGACCGCGGCCCCGAGCAGCCCAAGCGTCTGCGTCGACGTCCAGCCTGACTGGTTGCCGTTCACGATCGCATACACCGCCAGCATCAGCGCCGCGGTCACGGTGACGGCGCCGGCGACGTCGAGCCGCGCCGCGTTGGCGGGGCCGCGGCTCGCCGGCAGCAGCACGAGGCAGCAGCCGAACACCGCCACCCCGACCGGCAGGTTCACGATGAAGATCCAGTGCCAGTCGAGCAGGTCGGTGAGGACGCCGCCGAGCAGGACGCCCACCGTGCCCCCGCCCGCGGCCACGAACCCGAACACGCCCATCGCCTTTGCCCGCTCGCCCGGCTCGGTGAACATGGTCATGATCAGCGAGAGCGACACCGCCGAGACGATTGCGCCGCCGAGGCCCTGCACCGCTCGCGCGCCGATCAGCAGATGCTGCGTGTTCGCAAGGCCGCAGGCCAGCGAGGCGGCCGTGAAGAGGGCGATCCCGATCAGGAACATGCGGCGATGCCCGAACAGGTCGCCCAGCCGGCCGCCCAGGAGCAGGAAGCCGCCGAAGGTGAGCAGATAGGCGTTCACGACCCACGCGAGCGACGTCTCCGGGAAGCCGAGGCTCTGCCGGATCGACGGCAGCGCGACGTTCACGATGGTCGTGTCGAGCACGATCATGAGGCTCCCGCCGCAGAGCAGGATCAGCGCCAGCCAGCGCCTGCGTGCGTCGTCTGCGTGTGTCATCTTGGGTGAGGCTCCTTCGGATTCGAGTCTGGGGGGAAGACCCGCCGGGGCCCCGAAACTCATCGCTCTCCTCACCGTACCCCGGACCGCGCCCGGCCGTTCACAGGAGGCGTCGGTCAGGCCGTGGGCGCCGGGGCGGGCGCATCCGAGACGTCGTCGAAGACGCCCGCGCCCTCGACGTTCACATGGGGCAGTACGCCGTCGAGCCACGCCGGGAGCCACCAGCTGGTGCGGCCCAGCACCTCCATCACCGCCGGCACGAGCATGCAGCGGACGACGGTCGCGTCGAGGGCGATCGCGACGGCGAGGCCGAGGCCGAACTCCTTCACGACCGGATCGCCGTTCAGGAGGAAGCTCGAGAACACGAACACCATGACGAGCGCCGCCGAGGTGATCACGCGGCCTGTCGCGGCCAGGCCCTCGACGACGGCCTCGCGGGCGTCGTCGGTGGCGTGATAGCGCTCCTGGATCTGGCTCACCAGGAACACTTCGTAGTCCATCGAG
Source organism: Gaiellales bacterium (assembly GCA_036494095.1). GTDB lineage: Bacteria > Actinomycetota > Thermoleophilia > Gaiellales > JAICJC01 > JAICJC01. Next base: position 3,000 of record DASXOR010000101.1, on the reverse strand, counting down.
AGGCCGAAGAGGATCGCGAACATGAGCAGCGGCGCGAAGCTGACGATCGGGATCGCGTAGGGCAGGCCGACCAGGCCGACACCGTGCCCCTCCTGGAACACGAACGTGACGATGCCGTAGGCCGCCCCGACCGAGAGCAGGTTCATGATCGCGGCCTTGACCGGGATCACGACCGACCGGAACGCGAGCATGAGCACGAGGAAGCTCAGGATGACGACGATCGCGATCATGAGCGGCAGCTTGGCCCCGATCTTCTCGGCCAGGTCGATGTAGCCGGCGGTCTGGCCGCCGACATATGCGGTCAGGTCGGTTCCGGCCACCGCCTTCGGGATCACCGTATCGCGCAGGTTGTTGACCAGATCCTCCGTCTGCGACGCCGAGGGCGACGTGGCTGCGATCGCGCTGAAGACGGCGCCGGCGCCGCTCGGATCGACCGTCGCCGGGGCGACCGACTTCACCCCCGGCGTCTTCGAGACGGCGCTCTGCAGCGCCGCCAGGCGCGGGTCGGTCGATGCGTCGCCGCCGGGCTGGGCGGGCTTGGCCGGCGTCCCGAACTGCACCGCGATCAGCAGCGGCCCGTTCGAGCCGGCGCCGAAGCCCTGAGTGATCGTGTCGTAGGCCTGGCGCGACGTCGTCGAGGTCGGCAGCACGCTCTGGTCGGACTGGCCCAGCCGCAGGTGGACGAGCGGGAAGGCGAGCACGAGCAGGAGGATCGTGCTCGCCACCATGTAGGGCCACGGCCGGCTGCAGACCGCGCGCGCCATCCGCGCCCAGCCGTGCGGCTGCTGGTCGTCGGGGTGGGTGCGGCCGATATGCACGCGCAGGGAGTTGATGTGCTCGCCGAGCGCGCCGAGCAGTGCCGGCAGGAGGGTGACCGCGGCGAGCACCGAGACGCCGACGGCGATCGCGGCCGTGTATCCGAGCGTCGACACGAGCGGGATGCCGGCGACGAACAGCGAGCACAGGGCGATCACGACGGTCACGCCCGCGAAGACGACCGCGCCGCCGGAGGTGGCCGTCGCCCGCGCGATCGACTCCTCGATCGGCACGCCGTGGGCCAGGTGCAGCTTGTGCTTGGTGACGATGAAGAGGGCGTAGTCGATGCCGACCCCGAGGCCGATCATGGTCGCCAGCGTCGGCGCAACGGTGGGCACCGCCGTCACATGCCCGATGGCCGTTATCAGGGCGAGGCTCGTCAGCAGGCCCAGCACGGCCGTCACGATCGGAAGCGCCATCGCCGTCGCCGTCCCGAAGGCGAAGAGCAGGATGATCACCGCCGCCGCGAGCCCGACCGCCTCGCTGCTCTCGGTGGAGGGCCGCGAAAGCTTCTGGCCGACGTATCCGCCCACCGCCGGTTCGAGGCCGGCCTGCGCGGCCGGGGCGGCGGCGTCGAGGATCCGCTGGGCCTCGCCGGTCGACGTGTCGCTCGAGCCGATGTCGAGCGTGACCGAGATATACCCCGCCTTGCGGTCCTTGCTGACCAGCGCCGACGCGCCCTGGTCGAGCGGGCTGACGACACGGGTGACGTGGGGGACCGCCTTCAAGTTCTTGACGGTGGCGTCGATCGCGTTCGTGCTGGCCGGGTCACCCAGCGTGCCGCCGCGATCGAGCAGCGTGAGCGGGATGCTCCCGTAGGCCTGCTGCGGCAGCTTCTGCTGGAGCAGGTCGGTCGCCCGCGTGGATCCGGTGCCGGGCAGCGTGAGGTTGTCGTTCCACTGCTGGCCGAGCGACGCCGCCCACAGGTGCAGTGCGACTGCGACCACGAGCCAGACGGCGATCACCGCCCAGCGCCGGCGCACACATATGCGACCCACCCAGTAGAGGGTGCGAGTCAGCGATCGACCCCCATCGGTCGGCGAGCATAACAGGGGTGCGTCCGCAGAGCAGTTCCGGTCAAACACTAACCTTCAGCCTAAAGGTCAGACTACAAGCGGCTCGAGCAGTCGGTCGGCGTACCCAGGGCGATCGTCACCGCGTCGTCGCGCACGGCGGGACGGCCGGGGACGCGCTCGGAGATGATGTCCTCCGGTGCGGGAATCATCCTGCAAAACGGGCAATCACCGCGATCGTCGAGCGCGCTTCCGCACGCGGCGTGGCGGAACGCGCGACTGTTCGGAGAGCGATGCCGGCCGCCCCAGACGAGGAGCGCGTACAGCACCGGCCAGAGCTCGCGCCCGGCCGGCGCGAGCTCGTACAGGTGCCGGCCGCCGTGGTCGGGGTCGGGCCGGCGCTCGAGGATGCCGGCCTCGACGAGGCTCGCGAGCCGGCTCGAGAGTACGGCCTTCGGGACGTCCAGATGCGCCTGGAAGTCGCTGAAACGGCGCACGCCGTAGAACGCGTCGCGCAGGATCAGAAACGTCCAGCGCTCCCCGATCACCTCGAGCGAGCGGGCGATCGAGCAGTCCTGATCGCGGTAGTCCTTGCCGCTGCCGGCGGCGGCCGTGTTGATCGGCGCCGGCTGGGGCTCGAACCAATTCACCCCGATGCTCCTCGTCTACCACCAGCGGCTCGGCCTCGGCACGGGCACGCTCGAGGCCATGTTCGGCGTCTATGCGCTCGGCCTGATCCCCGGCTGTTGATCGGCGGCCCGCTCTCGGACTCCCGCGGGCGGCGGACTGTGGTGGTCCCCGCTGCGGTGCTCTCGCTTGCCGCGACCATCGCCCTGGCCGCCGCCGCCGGCGGCGGCGGCGCGCTCCTGTTCGCCGGGCGCCTGCTGGCCGGCGTGAGCAGCGGCGCGGCGTTCAGCGCCGGCACGGCGTGGCTGCGCGACCTCTCCCGCCCCGGCTCGGGCGCCGCCGAGGATCATGCCGCGGCCCGGCGGGCGGCGATCGCGATGACCGCAGGCTTTCGCGCTCGGGCCGCTCGTGGCCGGGCTGCTGGCGCAATGGGCGCCCGACCCCGAGGTCGTGCCGTATCTGCCGCACATCGCCCTCGCCCTCGCCGTCGTGGCCCTGCTCCGGGACGCCCCGGAGACCGTGGCGACGGACCGCGCAGGGTCTG
>DASXOR010000100.1:0-3436 GCA_036494095.1 Gaiellales bacterium | reverse complement strand
CGCGAACGAGAACAGCAGCATGACGGCGACCGCGTCGACCTCCGCGGCGCGCAGCGCCTGAGCGGCACGGCGGACGCCGCCGTCCTCCAGCGGCTCGACCTCCTCGCCTTGCGGCCCGATCCGCCCCCGATGGGATCGGGCGCCCACAGGTCGTACACATGACGGCGCATCTGAGTGCCGATCGCGAGCACATCGCGGAAGCCGTCGTTCGTGATGAGGCCGGTGCGGGCGAGACGGCGCTGGACGATCGCGTTCGTGGCGACGGTGGAGCCGTGCGCGAGGTGGTCGACGTCGGCCGCGACCGTCCCCGCCCGCTCGAGCAGCAGGCGCAAGCCGTCGATGAACCCCGCCTCGATCCGCTCGGGCGTCGATCGCACCATGGCGATGCGCACGCGCCCGTCATCGGACACGATGACGGCGTCGGTGAAGGTCCCTCCCACGTCAATTCCGATCCGACCCATCCGTGCCGCGATGCTACGAACGCGCCGCCCAGGTTCCAATCCGCCAATTGACGTACTCCCCGGCCGCGGCGCCGGCGCCTAGACTCGTTCCACCCCCGAAGGAGGTGCGAACTCATGTGGCCGGACGGCATGCGCGCGGCGGCAGCCTTCACGTTCGACTTCGACGCCGAGGAGGTGTGGATCGGCGAAGACCCCAAGAACGCCGATCGCCCGGGCGCGCTCTCGCAGGGCACCTACGGCGCCAAGCGGGCCGTGCCGGAGATCCTGAAGCTCCTCCGCCGCCACGAGGTCAAGGCGACGTTCTTCATCCCGGGCCGGGTGGCCGAGCGCCATCCGGAGCGCGTACGCGAGATCATGGCCGACGGCCACGAGATCGGCCACCACGGCTATACGCACACGTCGCCGGCCAACCTCGACCGGACGGCCGAGGAAGGCGAGCTCACGAAGGCGCTCGAGGTGCTGCACGGGTTCGGCGCCGACGTGGTCGGGTACCGCTCGCCGTCGTGGGACTTCAGCCCGCACACGATCGAGCTGCTCGAGGCCCACGGCCTGGCCTACTCGTCGAACCTGATGGACGACGTCCGCCCGTACAGGCACGCGGGCAAGCGCCTCGTCGAGCTGCCGATCCAGTGGATCCTCGACGACGCCGCCCACTTCTGGTTCGACGGGATCGCCAGCTGGACGCGGAGGATCTCGGCGCCAAGCGAGGTGCGCGAGATCTGGGAGGCCGAGTTCGCCGGGATCCGCGACATGGGCGGGGCCTTCGTCCTCACCATGCACCCACAGATCATCGGCCGCCCCGGCCGGCTGCCGCTCCTGGACGGCATGATTGCGCACGTGCGCCGGCATGCCGACGTGTGGGTGACTACCTGCCGCGAGCTGGCGGCGCGGCTCGACTGACGCGGGCCGGGTGGCGGCCGGCGTCGCGCTCGACCTGCCCCAGCGACGGGTCGCCCGTCTCGAGCGGGTAGGAGCGCCCGGTCTGGTCGGGGTCGCCGAGGAAGTACGACCCGTTCACGCCGCGGTGGCTGACCCGGCGCAGGTCGGCCGACACGGCCGCGAAGCGGTGCGCGTCGCCGGCCCGCGACCAGGCGAGCGCGAGCATGTGCACCTGGTCGAAGGCCGAGCCTGCCAGCGACAGGCCCGACGGCTCCCCGAACGACTCGCGGTCGCGGCGCCGGAACGACTCGCCCAGGCGGTCGGAGTAGGTGCCGGTCACCGTTGACCAGATCACGCCCTCGGCGGCGTGCCCGGCGTCGCGGCGGAAGCTCGGCAGCGACGGCGCGTACACCATGTAGACGAGCGCGCGGACACCTGCGCGCACGAACGCGCGCTGAAAGGCGGCCGCCTCGTCCGGCACGAAGTGCGTGAGCACAACCGCGGCCGGCTCCTCTGCATGCACGCGCTCGACCACCGCCGACCACTCCACGCCGTGCACGCGGGAGGACAATTCTCCGCCGTGTAGACTCGGCCGGTATGCATGGCGCCGGCTCGAGGAGCTAACAGCATGACGCCAGAGAGCGCCGCCACCCGTCGCTATGCGATCGCGACGCCGCACACGGCCGCCACGGCGGCCGGGCGGGCGGCGTTCGGGGCCGGCGGGAACGCGGTCGACGCCGCGCTCGCGGCCGCATGTGCGATCGCCGTCGTCTACCCGCACATGAACGCGGTCGGCGGCGACGTGATGGCGCTCGTGCACGACGGCGCCGGGCACGCGGTGAACGGCAGCGGCCGCGCGCCGGCGGGGATTCGTCCGGGCCCCGTGCCGCTACGCGGCGTGGGCGCGATCACGGTGCCGGGGGCTGCGCGCGCGTGGCAGACCCTGGCCGAGCGGTGGGGGTCGTGGCCGCTCGCGCGGGCGCTCGAGGGCGCCGCAGCGCTGGCGCACGGCGGTGTCGCCGTCGCGCCGTCGCTGGCGCGGACCATCGTGGACTGCCGGGAGCTGATCGCCGCCGACCCCGGCCTCGCGGCCGTGTTCGCTCCGCAGGGGGCGTTCCTTCGGGAGGGCGACCTGCTGGTGCAGCAGCGGCTGGGGCTCACCCTCGAGCGGCTGGCGGCGCATGGCGCCGGCGACCTGTACGCCGGCGAGACGGGACGGATGCTGGTCGCGGGCCTGGGCTCGCTCGGGGCGCCGATGGCGCTCGCGGATCTCGAAGCGCATCGCACCGTTGTCTCACCGGCCCTGCGCCGGTCGGTGGCCGACGAGCAGTTCCTGACGATGGGCCCGAACTCGCAAGGCTATTCGCTGCCCCAGATGATGGCGATGGCGCAGCGCCTGCGCCTGAGCGACCCCTTCGGGCACGGCGCGCCGGTGCTTGCGGCGATCTTCGCCGAGGCGGCCCGCGATCGCGACCTGCACCTGGCCGACCCGGCCGCTATGCGAGTCACCGTCGAGGAACTGCTCTCCGATGCGCACATCGCCCGGCTCGCCGACAGCGTCGCGGGCACCGTCGGCGTCCCGGCCGCGTGGCCGCGGGCGACCGGCGACACGATCGCCCTCGTCGCCGCCGACGGCTCCGGCCTCTGCGTCTCGCTGATCCAGAGCATCTACTACGGGTTCGGCTCGGGGGTGCTCGAGCCGAGCACGGGCATCCTCCTGCACAACCGCGGCGCCTGCTTCTCGGCCGACCCGGCCAGTCCCAACGCGCCCGCTCCCGGCAAGCGGCCGCTGCACACGCTCATGCCGCTGATGGCCGAGCGCGACGGCCGTGTGCACTGGGTGGCCGGCACGATGGGCGGGCACGCCCAGCCCCAGATTCACGCCCAGCTCCTGCTGCGGCGACGGGCCGGCGCAAGCGCGCAGGCGGCGGTGGCGGCGGCGCGCTTCATCGTCGGCGACGAGGAACCCGGAACGTCGATCGCGGTCGAGCCCGGCCTCGACTCCGCATGGCAGGCGTTCACGGACGTGGGCGCGGCTCCGGTCGCGATCCCGACAGGCAGCGGGCTGGCCGGCCACTCGCACGTGATTGCGGTGA
>DASXOR010000099.1:0-7240 GCA_036494095.1 Gaiellales bacterium | reverse complement strand
ACACGACAGGAAGTCTAGACAGAGCGTCCGACATCTTGTAGGATCGGAATCGCATCTGGACACGGTGTCCAGATTTTCTGTCTATCTTGTGAGAGGAGCTGCCGGTGCACACCTCGATCTGGCGGTTCGCCGGCGATCCCGACGAGCTCCTGCGCCGCTATGACGCGATGGTCGCCGAGATCCCGCCCGCCAACATGCAGCTGCATCTCTGCCTGCGCGGGGCCGAGGGGATCGTGCTCGTCGACACCTGCCCGTCTCGGGAGGTCTTCGAGGCGTTTGCCTCCGGCGACGCGTTTCGAGGCCTGCGCGAACGACACGGCCTGCCCGAACCCGAGCGGCTCGAGGGCTTCCCCGTCCACGCAGCGTTCGTGGACGGCGCGGAGAGGACGGCTGGAGCGCTCCCATGACCGCGGCGGGGGATGCCCTCTGCGGGAGCGCGGTCGAGCAGGCGGCACTGGTGCGCTCGGGCGCGCTCTCCGCTCGGGAGTTGGTGGAAGCGTCGCTTCGGGCCATCGAGCGCATCGACCCGGCTGTCAACGCCTTCGCCTTCATCTGTCCCGAGCGTGCGCTGGCCGAAGCCGACGCGGTTCGCGCGGGCGACCCGCGTCCGCTGTGCGGCATCCCCGTCGCCCTCAAGGATCTGCTCGGCGCCACCGCGGGCCTCCCCACCGCTCATGGCAGTGCCGCGTTCGGCGATTGGGTCGCCGACCACGACACGGCACATGTGCGGCGGTTGCGCGAAGCGGGCGCGATCGTCGTGGGCAAGACGACCACACCCGAACTCGGGCTGCGGCCGGTGACTGAGTCGACGCGCTACGGCATCACCCGCAACCCGCGGGACGTCGAGCTCGCCGCCGGGGGTTCCTCGGGCGGCAGCGCGGCGGCGGTGGCGGCGGGCATGGTCGGTCTCGCCGACGGCAGCGATCTCGGCGGGTCGATCCGGATACCCGCCGCCTGCTGCGGCGTTCTGGGGCTGAAGCCAAGCCGTGGCCGGGTCTCGATCGGCCCGGACTTCGGGGACATCGGCGCAGGCACTCCGGCGGACGGCCCGATCGCGCGCACGACGCTCGATGTGGCGCTGGCGCTGGATGTGATGGCCGGATACGAGCCGGGCGACCATCATTGGATCGGGTCGCCTCGGCAGACGTTCGCCGAGGCGACACGGCGCCCGCCGGGCCGCGTACCGATCCGCCTCGCGCTCGACGCGCCGCTCGGAGTCCCGGTGGACGAGGAGCCGCGCGCCGCAGCGATGCGGGCGGCGTCGCTGCTCGCAGAGCTCGGTCACGACGTGCGCGAGGAGTCGCCCGACTGGGACGACGAGGAGTTCCCCGCCGCCTGGTCGACGTTCGCGACCGGGACGCTGCAGCACCTCGTGCGGGTGGTCGAGCGCCTGCACGGGCGTCGGGTCGATCCCGGCCAGGCCGAGCCCGCCACGCGTGCCTGGCTGCTCGAGCGCCCGCCGATCGGCCTGCTCGACTACCTCGACGCGCGCGAGCGCCTGATCGCCTTCTCGCGCCGCGTCCTGCGTTCCTGGCCACCCGACGGCGTGCTCGTCACGCCGACGCTGACGCGACTGCCGGCCCCGGTCGCCGGCATTCGCTCCCAGGTCGGCGTGACCGATGACGCGGTCCGCTTCAGCGCCCTTGTGCGGATCTGGAACGTGACGGGCCAGCCGGCGATCTCGCTCCCGCTGGCGCAGACCGACGCCGGCGTCCCGGTGGGCGTTCAGCTTGTCGGGCCGCCGGGCCGCGACGACCTGCTGCTCGCGCTCTCCGCCCAGCTCGAAGCCCACGCCGGGTGGGCCGCTCCGGAGCCGGCGCCCGTGCCGGTCGAGCGGCGTGTAACGAGCTGAGCCGATCCGAGACCTTGTAGCGTCACGAAACTCGACCAGGAGACCAGCATGGCATTCGCACGAGTGGTGGCATCGACGGCGTGACTCGGCGCGCGACCCGCGCGCCGACGTCGCGGCGGGACGGCTCGATGGCGACGCCGCGGATGCCGTCCTGCGCGCGGCCGGCCACCGCGTCAGCCGCCGCCGGGTCGGCCCGGCCGGGCTGACGCCCCGCGAGGTCGAGGTGCTGTCGAGCACATCTACCGCAAGATCGGCGCGTCCAACCGCGCCCGCGCGCGCCTCTTCGCGATCACGCACGGCCTCATGACGACCACGGCGGACGCCGGGCCGGACGCGGGGGAGGCCGTCTCGGTGCGGCCGGCATTCCGCCCGCATGCAGACGCGGATGGGCGCCGGGCAAACGGTTTAGGATCGCGCCGTGCCCATCGAACACGTAAACGGCGTCGACCTGCACTACGAGCAGGCGGGGGAGGGCGATGACGTCCTCCTGCTCTGCGGTCTCGGCGACGACATCACCGCCTGGGACGGCCAGCTCGGCCCGTTCAGCGAGCACCACCGCGTCACCGTGGTCGACAACCGCGGGGCCGGCCGCTCGTCGCTGCCCGACGGCGAGTTCACGGTGCCAGACATGGCCGCGGACGCGGTCGCGCTCTGCGACGCGATCGGCGTCGGCCCCGCGCACGTGATGGGATTCTCGATGGGCGGGGCGATCACGCAGGAGCTCGCGATCGCGCGCCCCGACCTCACCCGCAGCCTGGTGATCGTCGGATCGTGGGCGTACTCAGACCGCCTCTTCCGCACCTTCATCGAGAGCTCGGCGTACTTCGCCGGGATCGCCGACGACGACCGCACATTCCTCATGTACTTCCTGGCGTCGACCTACTCGAAGGCGGTCTTCGAGGACGGCCGCGTCGACGCGTTCTGCGACGCGATGCTGCAAAACCCCTACCCGCAGTCGACCGCGGCATTCCAGCGCACGGCCCGCGCGATCCTGCACCACGACACCCGCGATCGCCTCGGCGCGATCGCCGTGCCGACACTCGTCCTCCACGGTGACGAGGACATCATCTGCCCGCCGCGCCACTCGCGCGAGATCGCGCGACTGATCCCGGGCGCGAGGCTCGTCTCCGTCGCCGAGCAGGCACACCAGCCGTTCCAGGAGGACCCGGCGGCGTTCAATGCGACGATCGAGAAGTTCTGGTCGTCGATATGAGCTCGCGCTGCGACCGGAAGGTGTCGCGGCAGCGCTCGGAGCAGAAGTGGTACGTCGTGCCGTCGACGGTGAGCGACGTGGATCTGCCCCGGTCGACCGTCATGTGGCAGACGGGGTCGGTGGCTCCACGGCGCAGCGTCAGCGCGAACAGGGCGACGAAGACGCCGAGCGCGATCGCGTTCAGCGCAAGCTTGTAGTTCACCTGGATCGTCTGGAAGATGTCGGCGCGGGTCGGGCGGGCGGTGGGGACGAGGCCGAGCAGGCTGAACAGGCCGTCGATCACGAGCGCGGCGGCCGCCATCGTCACGAACATGAGCGCGGTCAGCCGAAGCGCGAACGGCCAGCCGTAGTACTTGCGGTAGATGGCGATGATCGGCAGCACGATCAGGTCGGCGAAGATGAACGCGAGCACGCCGGCGAAGCTGATCCCGCCCGACCACAGCACCGCAGCGAGCGGCACGTTGCCGACCGAGCAGACGAAGCTCAGCACGGCGATAAGGGGCCCGACGATCACGTTCTCGATCGTGGGCAGAGGCTCGGCTGCGTGCCGCAGGAAGAGCGAGTTGAAGGCCGAGTCGCCGATAAGGCCGACGAGCCCGGCGAGCAGGAAGCCGGCTGTGATCTCGCGGTAGAGCATCTGCCAGTCGCCACGGAAGTTGTGCGCCACGTCCGACCAGGCCGCGATCGAGGTGAGCCGCTCGCGGAGCCGAAGCTCCGCAGACGCCGCGTGATGCTGGTGGCCCGTGTCGGCAGCCTGGGCATGAGCGCGTGCCGCCTCCTCGAGCCGCGGCGAGATGAAGGCGCGCAGCAGGACGGCCATCAGCACGATCATGACCACGCCGCCCAGGTACTCGGCCAGTGTGAACTGCCAGCCGATCAGCACCCACAGCACGAGCCCGAGCTCCCAGACGAGGTTGGTCGACGCGAACTGGAACGCGACCGCCGCGGACGCCGACGCGCCCTTCTCGAACAGGCTCTTGGCGATTGCGATCGCCGCATACGAGCACGACGACGAGGCGGCGCCGAGCCCGGTCGCCCACGTCAGCGGCCGCGGCCCGGAGCCGGCCAGCCTGGCCTCGATCCGCTCGCGCGGCACCCACGCCTGCACGATCGCCGAGATGACGAAGCCGAGCACCAGCGCCCACCACACCTCCCATGCCATCAGGAACGCGTCCTTGACCGCGACCCAGGCCTGCGAGGCGACGTAGCTCACCGCTCGCCACCGAGCTCGGCGACCGCCGCCTCGAGCAGCACCCGGCCGCGCTCGGTGAGCGCGTACATGGTCATCTTGCCCTGCTTGCGGGCGGTCACGAGCTCCTGCTGGCGCAGGTGGCGCATGTGGTGGGACACGAGCGTCTGGCTGCGCTCGCTGATCCAGGCCAGATCGCACACGCACAGCTCCCGGCTTCCGCGGAGCGACAGTGCGAGCGAGAGCCGTGTCGGGTCGGCCAGCGCGCCGTACGCGGCGGCGACCCGCTCGGCGTCCGCGACCGCCGCCCGCCTCATCCGCAGCTGCCGGCCCTCGGCCTCGGTGAGATGCAGCAGCCGTCCTGCCATGATGACAGACTAACATCTATTGGATTGTTTGCTTGACAGAGGGCCCGAGATGCCTGGTCAGGGCTAAGATGACCCATGTCCGGTCGTTCGGAGGTGGGTGTGTGGGCGGGCTTCCGCTAATCGAGTTGCGCTCGCGCACCGCCGCGCGAAGCGCCGAGCGTGCGGTGCTGATGCGCCGCGCCCGGGTGCTGGCGTGGGGCGGCAACGCCTGGCACGTGATCGAGTTTGCGATCGCCGTGGGCGCCGGCGTGGCGGCCGGCTCGATCGCGCTCGTCGGCTTCGGCCTGGACAGCCTGGTCGAGGTGGCAGCGGGCACCGTGATCGTGTGGCTGTTCACGGGCCGGCGGGTCGGCGACGGCGATCGGGCCGAGCGCCGAGCCCAGCAGCTGATCGCCGTCTCGTTCTTCCTGCTCGCCGCCTATGTCGCGGTCGAGGCGGGCCGCGACCTGATCGGCGGCGACCATCCGCAGACGAGCTGGGTCGGGATCGGCCTCGCGGCGGTGACTGCGCCGACGATGCCCCTGCTGGCGCGGGCCAAGCGCAGGATCGGCCTCGAGCTCGGCTCGAGCGCCACGGTCTCGGAGAGCGCGCAGAATCTGCTGTGCGCCTACCTGTCGATCGCGCTTCTGATCGGCCTCGGCGCGAACGCCCTGTTCGGCTGGTGGTGGGCCGATCCGCTCGCCGCGCTCGTGATCGCCGCCGTCGCCGTGCGCGAGGGGCGGGCGAGCTGGCGCGGCGACGCCTGCGGCTGCTGCGCGCCAGCGGGCGGGTCGCCGCCCCGATGAGCGGCCGTCACCACGGCCACTCCGGCCCGGAGCACTCCCACGGGGTGAGCGCCGACGCGAACCAGCGCCAGCTCGCGATCGCGCTCGGGCTCATCCTGGGCTTCATGGCGGTCGAGGTCGCGGCAGGCGTCGTCGCCCACTCCCTGGCGCTGCTCTCCGACGCGGCCCACATGCTCACCGATGCCGCCGCCATCGGCCTCTCGCTGTGGGCGGCGCGGTTGGCGCTGCGACCGGCGCGCGGCGCGATGACGTACGGCTTTCGCCGCGCCGAGATCCTCTCGGCACAGGCCAACGGCATCACCCTGCTCCTGCTCGCCATCCTGATCGTCTTCGAGGCCATCCGCCGGCTGCTGGCGCCCCCCGACGTCGGCGCGGGATTGATCCTCGCCGTCGCCATGGTCGGCATCGCGGTCAACGTCGCCGCCACGTGGGTTCTGGCCCGGGCCAACCGCCAGAGCCTGAACGTCGAGGGCAGCTTCCAGCACATCCTCACCGACCTGTACGCGTTCATCGGCACCGCGATTGCAGCCGGCGTGATCCTGGCGACCGGCTTTGACCGGGCCGACCCGATCGCCTCGCTGTTCGTCGCCGCGCTCATGCTGCGCGCCGCCTCCTTCCTCCTGAAGGCCAGCGGCCGCATCTTCCTCGAGGCCGCCCCGGAGGGCATCGACGTCGAAGCCGTCGGCCGGGCGCTGGCCGATCAGCCCGGCGTGGTCGAGGTGCACGACCTGCACATCTGGGAGGTCACATCCGGCTTCCCGGCGCTCTCCGCCCACGTGCTCGTCGAGGAGAAGGCCGACTGCCATGAGACCCGCCGCGATCTCGACCGGCTCCTGCACGACCGCTTCCAGCTCACCCACACGACGCTCCAGGTCGAGCACTGCCGCCCGAGCCTGGTCGAGCTCCAGAGCGGCCGCCTGCGCCGGCGCGGCAACGCCGAGACGGGCTAGCCGGCACGGACGGTCAGGTCGCCACGGCTTGCTGCGCCAGCACCGTGAGCACCTCGCCGATCCTGCGGCGGACGTCTGCATCGGCGACCATCCCGTCGGCGCCGACCCGGTCGCGGGTGACCGCGATGTGCGCGCAGGCATCCGATACGACATCCGCGTGGATGTAGCCGAGCACCGTCTCGAGGGATGCGTGCGCGTGGGCGGCCCGCGTCGGTGACCCCGACGCGTTCACCCACGCAACCGGCTTCTGGTACATCTCGAACCCGCCCACCGTCCAGTCGAGCAGGTTTTTGAACGTCCCGGGCAGCGCGCCCGCGTACTCGGGCGTGCAGAAGAGCACGGCCGTCGCCGCGGCGACCTCGGCCCGCAGGGCGGTCACCGCCGCGGGCAGCGGATCGGCGTCGTCGTCGGGGTTGAAGTGGGGCAGGTCGGTCATTCCGCCGTACAGCACCGCCTCGATGCCGGCGGGCGCCACGGCCTGCGCCGTGCGCAGGAGCGCGGTGTTCGTCGAGCCGTCGCGCGTGCTGCCGGAGACGAGCACGATGCGGGCGGAGCGGATGTCGGCACGACCGGCGGCCATCACCCGAACCGTAACTCCGGCGGGCTACAACAGGTGCCGCGCCGCGGCCCAGCGGGTGAGCGCGCCGCGGCTGGAGAGCTGCAGCTTGCGCAGCACGGCCGAGGCGTGCGACTCGACGGTCTTGACGGAGATGCCGAGCTCGAGCCCGATCTCCTTGTACGCGTAGCCGCGGGCGAGGTAGCGCATCACCTCGCGCTCGCGGTCCGTGAGGTGGTCGAGGCCAGGATCGTCGGCTCCGGGATGCGTTGCGGCGAAGGCGTCGAGCACGAAGCCGGCCAGCCGCGGCGAGAACACCGCGTCGCC
>DASXOR010000098.1:0-18970 GCA_036494095.1 Gaiellales bacterium | reverse complement strand
CTCGTTCACCCGGGCGGCACCGGCCTTGATGTCGTCGACGCTGAAGTACGCGCGTGTCCCGCGCTTGCCGGGCTCCATGTTGGTGATCGCCCCGCCGGTCGACTCGCCGATCTGGGTCATGTGGTACTCGGACGGCCCGGGAAACGACTGGAACTGCCATCCGAATAGCGAGCCCCAGAACTCGCGCGACTTAGCGGTGTCGTCTGCGGGGATCTCGAAGTGCACGATCTCGCCGGCCATGTGGTTCCTCCTTGCGGGTGGTGCGGCGGCGCAGCGACGCCGCCGGGGTCAGTGGATAGACGTGGGGCTTTGGCCAAACTCATCGGTCGCGGCCGAGCAGGCGGCGCAGGCGCGACGGCGCTCGCGGCTGGGTCGCGAGCCACTCGTCTCGCAGCGGCAGCCGCCCCTGGGCGCGGGCGGCGGCGACGCACTCGGAATGGGCGTGCCGGCGCCGGTTCGCGTCGCCTTCCGGCGCGATCAGCATGTGGTCGGTCATGGCGTGCAGGCGGTAGCCGCACAGCGGGCACAGGTAGTTCGCGGGCGTGCGGTTGCGGGCCGGCCGGATCGCCCACCATCGGGCATGGTCGAGCTTCGCCATCCCTGCATCATGGTCTAGCGTGCATACCCATGCCGAGCGCCACCGATGCACGCGCACCCGAGGACGTCGTCGACCGTCTGTACGGCGGCGGGCTGGACGAGTTCGTCCCCGCCCGCGCCGCGGCGGTGAAGGCGCTGCGCGGCGAGGGCCGCCGGGGCGAGGCGGCCGCGGTCGAGGCGCTGCGAAAGCCCACGGTGGCGGCCGGGGTCGTGAATCGGGTTGTCCGCGCCGAGCCGAAGCTCCTCGGCGCGCTCCTGGCTGCCGGCGAGCGGCTGCGCCAGGTGCAGCTCGCCGCCGGATCGGCGCGCGATCTGCGCGCTGCGGTCGCGGCCGAGACACGGGCCCTCGACGCATTGGTCCGCGCCGCCGCGAAGGCGGCGGGCGGCGAGGCGACGCTCGGCAAGGTGCGCGAGACGCTGCACGCCGCGGCGCTCGATCCGGCCCTTGCCGAAGACGTGCGCGCCGGCGTGCTCGTGAAAGAGGTGCAGGCCGTCGGTTTCCCGCTCGGTATCGCCGTCCCGCCGGACCGCGTCCGCGAGCGGCCGACGCCGCCGAAGGCCGCCAGGGCGCGGCCGCGGAGCGAGCCGCCGGCCGGCTCCCGCGCCGATGCGGCCGCGGCGAAGCAACGCCAGAAGGCCGAGGCCGACGCCGCCCGCGCGCAGGACGAGCTGGCGGCGGCCACGGGCGAGCTCGAGCAGGCCGAGGAAGCGCTCGCCGCCGCCGAGCGGGCGCTGAAGCAGGCCGGGACGCGGGAGCGCGCCGCCCGCAGGGCGCACGACGCGGCGACCGCGGGCGCCGAGAAGGCCGCGACCCGGCTGGCCGAGGCGGACGGCTGATGGTCGTCCACCTGATCGACGGCACGTACGAGCTCTTCCGCCAGTTCTACGGCCGCCGCCGGGGCGGCCGCGGCGATCGCCGCTACGGGGCTGTGATCGGTGTCCTGCACACGGTGCTGCAGACGGTCGAGACGGGCGGGGGCCACGTCGGCGTCGCCACCGACCACGTCATCGAGTCGTTCCGAAACGACCTGTGGCCGGGATACAAGACCGGGGCGGGCGTCGATCCCGCGCTGCTTCTGCAGTTCGAGCCGCTCGAGCAGGCGCTGGCCGCGATGGGCGTGGCGGTGTGGCCGATGACGGCGCTCGAGGCCGACGACGCGCTGGCGGCGGCGGTACGGATCGCCTCCGCCGACGACGCCGTCGAGCAGGTGTGCATCTGGACGCCGGACAAGGATCTGGCCCAGTGCGTGGCCGGCAGCCGCGTCGTCCAGGTCGACCGCCGCAGCGAGACGATCCGCAACGCCGCCGGGGTGCGGGAGAAGTTCGGCGTCGACCCTCCCCGGATCCCCGACCTGCTCGCACTTGTCGGTGACTCCGCCGACGGCTACCCGGGCATCCCCGGGATCGGCAAGGTCACGGCCGCCCGGCTCGTGAACCAGCACGGCGCGGTCGAGGACTTCCCGCCCGAGGTGCTCGGGGAGCGGCGCGAGCTGGCGCTGCTCTTCAAGGGCCTCGCGACGCTGCGCGACGCCGAGCCGTTGTTCGCTGCGGCGGCCGACCTGCGCTTCCGCGGTCCCACCCCGGCCTTCGCCGCGTGCGCCGAGCGGCTGGGAGACGACCGCCTTCTCCCGCGCGCACTGGCCGCGGCGGGCGCCTAGATGAGTGATTCCACCACGCCGCCGTGATGTCCTGTTCGCAGCCGCAGCACCACCAGGGCGCGCCAACCCCTACCGATGGACGTCCAGGCGCGCGGCGGCGTGGTGGAATCACTCATCTAGCGTCCCGCCCGCCCGTGCAGGAGCCGGGGCGGCCGCCCGCCGTGCAGCGCGATCACGCGCCCGGCCATGCCGTCGGCCTGGATCAGCTCGACGGCCACGCGCGCGACCTCGGCCGGATCGATCAGCTCGCCCTGCAGGTCGAGCGGGAGCGGCTCGCCGCGGGCGGTGTGCCCCGTGATGGCGCGGAGTACCGCCTCGGTCGCCACGGTGTGCGGGCAGACGCAGTTCACCCGCACGCCGCGCTCCCCCAGCGGCCCCAGGCAGGCCGTCAGCCGGATCACGCCCGCCTTGGCGGCCGCGTACTCGGGGCCGGGATGCGGATCGAGGCCGACGCCCGCCGAGGAGGCGATGTTCACCACGGCGCCGCCTCCGTCGCGCTCGAGCGCCGGCAGGGCGGCCTGGATGGCGAGCATCGGCGCGCGCAGGTTCAGATCGAGAACGCGCTGCCAGTGCCGCGCCGAGGCCTCGGGGTACACGGGGGAGGCATATCCGCCGGCGTTGTTCACGAGGATGTCGAGCCGGCCGTCCGCCGCCGTGGCGGTCGCCACAACGCGCTCGACGTCGCGCGGGCGGGTCAGGTCGGCGACCACCGCGGATGCCCGCCCCCCGGCGTCGGCAACCGCCTCGACCGTCCTCCGAGCGGCCACCCCGTCGACGTCGACGACCACGACGGCAGCCTTCTTCGCGGCCAGCCGCAGCGCGATGGTGCGGCCGATTCCGGCACCGGCGCCGGTCACCATCGCCGTCCGCCCTTCGATGTCCATGCCCTCAGCTTTCCCTGTTCTCGTGAATTGCGCACCTCGGTGTGCGAACATACGTTCGTGTCGATCGGGGCGACGATCCTCCACGCCGACCTCGACGCGTTCTACGCGTCGGTCGAGCAGCGCGACGATCCGCGGCTGCGGGGGCGACCCGTGATCGTCGGGTCCGGCGTCGTCCTGGCGGCGAGCTACGAGGCGAAGGCGCACGGCGTGCGCACGGCAATGGGCGGCGCCTACGCGCGCCGCCTGTGTCCCTCGGCGATCGTGGTCTCGCCCCGGTTTGCGGCCTACTCCGAGGCCAGCCGGGATGTCTACCGCGTCTTCGCAGACATGGCGCCGATGGTCGAGGGGCTCTCGATCGACGAGGCGTTCCTCGACGTGCGTGGGATGGAGCGGATCGCGGGGACGCCGGCGCAGATCGCGGCGCGACTGCGCCGGGCCGTGCGCGAGCGCGTGAACCTGCCGATCACGGTCGGGGTCGCACGGACGAAGTTCCTGGCGAAGGTGGCAAGCGGCGTCGCCAAGCCCGACGGCCTGCTCGTGGTGCCGCCCGAGGGCGAGCTCGCGTTCCTGCATCCGCTGCCGGTCGAGCGGCTGTGGGGCGTTGGCCGGGTCACCGCTGCGAAGCTGCACGAGCGCGGCATCGTGACCGTCGGCGAGGTGGCGCGGATGGACGAGGCCGCGCTCGTCGGGATGCTCGGCCGCGGGTCGGGACGGCACCTCCACGCTCTGGCACGAAACCGCGATCCGCGGCCGGTGCAGGTGCGGCGCAGGCGGGGGTCGATCGGCTCGCAATGCGCGCTCGGCCGGCGGCGGCGCTCGCCCGAGGCCGTCGACGCCATCCTGGCAGGCCTCGTCGACCGCGTGACCCGGCGCATGCGCGCTGCCGACCGGGTCGGGCGCACGGTGGTGCTGCGTCTGCGCTTCGGCGACTTCACGCGCGCCACCCGGTCGCACACGCTCCCGCACGCGACGGCCGAGACGGAGCTCGTGCTCGTCGCCGCCCGTACCCTGCTCGCCGCGGCGATGCCGACCATCGAGCGGCGCGGGCTCACGCTCGTCGGGATCGCCGTCGCGAACCTCGCCGACGATCGGGCCGTCCAGCTCACGCTGCCCTTCGATCGCCGGGCCGGCGGCGCGCTCGACGCGGCGCTCGACGAGGTGCACGCCCGCTTCGGCTCGGGTGCGGTCACCCGGGCCGTGCTGCTCGGGCGCGACCCGGGGACGACGGTGCCGCTCCTTCCCGACTGAGGCGCGCTCCGGCGGCGATCAGCGCGTGGCCCAGCCGGACCCGGCGAGGGGTCGCGGCTCCCGCGTTGCGCTCGGCGTCGTGACGCAGTCGCTCCATCCGGTCGGCCGCGATGATCCTGTGTGTATGGGTGTCGATTGGTTGCATCCGCCTCACCTCTCTCGACATCGAATATCTTGAGATCGAGAATATAGCCGTGATATCTCTTGACGTCAAGGGAATTATTCGGCATACTTCCGCGAGGTGACACCGACCCGGACAGAACAGCGTGACCACGTCGATCGGTTCCTCGAGACGATCCATCTCGTACTGCCGGAGCTCGACCTCGAGGTGGAGGGCATCGTCGATCGCATCGGGGGGATCGCCCGCCGCCTGAACCGCGCGACGGACGAGACGCTTGCCGAGTTCGGGCTCGACCACGGCGAGTACAAGGCGCTCTCGGTGCTCGCCCAGTCAGGGCCGCCGCATCGCAGCACGCCCGGCAAGCTCGCGCGGCGGATGGAGCTCTCGAGCGGCGCGATGACGAACCGGCTCGACCGGCTCGAGCAGGCCGGCTACGTTCGGCGGCTGCCCGACCCCGACGACCGCCGCGGCGTCGTGGTCGAGCTGACCGACCACGGCCGCGAGACGTATCGCGGCACCGTGGGCGTTCAGGCCAAGAAGGAGGCGCTGATGGCGGCGGCGCTCTCTTCGCGCGAGCAGACCCAGCTGAACTCGCTCCTGCGCCGGCTCATGCTCGAGCTCGAGCGCCGCGAGCAGGGCGCCCCCGACTGCTGACACCGCCTGCTTGACGCACGTCCGCAGGCTGCACTAAGCTGAGTCGCAAGCATCTGCGGCACCGTGCCGCGTGTGGAGGCGTTGAGGCCTCAGGACTCTCGGAGTCCTGGGGCCTTTTTGCATTTAACGAACGGGGCGGCCGCGGCCACCCCGGGGAAGGAGACCCCCATGCTCTACCCGCACTGGATGAATCCGGGCGACAATGCGTGGCAGATGACCGCGGCCACACTGGTCGGCCTGATGAGCGTCCCCGGCCTGGTCGTCCTGTACGGCGGCGTCATGCAGAAGCGCTGGTCGGTGAACAGCATGATGCTGGCGTTCATCGCTTTCGCGCTTGTGCTCGTGATGTGGGTGTCGTACGGGTTCAAGATGGGCTTCGGCAGCCCGTTCCACCTGGCCGGGGGCAGCCACGGCTTCCTCTCGAACTTCGTCGGCAGGCCTGGCGCGGTGCTCGACCACGCCTCCGAGCAGGGGCAGGCGAGGATCCCGGCGCTCGGAGCGGCCGGCGTGCTCGACATCCCGCAGTCCTCGCTCGTCTACTTCCAGTTCGTGTTCGCCGCCATCACCCCGATCCTGATGCTGGGCTCGGTGCTCGGACGCGTCCGCTTCAAGGCATGGATCCCATTCGTCCTGCTCTGGGCGACGTTCATCTACACCGTGAACGCGTTCCTGATCTGGGGCGGCGGCTGGTTCGCGCAGCACGGCGCCGTCGACTTCAGCGGCGGGTATGTGATCCACCTGGCCGCGGGGGCCTCGGGCTTCGTGGCCGCCTGGGTGATCGGACCGCGGTTGGCGCGTGACCGCGAGGTGGACGCGCCCAACAACCTGGCGATGGTCGCGCTCGGCGCCGGGCTCCTCTGGCTCGGCTGGAACGGCTTCAACGGCGGCGATCCGTACAACGCGGGCGTCGATGCGGCATCGGCGGTGCTGAACACCAACCTTGCAACCGCCGTTGCGTTCCTCGTCTGGGTGTGCAGCGACTACGCCACCAACCGGAAGCCCTCCCTGATCGGGAGCGTGAACGGCATGATCGTCGGCTTGGTCGCCATCACCCCGGCGGCCGGATTCGTGAACGGCTACGGCGCGATCATGATCGGCGTCATCGCCTCGATCGTCGTCTACCTGGCGTACAACTACCTTGCGCTGCTGCCGCCGTTCAACCGCGTGGACGACACGCTCGGCGTCGTCTACACCCATGGCTTCGCCGGCCTGGCCGGCGGCCTGCTGACGGGCGTCTTCGCCGACTCCGCGATGCAGGTCGTGCCCGGCTTCTCGGTCACGGGCGGGATGCACCTGCTGAAGTGGCAGGCGCTGACGGGCATGTGGGTGATCGCCTTCTCGGCGGCCGGCACGTTCATCCTGCTCAGGCTCGTGGCCCTGTTCACGCCGCTGCGTATGACCGACGAGGAGATGGAGATGGGCGACATCGCCGTGCACGGCCACGAGGTGTACCCCTCGGACATCCCCTCCCTGGGATTCCCGTCGGGGGCGCCGGCGGCCGCGCACGGCGTCACGCCCGCAACCGCGCATGGGGGCGGTGGTGCGGCCTAACGTCATCGTCTCGTACGACGGCACGCGCAACGACCGCGACGCGCTGGCCCTCGGCCGCCTCCTGGCCGGGGCTGGTGCGGCGGTCGCGCTCGCCTATGTCCGCCACGCGCACGAGGTCGAGACCGGTCGTGAGCGGCTGGCGGTCCGCGATGCCGAGGCCCTTCTCGCGGCCGGCGCCGAGGCGCTCGGGCAGCCAGACGCCCCGCAGCATGTCGTCATCAGCGCCTCGACGCCCGTCGGGCTGCGCGAGCTCGCCCTCGCCCGCAGCGCTGACCTGATCGTCTTCGGATCGGAGTACCGCACCGCGCCCGGCCACGTCGATCCGCAGGCCTCGGCACGGAGGCTGCTGGACGGCGGCCCGGTGGCGCTCGGGATCGCACCGGCCGGGTTCGCCGAGCGGGACGGCCACGGTGTCCGCACGGTGGCCGCGATCGGCGAGGACGGCGATCCGTGCCCGGCCGAGACGGCGGCTGCTCTCGCCGTCGGGCTCGGCGCAACGGCCGTGGGGCTGGGCGCAGGGGAGGCCGACCTGCTCGTGGTCGGCTCAAAGCCCGGGACGGTCACCGGCCGGGTGACGATCAGCGCGGCGGCCGACTACCTGATCGAGCTCTCGCGGTGCCCCGTGCTCATCCTGCCCCGCGGCATTGCGCTCGAGTTCACCGGGCCGGGCTGCTGAGGCGGTCGTGCCCGCCGAGGCCCAGCGACTGCGCCGCCCGGTGGGGCGGCGCGACGTGCGGCTCGTCGCCGTACTCGTCTGCGCGTGCGCTCTCGCCGTCGGCGCGGCGTCGGTGGTCGTGCCGGCCGGCGGGTCGCCGCCGCCGGCCGGACGCGGCTGCGTCCAGGCAAACGTCGCCGGAGTCATGGGCGGCGGCACCATCAGGGGTTGCGGCGCACGGGCGGCTGCGATCTGCCGCACCTACGCGGCGGTTTCCGACGCGGTTCTCCGCCTCGCGTGCGAACGCGCTGTCGGCGCAGGCTCGCCGCCGGCTCCCTCTCGACGACCGGCGTCCCGTCCGAGCGAAAGCACCCGCGGCCGGTGCCGTCGGGGCCTCGGCGGCTCTGCTCGGGGAGGCTGTCCGGTGCTTCGATCAGCCAGAGGCGGGCTTGGAAGCCGCGAGAGGATGTTCACGCAGCGCATCTCGAGCTCGGGCCGTCTGCGGGTACTCGTCCTTGTCGATCAGGTCTTGTCGGCGAGCGGCGGATGCGAGCGCCGCTACGACGCGGCCCGCGGGGCGGTGTAGTAGCACTTGCAGTAGCCCCACAGGTTCGGCTGAAAGCCCGTCCAGGCGTTTCGGTGCGCCGTCAGCATGTCGTTGTCGATGAGCTGGATGTAGGGGCGCTGCTGGGCCAGGTACGCCTCCATCTTCCACACGAGCGCCTGGCGCTGCGCGAAGTTCACGAGCGTGCTCTGCTGCGCGTACCAGCGGTCGTACCTCGGGTCGTCCATGCCCGTGTCGCTGTTGTCGTCCCACTGGGCGCGGGTGACGACCGACAGGTTGAAGTTCGGGTCGATGTACGGGTGCCAGTACCAGGTGTACATGTCGGCCGAGAGGTACTTCGCGCCGGGCGCGACGATCATCGTGTAGGCCTGGGTGCCGTCGCCGCCCGAGACCTCGTTCAGCTTCACGCCGATCCTGGCGTAGGCGGCAGCGAGGATCTGGAACTGGCGATCGCCGTTGTAGTCGAGGTCGTCCGGGACGATGACCTTGTAGCTCATCCGGTGGGCCGGCTGGGCGTAGGCACCGCTCGTCGCCGGGACGACGCGCACACCTCCGGGGCCGCGCGTGTAGCCGAGCGAGTCCAGGATCCGCCCGGCCTTGGCCGGGTCGTAGGGGAGCGGCTTGACCGCCGGGTTGATCCAGCCGGAGGGCGCCGACCACGCCGACATGATGTTGGCCCACGGGTGCGCGTAGCCGCGGAAGACGACATTCACGATCTGCTGCCGCGGGGTGGCGTACTCGAGCGCCTCCTTCACGGTCGGGTTCAAGAGCTCGCGGTTCTTCGACTTCCTGGGGTTGGAGTTGAAGCCGAGGTTCGTCACCTCGTCGCCCGGCTGCACGTCCAGCGCGATCCCCGGCTGGTGCTTGAGCTCGCCGCCGGCCGTGTACGGGACGGCGTCGACGAAGTCGAGGTTGCCGCCGGTGAGGTCGGCGACCATCGAGGTCGAGTTGGTGTAGTACGTGAGCGTCACCGCCGCGGCGTTCGACTTCGGCCCGTAGAAGTCCGGGTTGCGCTTGAACACGGTCGTCCCCTTCTCCTGGTACCGGGTGATCGTGTACGGCCCCGCGGACACCATCGGCAGGTGCTGCTCCGGCAGGAACGCCTTCAACCCGGTGCCGTTCTTGCCGATGTGCTTGTCCCACACGTGCCTCGGCAGGATGAAGAACTGCTCCAGGTTCGCAAGCGCCGGCGCGACCGGGTGCGAGTACGTGATCACCAGGGTGTTCCGATTCGGCGCGGAGGCTCCGCTCACACCATCCAGAACGCTCGCGAGGTACGAGGTCGCGCCCGACCGGTACTTGAGCGTCGTCTGGATCGTCCACACCGCATCCGCGGCGGTCAGCGGCACCTTGTCCGACCACCTGCCGCCCCCGCGCAGGTGGAACGTCCACACCAGGCCGTTCGGCGTATGCGTCCAGCTCTTCGCCCAGTCGCCGACAAGCTTCAGTCCCGGGCCGTACTGCACGAGCTGCGGAAACACCATCCCGTAGGCCGTGTCGTCCTGGGTCTCGATCCCGATCAGCGGGTTCAGCGTGTCGATGTAGTACGTCGTCCCGATCCGCAGGATCTTCGAACCGCCGCCGCTGCCGCCCGCCGCGGAGCCGCCGCCGCCGCAGCCGGTCGCAAGGAGCGCGACCATCCCGGCCAGGGCAATCGTCGCGCGCAGCAGGTTTGAGGGACGACTCAAGGGCGCACCGCAGCTATACCACGGCCCGCGCGGCCGCGTCAAGATGGTCTCCGGTTGTTCACCGGACATGGGTTCAGGCGTTCGCAGGGCTTGACCGGCCCGGGCCGCGGATGCTTGAATGCCGTCCGGTTCCTGTGTCGTCACTGAAGAAACCGGCGGGGCGTCAGAAGGGCGCGGCGATGCGCGAGGCGATCCTGCGCGCGGCCTGCCGGGCCATCGTCGACCGCGGCGTGGAGCGGGTGCGGATGCAGGACATCGCCGAGGCGGCCGGCGTCTCGCCGACGCTGCCGCACTACTACTTCAAGACGCGGTCTGAGCTCCTGCGCCAGGCCTTCGTCCATGCCGAGGCCAGGATGGTGCAGCTCGAGCTCGAGGTGGCCGGAGAGCTCGCGCCCCGCGAGCGGCTCCAGCGTCTGCTCCTGGTCTACTTCGACGCCGACCCGCGGGTGTACGAGATCTGGATGCTCGCGCGCGAGATGACCACCCGGGCGATCCGCGAGCCCGGGCTGCGGGACTCCCACGAAGACGTCTACGCCGACTGGTCGAACGCGATCGCCGAGGTGATCCGCGAGGGGCAGCGCTCGGGCGACCTGCCCGCAGCCGTCGATGCCGAGGCGGCCGCCTGGCGGCTGACCGCGCTCGTCGAGGGCCTCGGCACGTGGCTCCTGACCGGCATGGCGACGCGGCGGCAATGCCGGCAGCTCGTGCTCGACGCGGTCGACCGCGAGCTCGCGGCCGCCTGAGATCAGCCGGAGAAGAGGTCCCGAAGCACCGGTGCGAGCGCCTCGGCGGCGACGTCGTGCGTCTGGCCGGCCAGGGTGAGCCGCTGCGCGTCCGGCAAAATGGCGGCCAGGGCGTCGGCTCCGGCCGCCATCAACCCGGCGCCGTCGCCGCCGTTCAGGACGACGGCGTAGATCGGATGTGACGGATGCCCGGGTTGCGTGGTGCCCCAGGCGCGGTCGTTCCGGCTCCGCCGGGCGGCCGGGATCGTCCTGCTCTACCGGATCGGCGCTGCCGTAGGTGTGCCCGTCCGGGGAACGGCCCGGCTGCCGCACGTAAGCGCGCCCTGATGATCCGCACCGTCCCGTTCTCCGCGAGCAGCGCGTGCGCGCACCGCGGGTTCAGGGTGATCTGCACGGTGGGGGAGGAGGCATGCCCGATGCCGAGCGGCATCTGGGTCGTCACGCTGCGGAAGCTGTCCGGTCCGGCCGGCGTCGTGAAGCTGCGATTCCGCGTCGGCTCGCCGCCGGGGTCCGGCGGCTGACCCGCGACCGCGCGCCGCGGCGATCGGCAGGGCGAGATGGTTGATCGGTAACTCTGGTGATGTCCCGGGCGCCCGCAGCCCGACGACACCCCGCCAACCCACCACAGCCTGACGACCAGGCGCGACGGAGTTCCCGATCAACCATCTAGGGTTGCGGCGGTGCCGATCGCGCGGATCAACGAGCTTGGCATCTACTACGAGGAGCGCGGCGACGGCGAGCCGGTGCTCCTGATCGGCGGCTTGGGCAACGACGTCGGCATGCTCGGCGGCATGATCGCCCGGCTCGTCCAGGGCAACCGCGTGGTCGCCTTCGACAACCGCGGCGCCGGTCGCAGCGACAAGCCCGACATCCCGTACTCGATCGAGATGATGGCGGGCGACGCGGTCGGCCTGATGGATGTGCTCGGGATCGCGCAGGCGCACGTCGTCGGCATCTCGATGGGCGCAAGCATCGCACTCGAGCTCGCGCTCGCACACCCCGACCGGGTGACGGGGCTCGTGCTCGTCTCGGCGAGCGCGCGCACGCCGGCGAAGCTGACGATGTCGGCGCCGGTGCGCACGGCCGACATGCTGCGCTCGCTGCCGATGCTGAAGGACCGGTATCCGCAACCGAAGTACGCGCACAAGCGCCAGCGGGCGGCGTCACGGGGCTACGACTGCACCGCGCGGCTCGGGCAGATCCATACCCCCACCCTGATCCTGCATGGGCGCCGGGATCGCACCGTGCCGACTGCGCTCGTCGAGGAGATGCACGACCGCATCGCCGGATCGAAGCTCGTCATGTTCGACGGCGGCCACATGTTCTTCCTCCTGCGCGAGCGCGATCAGTTCCTCGATCAGGTGGCGGCCTTCGTCGCCGACCGATGAGTTCGTCGCCGCGGCCCGGTCTGTAGACCCATGACGATGGACGGCACCTCGTTGGAACGGTTCCCGGCAAACCGCGATACCCTGCGACCATGCTCTGGTGCCGGGCCATGGACAGGTCCGTGCCAGCCGGATTTTCGATCCTCGCCGAGCAATTCGACGTACAAGGATGTACCTCACTCATGACTGATCTCGCAGACCCCAATCTGGAGCACCAACGCCGGATCGCGCACACCGGTGCGCAGGCCCGCATGGCGGGGCACTTCGCCCGCCACCCGTGGCGGGTGATCTTCAGCTGGCTCGCCATCTTCGTGGTGCTGGGCGGGCTGAACGCCGCGTTCCACGGCACCCTGATCAACGACTTCAACCTCCCCGGGACGGACGTGCAGAGGGCGACCGACCTGATCAACGCCAAATTCCCCGTTCAGAAGGGCGCCGCGCTGCGCGTGGTGGTGGCCGCACCTCCCGGCCAGCGGCTGGACACGCCGCAGGGCAGGGCTGCCATCCAGCAGATGATCGCTGCGGGCACCGCTTCGCAGCGCTCGCTCGACTTCCATGCCAAGGACGTCTCGACGAGCACGAACCCGCTGGCGAAGGGTGCGCATCAGCTCTCGAAGGACGGCCGGATCGCGTTCTTCGACATCCAGTACGACAAGACCGGGTTCCAGCTGCCCCGCGCGGGCATCGTCGACATCGAGAACAATATCGAAGCGATCGCCGGCAAGACCGGCATCGACGCGCAGTTCACCGGCGAGGCCGAGAACGCGCCGCCCACCCAGGGCCTGTCCGACATCATCGGCCTCGTCGCGGCGTTCATCATCCTGATGATCCTGTTCCGCGCGCTCGTGCCGACGATGATCCCGCTGCTTTTCGCGATCACGGCGGTCGCCGGGGCGTTCATGCTGCTCTACCTGGCGGCCCGCTTCACGCACTTCAATACGGTCACCGAGATCCTGGTGCCGATGATCGGCCTCGGCGTCGGCATCGACTACACGCTCTTCATCGTCACCCGGTTCCGCCAGTACCTGCACGACGGCCTGCCCCCTCAGGAGGCCGCGGCGGCCGCCAGCGCGACCGCCGGCCGGGCGGTGCTCTTCGCCGGGACGACCGTCGCCATCTCGATCACCGGCCTCGCGCTGATCGGCATCGACTTCATCACCAAGCTCGGCATCGGCAGCGCCCTGGGTGTGCTGACCGCCGTGCTCCTGGCGAACTCGCTGCTCCCGGCGATCCTGTCGCTGCTCGGCCACAAGATCGACCGGGGCCGGCTGGGGCTGCGCGGCTCGGACGACTCTCGCGAGGGGCAGGCCAAGACGCCGGTCGCCGCGTGGGGGCGGTTCGTGACCTCGAACGCCAAGGTCGTGCTCCCGGTGGCGGTGGTGATCCTGCTCGTCGTCGCCTCGCCGGTCATCAAGGTGCGGCTCGGCCTGGCCGACGCCGGCACGGCACCGAAGAACCAGACGACGCGCAAGGCCTACGACCTGCTCTCGCAGGGGTTCGGCCCGGGCTTCACCGAGCCGATCCCGGTCGTGGTCGCACTCAACTCCGACCACAACGCCGCGGTCACGCTGCAGCACGCATTCCAGCACACGCCCGGCATCTCGCAGGTCGTCGCGCCGATCTACAACGCGAAGACCCCCGCACAGGCGTCCGTGGCGATCGTCAACACCTACTCGAAGTACAAGCCGCAGGACGCGAAGACCGACGACATCGTCTCGACCTTCCGCAACACGGTGATCCCGAACGCCCTCAAGGGGTCGTCGGCGGTCGCGTACGTATCGGGCTCGAACGCGGCGTTCACCGACATCGGCAACCGCATTCTCTCGCGGGCGCCGTGGTTCCTGCTCTACATCATCGGCATCACGTTCTTCGTGATGGCGATGGCGTTCCGCTCGCTCGTGATCGCCATCAAGGCGGCCCTGACGACACTCGCGTCGGCGGTGGTCGGCTTCGGGGCGCTCACGCTCGTGGTGCAGCTCGGCCACGGCATGGGCATCATCGGGCTCGACCGTACCGGGCCGATCGAGAGCTTCGTGCCGCCGATCGCCTTTGCGATCCTGTTCGGCCTCTCGATGGACTACGAGGTGTTCCTGATGAGCCGGATCCGCGAGGAGCACGTTCACGGGAACAACACCTTCGATTCGGTGCGCTACGGCATGGCCGGCGTCGGCCGTGTGATCATCGCCGCCGCATTCATCATGTCGTCGGTGTTCTTCTCGTTCCTGCTTGCGCCCGACCGCGTCTCGAAGGAGTTTGGCCTGCTGCTCGGGGTCGCCATCCTGACCGACGCGCTGATCGTGCGCATGACGCTCGTGCCGGCGCTCTTGACGGTGCTCGGCGAGCGCTCGTGGACGATCCCGCGCTGGCTCGACAAGGCTCTGCCGAACATCACGATCGAGCCGCCCGCCGACCGCGATGCGGAGGGCATCGGGCGCGCGCCTGAGCCGGAGACAGCCCCAACCTGATCGACTTCCGCGGTGCCTGGCACCCGATCCGGGTGCCAGGCACCTGCGTGGTCCGGGTCGCTACTCCTTGATGTACGGGCGGCCGTCGGCGGCGGGCGGCCGTGAGCGGCCGATCAGCCCGACGAGGGCGATCAACGTCAGCACGTAGGGCAGCGTCGAGAGCAGGTTGACCGAGACGTTGGCGCTCGACTGGAGCCGATCGGCCAGGCCGCTCGCGAAGCCGAACAGGAGACACGCCCCGAACGCCCCGAACGGCCGCCACTTGCCGAAGATCATGGCTGCGAGGGCGATGAAGCCGCGGCCGGCGGTCATGTCCTGGTCGAACGAGCCGACGAAGCCGATCGAGAGATAGGCGCCGCCGAGCGCTGCCAGCATCCCCGACCCGATCACCGCGGCGTAGCGGACGCCGAACACCGGGATGCCGACCGTGTCGGCCGCCCGCGGATGCTCGCCGACGGCG
The DNA here is from genome assembly GCA_036494095.1 of Gaiellales bacterium. Classification (GTDB taxonomy): domain Bacteria; phylum Actinomycetota; class Thermoleophilia; order Gaiellales; family JAICJC01; genus JAICJC01. Next base: position 4,296 of record DASXOR010000098.1, on the reverse strand, counting down.
CGGATACGCAGCCCGATCGGCGTGTGGAAGAGCACGATGTGGACGGCGATGATGAGCGCGAAGAGCAGCCAGATCATCATGTTCAGCGACCCGAACACGCCGGCGATGCCGGGGATGCTGCGGATGCCGGGGATGCTGATGTCGGGCACCATCGACACGTTTGGAGGCGTGCCCTGGTCGCCGTAGACGTCGATGAAGACGTAGCCGGTGATCCCGAGCGCGAGGAAGTTCATCGCCGTGCCGATCACGATCTGGTCGGCGCGCAGGTGGATCGTGAAGATGGCGTGGATGAGCGCGAGCAGACCGCCGGCGATCATGGCCACGAGCAGGCCGACCGTCCACGTCCCGCTCCACGCGGCCGCCCAGATGCCGAAGAACGCCCCCATCAGCATCATCCCCTCGAGGCCGATGTTCACCACCCCGGAGCGCTCGCACAGGACGCCGCCGATGGCGGCGAAGCCGAGCGGTGTCGCGTACTGCAACGTCGAGGCAAAGAGGCCCGAGTTGACGATGTCGCCGAGCGTCGCGGTGCTGCGCCCCTGCGCCCAGATCGCGAGCAGCACAGCGACGATCGCGACCGCGACCGCCCAGCCGCCGATGCGCCACTCGCGCGCCTGCAGTGCGTAGGCGCCGCAGCCGACGCCGACGAGCGCGAGCGCGACGGGCGCGCCCTGGGCCCGTACCTCGAACGGCGGCAGCGCCAGCCACAGGGCGAGCAGACCGGCCACCACACCAGCGAGGCCGACGGCGCGCGCCCCGGACGGCATCCGCGCCCGGAGCGTCTCGGCGACGGCGCTCACAGCGCCTCCTCGCGCAGGCTCGTGTCGAGCCGCGGCGCGGGCGGCCGTCCCCGCCGCGCCCGCCACGCGTAGACGAGCAGGAGCTCTGCGCCGACGAAGAGCACGATCAGGCCCTGGATGATCGTCGCCAGGTTGCTCGCGAGCTCCGGCGGGAACACCGACGGATCGAGCGCGCGCGTCGACGTGCCCACCTCGAGGCCGCCGAAGAGGAGCGCGGCGAGCAGGATGCCGACCGCGCGGCCGCGGCCGAGCAGGGCGACGGCGATGCCGATGAAGCCGATCTGGCTCACCTGGATGTCGTTCGTCGCGACCGAGAACTCCCACCCGAGGATGTCCATCGCGCCGGCGAGGCCGGCGAAGGCCCCCGAGATCGCGAGCGCCACGACGAAGTTGCGCGCCACCGAGATGCCGCCGTAGCGGGCCGCGTCCGGGTTGAACCCGACCGCCTTCACCTCGAAGCCGAGCGTCGTGCGGTTGAGCACGAACCAGTACACGACCAGCGAGGCGAGCGCGATGAAGATGCCGGCGTGGAGCGGCTGCAGGGTGCCCCAGATGGCGGGCAGCTGCGCCGAGCTCGCGATCGGGTTCGACGCGGGCACCGAGCGCTGCGAGCCCTGCAGCGGCCCACCCAGCTCGAACAGGTACTGGCTGCCGAAGATCGCGATCCAGTTCAGCATGATGGTCGAGATCACCTCGTGGGCGCCCACCGACGCCTTCAGCGCGCCCGCGATCCCGGCCCACACCGCACCGCCGAGCGTGGCGGCGAGCAGCGCGAGGAAGATGTGCAACGGCTTGGCCATGCCGGCGAAGTGCAGGCCGACCCACAGGGAGCAGACCAGGCCGACGATGTACTGCCCCTGGCCGCCGATGTTGAACATGCCACACCGGAACGCGAAGGCGACGGCGAGGGCGGTCAGGATCAGGGGGGTCATCGCGATCAGCGTCTGCTGCAGGTTGATCGCGGCGAAGATGCGGTCGTTGCCCGACGTCCACGGCAGCACCCAGTTCAGGCCTGTGCCGTTGAAGATCGCCTTGTACGCGGTGAGCGGGTTTCGGTGGGCGGCGAGCACGGCCAGGCCGCCGACGAGGAATGCGAGCAGGGTGGTGCCGATGGGCAGCAGCACGCCCTCCATGCGCGGGCTCAGCCAGTCGGCGACGCGCTCCCAGGCGCTCTCGGGTGCGCGCTCCGTCATGCCGCGCTCTCCCGGCCGCCGCCGGCCATCGCCACGCCGAGCTCGAGCTCGGAGACGTTCGGGCCGAACTCGCCGACGATGCGGCCGCCGTACATCACGAGGATGCGATCGGACAGACCGAGGATCTCGTCGAGCTCGAAGCTGACGAGCAGGATCGCGCGGCCGCGGTCGCGCTCCTCCACCAGCCGCCGGTGGACGAACTCGATCGCGCCGACGTCGAGGCCGCGCGTCGGCTGGGCGGCCACGAGCAGCTGCGGATCGTCCGAGAGCTCGCGCGCGATCACGACCTTCTGCTGGTTTCCGCCCGAGAGCGCCCCAGCGAGCGTCTGCGCGTTGCCGCCGCGGACGTCGAACTCCTCCAGGAGCCCGCGGGCGCGGCTGATGAGGCGGCCCGGCGAGAGGATGCCGAAGTGCGACGCCGGCTCCTTGCGGTAGTCGTGCAGCGCCAGGTTCTCGGCCAGCGAGAACTCGAGCACGAGGCCGCGGCGGTGGCGATCCTCGGGGATGTGGCCGACCCCTGCCTCGATGCTCTCCTTGGCGTCGGCGCGGGAGATGTCGTGCCCCGCGACCGTGATCGTGCCGGCAGTCGGCCGGCGCAACCCCGTGATCGCCTCGACCAGCTCGGCCTGGCCGTTGCCGTCCACGCCGGCGATGCCCACGATCTCGCCCTGGCGCACGCCGAGCGAGACGCCGCGCACGGCCTCGAGCTCGCGGTCGTCGAGGACGTGCAGGCCGTCGACCTCGAGCACCGGGCGCTCGGGGTGGCTCGGCTCCTTTTCGACCCGCAGCAGCACCTCCCGGCCGACCATGAGCCGCGCCAGGCTCTCCTCGGTGGCCCCCGCGCGGGGCACCGTCCCGACGGCCTTCCCGCGCCGGAGCACCGTGATCCGGTCGGCCAGCTCGAGCACCTCGCCCAGCTTGTGGGTGATGAAGATGACCGACGTCCCCATGTCGCCGCGCAGCGTGTTCAGGATGCGAAAGAGGTCGGACGCCTCCTGCGGCGTCAGCACCGCGGTCGGCTCGTCGAGGATCAGGATGCCGGCGTTGCGATAGAGCGCCTTCACGATCTCGACCCGCTGCTGCTGGCCGACCGAGATCTCCTCGACGCGCGCGTCGGGGTCGACGGCGAGCCCCAGCTGGTCGGACACGGCGAGAACGCGCTTGCGCGCCTCCCGCAGGTCGAGGAACGGGCCGCTGCGCGGCTCCGAGGCGAGCACGACGTTCTCGGCCACCGTCATCACCGGGATGAGCATGAAGTGCTGGTGCACCATGCCGATCCCCGCCGCGATCGCGTCGCTGGGCGACGTGATGCGGACGGGCTTGCCGTCCATGCGGATCTCGCCGGCGTCGGGCTGGTAGAGCCCGTAGAGCACGTTCATCAGCGTCGACTTGCCGGCGCCGTTCTCGCCCAGGAGCGCGTGCACCTCGCCCGGCATGAGCTCGAAGTCAACAGCGTCGTTTGCCACCAGGCTGCCGAAGCGCTTGGTGATCCCACGCAGTTCCAGGGCTGGGTGCTCGGCCATCGATCAAGATCGGCGGGGGCGGGCACGACCCCCGCCCCCGCCGATCGGTTACTTGACGGTGTCGGGCGGGACGATCGTCCCGTCTTCGACCTTCTTCTGGATCGCCTGCAGCTTGGTCACGTCGGCCGCCGGCACGTTCGAGCTGATCGCGCCGATGCCTGCGCCGCCGTTCTGGGCGGTGAAGAAGTCGGTCGTGCCGCCCTTGAACGTCCCGCCGGTGATCTCCTTCACCGTGTCGAACACGGCGACGTCGACCTTCTTGATCGCGCTCGTGAGGATGAACGAGCCCAGGTAGGCCTGGTCGGCATCCACGCCGACGCCCCAGACGCCCTTCTCCTTGGCCGCCGAGAGCGCGCCGAGGCCGCAGCCGCCCGCCACCTGGAAGACGACGTCGGAGTGCTGGGAGATCTGGTTCAGCGCGAGCTCCTTGCACGCCGCCTGGTTGGTGAAGCTCTGCGAGTAGGCGTTCAGCTCCTTCACCTTCGGGTTGGCCGCCTTGGCACCCGCGATGAAGCCCGCGATGTAGTGGTCGACGGGCGGGATCTTCTGGCCGCCGACCGTCGAGACGACGTTCGTCTTCGTCACGAGACCGGCCAGGTAGCCGGCCATGTAGCCGCCGTCCTGCTCGTGGAACAGCAGGCTCTTCAGGTTGGAGATCGGCTTCGCCGGGCCGGAGTCGATGATGGCGAAGTTGGTGTTGGGGAAGGCTTTGGCCACCTTCTCGACCGCGCTCTCCATGAGGAAGCCGACGGCGATGACGAGGTTGTCGCCGTGCGCGGC
>DASXOR010000097.1:0-5602 GCA_036494095.1 Gaiellales bacterium | reverse complement strand
CGTGCGGCGTCAGCGTCCCGCCCGCCGAGCGCCGGTGCATGACGACGGCGGGCCGGCCGTTCGCCCGCGTGGGTGCCAGGCTGATGCCGCGCAGGTCGCCGTTCGTCGCGGTCGTGCGGAAGAACGCGACGATCGCCGCGGCGCCGCGCACCGCGGGCTGGGGCGGCATGCGCAGGACGGCGTCCTCGCGCAGCAGCGACACCAGGCCGTCGACGTCGTCGCGCTCCCACACGTCGATGTAGCGCCGCAGCAGGTCGCGCTCGGTGGCGGCTGGAGGCCGCGGCGCCGGCCGGGGCAGGTGGTCGTCGATGGTGGCCCGGCCGCGCTGGAGGGCGCTGTTCACCGCCGCCGTGGTCGTGTCCAGAAGCTCGGCCACCTCCGGAGCCGTCCAGCCGAGCACGTCGCGCAGGATCAGCACCGCCCGCTGCCGGCCGGGCAGCTGCTGGATCGCCTGCAGGAGCGCGAGCTCCATGCCCTCCCGGATCGCGTAGCGGGCGGCCGGCTCGTAGACGGGCGCGGCGGCCTCCTCGACCATGGCGTCGGGGAACGGGCGCACCGGCTCGGCCCGGCGCGGCCGCCGCCGCAGCTCGTCGAGGCAGGCGTTGGTCGCGATCCGGTAGACCCAGGTGTGCACCGATCCCCGCCGGTCGAAGCGCGCCAGGCCGCGCCAGGCGCGCAGCAACGTCTCCTGGACGATGTCCTCCGCGTCCTGGGCCGAGCCGAGCATGCGGTAGCAGTGCACGTCGAGCGCGCGCCGGTACGGCTCCACGAGCCGGCGGAAGGCGGTCTCGTCGCCGGCCTCGGCGGCGTCGAGCAGCTGCCCCTCGGCCGCGCGCTCAGCGTCCGTGTCTCGCATCAGCTCCACGGAGGGTTAGACGAACGCGAGCCGTGCAGCTCATCGCGGGCGAGCTCATCGACGCACGCAAGCGTCGCGATCCGGTACAGCCAGATGCGCGCGGAGGCGCGCTCGTCGGCGCGGGCGCGGCCGTGCCACGCGTCGGCCACGGTCGCCCGCACCACGCGGTCGGCCCGGTGCGGGCAGCCGAGCATGAGGTAGCAGTACGACTGCAGGCCGCGCTGGTGGCGGCCGACCAGCCGGTGAAACGCGCGCTCGTCGCCCGCGCGCGCCGCGGCGAGCAGGTCGTGGTCGTCGGTGTCGGTGCGGTCGGCATGCATGGAGGGCCGTTGCCCGTACAGACGACGGCGGCCACGCCACATCATCGATGAGGTCGGCGGCCGGCGTTCGTCAAACCGGCCATGAACACGAACTCACACACACGCTGGGTGCTCATCCTGACCGGGATCGGTTCGCTGATGGCGGCGCTCGACACGCTCGTCGTCTCGACCGCCCTGAGCACGATCCGGCTCGATCTGGGGGCGTCGATCGAGCAGCTCGAATGGACGGTCAACGCCTACAACCTGAGCTTCGCCGTGCTCTTGATGACGGGCGCCGCGCTCGGCGACCGCTTCGGCCGCCGCAACCTGTACGCCGCCGGCCTCGTGCTCTTCGCGGTCGCGTCGGCCGCCTGCGCGCTTGCGCCCACCGTCGGCTGGCTGATCGCCGCCCGCGCCGTCCAGGGAGCGGGCTCGGCGCTCATCGTGCCGCTCGGCCTCGCGCTCCTGAGCGCGGCCTTCCCGCCCGAGCGGCGGGGCACGGCGATCGGGATCTTCAGCGCGATCATCGGCCTCGCCGTCGCCAGCGGCCCGCTGGTGGGCGGCGCGGTCGTCCAGGGCCTCGCCTGGCAGTGGATCTTCTGGATCAACCTGCCGATCGGTATCGTCGCCGCGCCGCTCGTGCTGGTGCGGATGCGGGAGAGCCATGGCGCGGACACGGCCCTCGACATCCGCGGGCTCGCGCTCGTCACCGGGGGCGCCCTCGGCGTCGTCTGGGCGCTCGTGCGCGGCAACACGGTCGGGTGGGGCAGCCCCGAGGTGATCGGGTCGCTGCTCGCCGGCGCGCTCCTGACCGCCGCCTTCGTGGCCTGGGAGCTGCGCGCGGCCGAGCCGATGCTGCCGATGCACTTCTTCCGCTCGCGGGCGTTCTCGGCCGGCAACGCCGCGATCTTCTTCACGTTCGCATCGCTCTTCGGCGCGGTGTTCTTCTTCGCGCAGCTCCTGCAGACGGCCCTCGGCTACGGCCCCCTCGGCGCCGGGCTGCGGCTGCTGCCGTGGACGGCGATGTTCATGACGGTGGCGCCGGTCGCCGGCACGCTGGCCGACCGCTACGGCGAGCGGCCCTTCATGGTGGCCGGGCTCGGACTGCAGGCCGTGGGCATGACCTGGCTCGCGCTCATCGCCGCGCCGGGGCTGGCCTACACGCACATGCTGGCGCCGCTCGTCGTCGCCGGCATCGGCGTCTCGCTGGCGATCCCGGCGGCCCAGAACTCGGTCGTCGGCTCGGTCGGCCTCGACGCGATCGGCAAGGCCGCCGGCACGAACAGCATGATGCGCGAGCTGGGCGGCGTCTTCGGGATCGCGGTCGCGGTGGCCGTGTTCGCCGCCGCGGGCGGCTACGCCTCCGCCCAGGCGTTTACCGACGGGTTCGCGCCCGCCACGGGCGTCTGTGCGGCGCTCTCGCTGGCCGGCGCGCTCGCCGGCCTCGCATTGCCCGGCCGGCGCCCCGCGCCTGCGGTCGCGCCGGGTCAGATCCCCGCAACCGCTCAGGAGGGAACGCGATGAGATACGTCATGGTGCGCTACCGGATCAAGCCCGACCGCGTGGACGAGAACGAGGCGCTCGTGCGCGGCGTCTACGCCGAGCTCGCGAGCCTTGCGCCGCCGGGCTTGCGCTACGCCACGCTCAAGCTGCCCGACGGCGTCAGCTTCGTCCACATCGCCGAGTCCGACGAGGGCCAAACCCCGCTGTCTGGCCTGGCGGCGTTCCAGCGCTTCCAGGAGGGGATCGGCGAGCGCTGCGACGAGCCGCCGGTCGTCAGCGACCTGACACCGGTCGGCGCGTATCGGCTGTTCGGAGGCTGACGACCGGATCGCCGACTCGCACCGTCCCGGGCGTGGCCACGGCGCCGTACACGCCGATGGGCAGCGGCTCGAAGCGGCCGTCGCGGCGGTAGCGCGCGAGGGCGCCGAGCGTGTCGAGGTCGCGCGTGCCGCGATCGGGGTGGAGCGTGGTGATCATGCAGCGGCCGACGTCGCCGCCGACCTCGATCGCGGCCGTGCCGACGCCGATCCGCCCGCCGATCCACCCGTCCTCGGCGTGGGGCGGCACGCCGTCGATCTCGAACAGCATCCGGAACCGGCGCCCGTCGATCGGCTCGCCGGTGCCGAGCTCGGCCTGCAGCCGCTCGAGCGAGCCGCGCGAGATCAGCGAGACGGCGCCGCCGTGCGCGGTGCGGTCGGGGGCGCCCGTCTGCGACCAGAGCAGCCGCATCGGCGTCCCGGCATAGGCGGACAGAGCCTCCTGCCACGGGCCGACGACGCTCCGCGACGGGTGGGCATCGTGGTGCAGCTCGACCTCGACCTCGCCGCCGAGCTCGACCCGCCCCTCCACCACGCTCCCGTCGGGAAAGTCGAGCCGCAGCCGGCCGGTGGCCTCGTCCCAGGTGGGCCGGATCTGCATGAGCCGCCCGTGGCGGCGGCCGTTGATCAGGCGCCCCTCGGCGTCCACGAGCCAGAAGCGGCGGTCACCCGCCACTCCGTTTCGCCCCAGCTCGACCGACTCCGGGTGCACCAGGCCGAGCGCCTTCACCGGAGCGATCGCGATCCGCACGACCCGCCCTGTCATCGCGCCAGGATACCGGCGAGCTGAACGACCTCGCGCCGGAACGGCGGCAGGGTGTCGTCGCCCGGCGGGGCATCGAGCTCCTCGGCGTAGCGGCGGCCGTCCCACACCGCGGCCGCGATCGTGCCGGGGCACATCGCGTCACCGACGGTGCGCACACGGGCCTCGCCGCCGTCCGCAAAGGCGAGCGCCTCGAGCTCGTCCGCGAGGGCATCCTGCGGCAGCCGCCCCGTCACCATCACCACCGCGTCGCAGTCGTGCTCGCGCTCCCTCTCGGTGAAGACGCACGCGCTCCGCGCCCGCCCGCCGCCCGCGCCGACGAGCGCGCGCGACACGGTCACATCGACTCCGAGCTCGAGCAGCTTGGCCTGGATGCGCGTCTGCTCCATCGTGTTCACCGTCCACGCCGAGGCCAGCGGCTCCGGGGTGACGAGGGTGACCTGGCGGCCCTCACGCACCAGCACCTCGGCCAGCACGCCGCCCATGTAGTAGTGGTCGTCGTCGAAGATGACCACGCGCTCGCCCTCGGGCCGTGCGCCCGCGAGCAGATCGTCGGGCGTCAGCACCGGCATGTCGGACCCGATCGCCACCGGCCGCGTGTGCCAGCGGCCCACGCCGTCACCGCGCCAGCGCGCACCGGTCGCGACGGCGACATGATCGAAGCCATAGGAGTGCGCCTCCTCGGCCGTGAGCCGGCTGCCCACCCCGACCTCGACGTTTGCGAGCCGCTGCAGCTGGCCGCGGCGGTAGTCGACGACGCGGATCCATGCGGCCAGGCCGGGCAGGCGCGCCTCGGCGATCACCCGGCCGCCCAGCTCGGCGCCGGCCTCGGCGAGCACGACGTCGTAGCCGCGCCGGCCGAGCATCACGGCGGCCTCGAGGCCGGCCGGCCCGCCGCCGACGACGAGCACGCTCGCGTCGGAAGTCTTCGGCCGGATCCGCTCCGGGTGCCAGCCGCGCCGCCATTCCTCCCCCATGCTCGGGTTCTGCGTGCAGCGGATCGGGGTCGCGGTCGCATCGCCCGTGACGCAGATGTTGCAGCCGATGCACTCGCGGATGTCGCTCCAGCGCCCCTCCTCGATCTTCTTCGGGAGGAACGGGTCGGCGATCGACGGCCGCGCCGAGCCGATCATGTCGAGCACGCCGTCGCGCACCATCCGCACCATCGTGTCCGCCGAGGTGAACCGGCCGACGCCGACCACGGGCTTCGAGGTGAGCGCCTTCAGCCCGCGCACGTACTCCTCCTGGGCGCCCTCGTCGGCGAACCGCGAGGTGAGCGAGTCGAAGTCCCACTCGCCGACCATGAAGTCCCAGACGTCGGGCAGCTCGCCCAGGACGCCGAGCACCGTCTCGATCTCGCCCCGGTCGATGCCACGGTCGCCGATCTGCTCGTCGACGCAGATGCGGCAGGCGACCGCGGCCCGGCCGTCGACGAGCTCGACGGTGTCCTCCAGGATCTCCCGCAGGAGGCGGGCACGGTTCTCGACGCTGCCGCCGTATTCGTCGGTGCGGTCGTTGTAGCGGCGCGACAGGAAGTGCTGGAGGGTCGTCAGGCCGTGCGCGGCGTACACGTAGACGAGGTCGTAGCCGGCCCGCAGCGACCGGTCGACAGCCGCCCGGTGCCAGCGGCGCAGGTCGGCGATGTCGCGCTTGCTCATGCGCCGCGCCTGCACCGGATCGGTCGTCTGCACCGGCAGGTGCGAGGGCCCCATCGGCGGCTGGCGCACGTACAGGTTCGCGGCCGTCATGCCGCTGTGCACGAGCTCGATCCCGGCGAGCGAGCCGTGCTCGTGCACCTTCTCGACGAGCAGGGCGTGCATCGGGATGTCGGCGTCGTCCCACAGCCGGCCCTCGACGAACCCGG
>DASXOR010000096.1:0-36086 GCA_036494095.1 Gaiellales bacterium | reverse complement strand
GGCCGAGCAGCTGCAGGAGACGGTGCGGCGCTTCACCCTCCCCGCTTGACGAGGCGAAGTCCCCCAAGCGGGTGATGCCGCGAGCCGTGCCTTCGGCGATGGTGTAGCCCGGAGGTAGGGGCGGCGGCACCCGGGGGCGGTGGCCGGCGTCGAGAAGCACGGGTTGGGGGGTGCGGGATGGGCGTCTTCTATGCGCAGATCCGGTTCCGTGAGAGCCGGGAGTGGATGACGGTCGCAAAGGCCGAGAGCCGGCGCAGCGCGCTCGAGTACGCGACTGCGGCGTTTCGGCAGTCGCGCGACGATGCCGGCCGTGCGCCGATCGAGGTGCGCGTGCTCGCGCCGCAGCCGCTGGCCCAGCAGGCCGGCGCGCCGTCCGGCTAGCCCGCCGGGGCCGTCTCGGGCCGTCCGGCGTCGAGCCGGCGGCGGATGGCGTCAGCGATCGCTCGTCGGCAGGACTGCGCATGCGGTCCGGGAATGCCCACTCGCCAGCTTGACAAGTCAGAATGTTCCAGGCATTCTCAATGGACAACGAGCCCGGCGCAAACCGCCGGGAGGGAGCTCCGAGGCACGCCGAGCACCCGCCGGTGCCGCGAGGGTGGCGCGGCGGCGTGAGCGTTCCCGGGCACTGGAACGAGCACAATCCGCTGGGAGAATCGATGGCGCAAACACGCATTCTTGTCACGGGGGCCGGAGGGTTCATCGGCCACCATCTTGTGACGTCACTCAAGTCGCGCGGCCACTGGGTGCGCGGCGTCGACATGAAGGCGCCCGAGTACTCGCGCACCGATGCCGACGAGTTCGTGGTCGGCGACCTGCGCGACATGGGCGCATGCATGGAGACGACCGCAGGCATCGATCAGGTGTACGCACTGGCGGCGGACATGGGCGGGATGGGCTACATCTCCTCGCACAACGCCGAGATCCTGCACTCGAACGCGCTCATCAACCTGAACACGGTCGAGGCCGCCCGGCGCAACCGCGTGAGCCGCTACCTGTACACGTCGTCCGCATGCATCTATCCGGAGTTCCTCCAGGAGGAGACCGACGTGCGGCCGCTGCGCGAGGAGGACGCATATCCCGCCCAGCCGCAGGACGGCTACGGGTGGGAGAAGCTCGTCGCGGAACTCCTGTGCCGCTACTACCGCGAGGATCACGGCCTCGAGACGCGCATCGTCCGCTTCCACAACATCTTCGGCCCCCTCGGCACCTGGGAGGGCGGTCGTGAGAAGGCCCCGGCGGCGATGTGCCGCAAGGTGGCCGTTGCCAAACACTCCGGCGACCGCCGCGTCGAGATCTGGGGCGACGGGCTACAGACGCGCTCGTTCTGCCACATCGACGACTGCGTCGAGGGCCTGTACAGGCTGATGGCGTCCGACTACTCCGAGCCGCTGAACCTCGGGCAGGACCGGCTGATCTCGATCTCTGACCTGGCCGACCTCGTTGCGCGGATCGCGGGCGTCGAGATCGAGAAGGTCTTCGTCGACGGGCCACAGGGCGTGCGCGGGCGCAACTCCGACAACACCCGGCTGCGCGACGTGCTCGGCTGGGAGCCGGAGATCTCGCTCGAGGACGGCCTCACGCGCACGTACGCGTGGATCGAGCAGCAGGTGGTCGCACGGCTCGCCGCCGGCGGGGACGACGAAGTGGTGCGTGAGGAGCTCATCCGCGCTGACTGAGTCCGCCGTCACCTTGCCGAAGACCTGCACGGTGCTCGGCGTCGAATACTTCATCGGCGACCTGCGCGCGGCGACCGCCGTCGTGCTCGACCGCGCCCGCAGCAATGGTGGCGGCTATTCGTGCCTGTGCGGCGTGCATGGGATCGTGACCGCGCAGCACTCGCACGCGATGATGCGCGCGCTCGACGCGGCATGGCTGAACTTCCCGGACGGGGCGCCGGTGGCATGGCTCATGCGCCGGTTCGGCGCCCGCGGGGCGCGGCGCGTGGCCGGGCCCGACCTGATGCCGCTCGTGTTCGAGGCCGGCCAGGACACCGGCTTGCGCCACTTCCTGTTCGGATCCACGCCGGACGTGCTCGAGCGCCTGCAGGCGCGCCTGCTCGAGCGCTACCCGGGTGCGCTCATCGTGGGGACGTGCTCGCCGCCGTTCCGGGCGCTGTCAGACCAGGAGAACGCCGCGATCGCCCAGCAGATCACCGACTCGGGCGCGGACGTCGTCTGGGTCGGCCTGGGACTGCCCAAGCAGGATCAGTGGCTCGAGCGCAGCGCCGGCCTGTTCCAGCCGGCGCTGGGCCTGGGCGTCGGCGCCGCCTTCGACTTCCTCGCGGGCACCAAGCCGCGCGCGCCCCAGTGGATGCAGGACGTGGGCCTCGAGTGGCTGCACCGGCTGCTTTCCGAGCCGCGCCGGCTCGCGCGCAGATACGCGGCCACGAATACGGAGTTCGTCGTCCGGGCCGGCCTCGCGGTCGGCCGCGAGTACGGCCGCACGGCGCTGCGCCGCAGCGGGATCGCCGGCCGCCTCCCCGCACCTCGGCAGTAGGTCGCCAGTGACGACGGATGTTCGCTACCGTAGATCCGTGATCCGCGGCGTCCCACGCCCCGTGCTGGGAGCGCCGTGGCTGATGCCGCTGGCGGTGGCGGTCGTGGCCGCGGCATCCGCAGGCGCGCTGGTGGTCAGGGCGGCGCCGTTCGCAGGCGTCGTCGTGCTGGCCGTCGTGGTGTTCGCCTATCTCGCCCAGATGGCGCGGCGGCCCCTCGGCGAGGTGCTGCTCGTGGCCATGATCGGGTTGGCCGGGATCGTCGACATCCTGCAGAAGATCGACGCCGGCGCCGCCTCCGGCCAGGCGGTCGAGACCGTGGCGATGGTGTGGCTCGGGTTCCTCGTGTGCCTGACCGGGATCTCGGTTCCGGAGGGCGCGGCCGGTCGCGCGCTGGGGCTGCTGGCGCTTTTCGTCGCGTTCACCGTTGTGTCGTTCTCGTGGGGCACGACCTCGACCCAGAGCATCCAAAACGTGCTCGTCTACATCGCCTGCCTGCTCTTCACGGCGATTGCGGCGACGGTCGTCCGCTATCGGCCCCGGCAGCTGTACGAGGTGCTGTCGAAGGCCTGGTGGGTGGCGGGCTCGATCGGCCTCGGCCTGTACGCCGTGAGCGTCGTGATCGGCGGCGTGGGGACGCACAAGATCATCTCGCCGCGCCCGCTCGGGCTGCTGGGCGTGCTCCTGGTCGCGTGGTTCGTCGCCGGAGGGCGCGTCGGCCGCAAATGGTCGAACTGGATGGTGGGCGCCGCGCTCGTGCTCACCCTGCTCTCGCTCTCCCGCTCCGCCCTCGCCGCCCAGGTGGCGATGGTGGCGCTCGCTCGTTTCGACCTGCGGACGTTCCGCAGCTGGCTGGTCGCCATCGGAGCGATCGTCGCCGCGCTCTCGATCGCGATCGCGACGGTGTTCCTCTACGCGCCGCTGCACCACCGCTTCTTCCACGGCGACACCGCCCAGGTCGGCGGCATCTCGATCAACGTCACGGGCCGCGACACCCTGTGGGCCGCCAACTGGGACTACTTCCTGAAGGCGCCCGTGATCGGCCACGGTGCGGGTGCAGCCGACCGGCTCACGTCCGCGCTGCCCGAGCACGGCGGGGCTGCGCACCCGCACAACGACTACCTGCGCATCCTGGTCGACTATGGCATCGTCGGCCTCGTGCTGTGGTTCTTCGCGTACATCGCCCTGCTGCGCCTGACCTGGCGGCGGTGGGGGGCGGTGCGCGGGTCAAGGACGATGGCCGAGCACATCCACGGCGCCGCCGCCCTCGTCCTGATCGGCATCGGCCTCACGATGATCGTCGACAACCCGCTCATCGAGCTCGCCCGGATGGCACCGCTGGGGGTCATGCTCGGCATGTCGCTCGGGCTGCCGTCGACGAAGGAGGCCCGGGCCTCGGAGCGCCAGCCCGCGCTGGTCGCCGTGCCCGTCGGTGCGGGCAGTCCGCCCGCGGCGTGAACGTCCTCGTCCTGCACTCGCGCTACTCGACCGGCCCGTCGTCGGGCGAGAACCGGGTTGTCGACGACGAGGTCGCCCTGCTGCGCGCGCACGGCCACGACGTGCGTCTGTGGTCGCCCGACCCGCCCGCCGAGACCGCCCTCGAGCGGGCCGCGCTGGGTGCGCGGGCGGTGTGGTCGCGGGCCGCCGTGGCCCACGTGCGCGCGCTCGCCGCCGAGCTGCGACCCGACGTGATCCACGTCCACAACCTCTACCCGATGCTCTCGCCCGCGGTGCTGCGCACGGCGGCCGCGCCGATCGTGATGACGCTGCACAACTACCGGCTGATGTGCCTGCCGGCGACGTTCCTGCGCGACGGCCGCACCTGCGAGGACTGCCTGGGCCACGGCCCGTGGCGGGGCGTGCGGCATCGCTGCTACCGCGGGTCGGGGGCCGGGAGCGCCTCGCTGGCCGCGGCGATCGCACTGCACCGGCGGGCGGGCACGTTCCAGCGCGTCGCCCGCTTCCTGGCCGTGAGCGAGTTCGTGCGGGCGAAGCACATCGAGGCCGGCATCGAGCCCGGCCGCATCGCCGTCAAGCCCAACTTCGTCGATCCGCTGCCCCGCCGCGAGGGACCGGGGGAGTACTTCCTGTTCCTCGGCCGGCTCTCGCCCGAGAAGGGCCTGCGGCCGCTGATCGAGGCCTGGCGCGAGCTCCCGGCGCGGCTCGTGGTCGTCGGCGACGGCGAGGAGCGCGCTCGGCTCGCCGCAACGGCGCCTGCGACCGTCGAGTTCCACGAGCCGGTGCCGGGCGACCGGGTGGGCGAGTATCTGGCCCGGGCGCGGGCGCTCGTGCTCCCGTCGATCTGGTACGAGGGCGCGCCGCGCACGATCACCGAGGCGTACGCGGCCGGCGTGCCGGTGATCGCGTCGCGCTTCGGGGCGCTGCCCGGCATCGTCGCCGACGGGGTCACGGGAGTGCTGGCCGAGCCGGGCGACGCGGGGTCATGGCGGGCGGCTGTCAACCGCCTGCTGGACGACGCGACCGCGGTCGAGCTCGGAGACCGTGCGTTTGCCGAGTGGCGAGCGAGCTACAGTCCGGAGCGCGGGATCGTGGATCTCGAGGACGCCTACGGCGCGGCGATCGATCGCGTGGCGGCCGCGAGCACGTCCAGCGGACGTGGGCAACTGGAAGGAACCGGAGGACGGCTACCTTGACTCGGTGCCACAATGCCAGTATCTCAGTAGAGGACGTTCCGAGCGGAGGCGGTTGGGCGACCGCCGTGCCCGGTGACAACGCATGAAAGGCTCCCTTAGTGGCTGAACAACGGCTCACCACTCTCTCTGACTACGTCGGCGTGCTGCGCAGGCGGATGTGGATTCCGCTGATCGCCATCGTGGTCGCGGTGGGAGCCGCGTACTTCGTGTCGAGCAGGGAGACGCCGGCGTATGAGGCCACGGCGCAGGTGAACGTCGGCGCGAACTCGATCCAGACGATCCTGAACCCCGGCGCAAAGGTCTCGAGCGCAGTGGTCTCGCAGGAGCTGGCTTCGGCGGCGTCCACCGCCCACACGACGGACGTCGCCCGGCAGGCGCTGGCCGGCGCGGGCGTCCACGATCTCACGTCGTCTCAGCTGCTCAAGGAGTCGAGCGTCACGCCGAGCGCCACCAGCACGTTCCTCACATTCACCGTGACGGATCGATTCCGGGCGCGCGCCGCAACGCTTGCGACCGCGTACGCACGGGCGTTCGTCGCCGCGAACAACCGTCATGCGGTGGCGGGGATCCCCGCCAAGATCAGGGCGCTGAACCGTGCGATCGCGGCGTTGCAGGTGAAGATCCACAACGAGGTCGCAGCGGGTGGTGCCTCAGCTGGGACCGTCGACAAGTCGTTCCTCGACAACGACCTCAAGCAGCGGAACCTCCTGGTGAACGGGCGGGACAGCCTGTCGAACAACAGCCAGCTCGCGCAGGCCGCCCAGGCGGCATCCAAGGTGCGCCCGGCCACGACCCGGAACCTGGTGATGGGCTTCGGCCTCGGCCTCGTGATCGGCCTCGTGCTGGTCTCGCTGGCGGAGGCGCTCGACACACGCGTGCGCCACTCCGACGAGGTCGTGCAGTGGCTGGGGCTGCCGCTCCTGACCCGCATCCCGATCCCGCCGCGGTCGCTGCGCAAGGCCGGCAGCCTGGGCATGCTGGACGACGAGGGCGGCCTGCAGACCGAGGCCTACCGCAAGCTGCGCATCAACCTCGATTTCGCCAACCTGCAGATCAAAGCGCGCACGATCATGGTGACGAGCGCGAGCGAGCAGGAGGGCAAGTCGACGACCGTCGGCAACCTCGCCGTCGCGCTGGCCCGGGCGGGCCGGCGGGTGGTGCTCGTCGACCTCGACCTGCGCAAGCCCTATCTCGACCACTTCTTCGACCTCACCGGCCGGCCGGGCTTGACCGACGTCGCCCTCGGCAATGTCACGCTCGATCAGGCGCTCTGGTCGATCCCGGTGCCGGGCTCCGACGGCGGCCCCCAGGCGGGCTCGCTGCACGTGCTCCCGTCCGGGCCGATGCCGCCGAACCCCGCAGACCTGATCGAGAGCTCGGTCGTCTCGGAGGTGCTGCTCGACCTGGCCGAGCGGGCCGACGTGGTGCTGCTCGACTCTGCGCCGCTGCTGCCGGTCTCCGACGGCGTCGTGCTGTCGAACAAGGTCGACGCGATGCTCATCGTCGTGCGCGCCACCACCGTGCGCCGACCGGTGCTGGCAGAGCTCCAGCGCGTGCTCGGAGCGTGCCCGGCGGCGAAGCTCGGCTTCGTCCTCACCGGATCCGACGAGGGTGAGGGCTACGGCTACGGGTACGGCTACGCCGGCTACGGCTCGGCGGCGCCCGCGCAGGCGCGGCCTGTCGAGCAGAATGCCACTGCCACCGACGCTTCCGCAAACGGCGCCGAGAACGCGCCGGGCCGGCGGCAGTCGCCCAGCCAGTCGCGCTAGCTCCGCGCTGCAGCGACCTCAGCGTGCGTCAGCGGTCCCGGCGCCGACGCGCTGAAACGCCGATGGCCCCCGCTCTCGCGAGGGCCATCGGGAAGTTCAGTCCGGCCTGCCCGGTGTGAACCGGGGCTACTAGGACGAACGCCGGCCGGCGCGCCGCAGAAGCAGGCCTGCGCCGATCATGCCGATGCCGGCCGAGGCATAGAGCCCCAGATCGGCTCCGGTGAACGGCAGGGTGCTCCCGCCGCCTGTGACATCGCCGGCGACGCCGGCGCTCGGGCCTCCGCCGCCCGTGACGACGCCCTCGACGGCTCCGTACTGATCATTCGCCGGGGTGGCCGCGTATGCCGTGCCCGCACCGATCGCGCCCACTAGTGTGACCGCCACAAGGGCGGCAGTGATCGATCGGCGCCTCAAACGCTTTGCCATGTCCGCTCCGTTCCTACGCAATCCGTGGACCGCCGTACCATAGCAGCAGCCTAACGCCCCCGGTGGACGGACATGCCCGGGAGATGGAGTCGAAGTGACAGGTTCTGGGACGATCGAGGGCCACGACCGCGCCAGAGCCGCCTGGTGGCGGCCGAAGGTAGGCGCCTCCGCCGAGTTCGGCGACCGGCTGGCGGCACCGGCCGCGTTCGTGATCACCGGCGTCTCGATCGGCCTTCTGGCCGCCGACCAGGGCGGCTACTTCCCGGGCTCGTGGCGGCTGGCCACACTGTTCTATGCGACGGTGGTGGTGGCGATCCTGGCCGGGGCGCGCGAGCTGCGCGTGCCGCGGACAGCCCTCGTCACCGTGGCCGGCCTCGCCGGCCTGTGCGCGTGGACGGCGGCCTCGTGGCTGTGGTCGGACGACCGCACGGCGACGGTGAGCGACGCGCACCTCGTGCTGGTGTACGTCGCGGGAGGCGCGGCCCTCGTGCTGCTCGCAAACGGCGGGCGCGGGGTGGCGGTGGCGGGAGGGGTGGTCGCCGCCGCGGCCGCGGTCGACTGCTTCAGCATGGTGTCGCGGCTGTATCCGCGCACGTTCGGCATGTACAACACCGGCGGCGGCTACGGCCGCCTGTACCAGCCGATCGGGTACTGGAACGGCCTCGGCGCGTTCAGCGTGATGGCCATCATCCTCGGCCTGGGATTCGCAGCACGTGGGGGCATGCTGACGCGGATGCTGGCGGCGGCCGCCCTGATCCCGCTCTCGACGACGCTCTACCTCACCTTCAGCCGCGGTGCTCTCGTCGGCCTCGCCGCCGGGCTGGTGGCGCTCGTGGCGCTCGACAAGAGCCGGGTGCAGCTGATCGTCGCCGCCGCGGCGGGGTCGATCGGCGCGGCCGGGGCGCTGCTTGCCGTGCACGCACACGGGGCGCTCACGAAGTACAACCGCGAGCTCGGCGAGCAGACCGTCCAGGGCGCGCAGACGGCGGCCAGGATGATCTCGCTCGTCCCGCTTGCGATGGGCGCGGCCGCGCTGCTCGCGGGCCTCGAGGCCCGGTTCACGGTGTCGCGCTTCGCCCGCACGCTGGCCGGCGCCGGCATGGTGCTCGCGGCCTGCGCCGCCGTCGCGGTGGGCGTGAACCGGTTCGGCAACCCGGTCGGGCTCGTGCACGACGCGATCCACACGTTCGAGAAGCCGGCGCCGACGTTCCCGAAGGGCGACCTCAACCTGCGCCTCCTGAGCCTCTCGCCGAACGGGCGGGTCGTCTTCTGGAAGACGGCCTGGCACGACTTCACCGCGCACCCGGCGGTCGGGTCGGGCGGCGGCACGTTCGCCCGCTACTGGGCCGTCCACCGGCCGGTCAAGATCAGCGTCAGGAACGCCCACAGCCTGTACCTGGAGACACTGGCCGAGCTGGGGGTTGTGGGGCTCGCCATCGCGCTCGTGGCGCTCATCCCGCCGCTCTTCGCCGGCCTTCGCAGGCGCTCGCACCCCTTCTCGGCGCCGGTGATGGCGGCGTACATCGCATTCCTGGTGCACACCGGCGGGGACTGGACGTGGCAGCTCCCCGGGGTCGCCATGGCGGCGATCGCGTGCGCTGCGGCCTGCCTGGGCCTCGAGGCGGATCCCGGCGGCGTACGTCTCGGCAAGCCTGCCCGCGCGGCCGGGATCGCCGTGGCGCTCGCAATCGCCGCCGTGGGTGCCTGGGGCGCCTGAGATTCTCGTCACAAAGCCCCTTCCTTCAGGCCGCATGACAAGTTACGATCCTCGCACCTTGACGAACCCGCCCCCCTCCTCGGACACTGGGAGCATGCAGGTGGACAGCGGCACCCCCGAGCCGAGCCTCGTGCGCACGGTCAGCATCGTCGGCCGCCGCACGCGCGGGTACACGATCAACGTGTACCGCGAGGAGGCCGGCGTGCGGCTGGTGCGGCGCGGCCGCTATCGCCGCCTGACCGTCGGGCCGTTGTCCGTCGAGTGGTATCCCTCCTAAGCTTTCAGACGGTACGCTGGCGCGGTGGGGATCGACGAGCTCCTCGAGCGCTCTCGCGCCGGCCTACGCCGGCTGACGCCCGCGCAGGCGCACGCCGCGGCGCGGGCGGGCGCGGTCATCGTCGACACCCGCCCGATCGATCAGCGCCGCCGCCAGGGCGTCGTCCCGGGGGCCGTGGTGATCGGGCGAAACGTGCTCGAGTGGCGCTGCGATCCGGCCTCGGCGTATGCGGACACGGCCGTGACCGGCCGCCGCGGCGAGCTGATCGTGATGTGCGCCGAGGGCTACTCCTCGAGCCTGGCCGCCGCCACACTGCAGGCGATCGGCGTCGCCGGCGCGACCGATATGGTGGGCGGCTTCCTGGCCTGGCAGGCCGCTGGGCTGCCGGTCGAGCCCGCACCCGACTGATTGCTAGTCGTCGGCGGCCAGGCCGACAACGCAGAAGCGGCCCACGTCGATCAGGCCGTGATCGGTGATCTTGAGTGCCGGGATCACCGAGAGCGCCAGGAATCCGAGCGAGTGAAACGGCGCGTCCAGCGTGCACCCGAGCGCGCGGGCGGCCTCGCCCAGGGCGCGGCTGCGCGCCACCACATCCTCGGCGGGCGCGGCCGACATGAGACCCGCGACGGGCAAGGCCAGCTCGGCGCGGACGCCGCGGTCGTGCACGGCCACCATGCCGCCGCCGAGCTCCCCGAGCCGGCGCGCGGCCCGCACCATGTCGGCGTCATCGACGCCCGCGACGACGATGTTGTGCGCGTCGTGGGCGACGGTCGAGGCGATCGCGCCGCGGCGCAGGCCGAGGCCGCGGACGAACCCGATGCCGATCCGGCCGGTGCCGAGGTGGCGCTCGATGACGGCGATCTTGGCCAGGTCGCGGTCGGGATCGGCCCAGGCGGCGCCGTCGACCACGCGCGGCCGGTCGACCAGCGCCTCGGTGACGATCTGGCCCGGGAGCACGCCGATCACGCGGATGTCGCCGTCACCCTCCCAGACGACGCGCAGATCGCCGCTCGTGAGCTGGGGGACATGGACGGTGTTGCGCACCCAGTCGGGCACGGTCGCGGCCGGGAAGTCGGCGACCGGGCGGCCGTCCTTCAGCACCGCAGCGGGGCGGAACTCGCGCAGGTCGGGGAACAGCAGCAGGTCGGCCCGGTAGCCCGGTGCGACGGCGCCGCGATCGGCGAGCCCGTGCCACGTGGCCGGGCCGTGGGTCGCCGTCACGAGCGCGGCGGCCGGATCGACTCCCGCCGCGACCGCGGCGCGGACCATCCCGTTCAGGTGGCCCTCCGAGACGATGTGGTCGGGGTCGCGGTCGTCGGTGCAGAACGCCAGCCGGTGCGGCCCGAACTCGGCCACGAGCGGCAGGAGGGCGGCCAGGTTGCGCGCGCCCGACGCCTCGCGGATCAGCACCCACATCCCGGCGCGCAGCCGCTCGCGGCCCTCCTCGAGAGTGGTCGCCTCGTGGTCGGAGCGGATGCCGGCAGCGGCATAGGCCTGCAGCGCGCGGCCGAGCACGCCCGGCGCATGGCCGTCGACGTGGCCGGCGCCGGCGAGCCCGAGCTTCTCGAGCTCCGATGCGGCGCCCGCGATGACGCCGGGGAAGTTCATCATCTCCGCCAGGCCGAGCACCCGCCGCCGGCGCAGGAGGCCTTCGAGGTCGCCCGGGGTGAGCGCCCGCCGCGGCGACTCGAAGATCGAGGCCGGCACGCACGACGAGGCCATGAAGAAGACATCGAGCGGCAGCCCCTCGGTGGCATCGAGCAGCCAGTGCACGCCGTCGGTGCCGAGCACGTTTGCGATCTCGTGCGGATCGGCCACGACCGTCGTGGTTCCGTGCGGCAGGAGCAGGCGGGCGAACTCGTCCGGCAGGAGCCGCGACGACTCGATGTGCACATGCGCGTCGATCAGGCCGGGGGCGACCCACATGCCGGTCGCGTCGATCGTCTCGCGGCCCACGTACTCGCCAATGCCGGCGATCCAGCCGTCGGCGATCGCCACATCGGCCCGCAGCCACTCGCGCGTGAACACCGACAGCACGTTGCCCCCGGTGATGACGACGTCGGCGGGCTCGTCCCCGCGGGCCACCGCCAGTCGTCGCGCCAGGTCTTTCATCCCGCGGCCATGCTAGCCACCGCGCGCTCGAGCGCGTACACGCGCGCGGGTAGCCCGGCGCGCGGGACGATCTCGTCGCGCCAGGGTCGCAGCCCGAGCTTCTCGGCGACCCGCAGTGAGGCGGCGTTGCGGGGATCGATGATGCTGATCACCCGGTCGAGGCCGAGCGGGCCGAAGGCGTGCTGGAGCGCCGCGCGGCCGCCCTCGGTCGCAAGCCCTCCGCCCCAGACGTCGCTGCGCAGGCGCCAGCCGACCTCGACCGCGGGCAGCACGGCCGGCAGGAACGTCGGGATGGCGAGGCCGGCGAAGCCGATCATGCGCCCGTCGGCGCGCAGCTCCGCCGCCCAGAGGCCGAATCCGTGCTCGTCCCAGTGGGCAATGATGCGGGCGAGTAGCGCGTCGCTCGCCGTCCGGTCGATCGGCTCCCCGCTGCCGAGGTAGCGCACGACCAGCGGATCGGCGTTGACCGCCGCAAACGCCTTCGCATCGTCGGCCCGGAAGCGACGCAACAGCAGCCGCTCGGTGCGCAAGTCGCCCATCGCTTCACCCTAGCCGTGGGGCCTGGCCCCGGTATCCGGGGTCAGACCCCGGTTCAGCCGTCGAACGGCACCAGCAGGTCGCGGCCCTCGGGCACCCGCGACCACGGCGCCACCTCGACCACCCGCCACAGGTGGCCCTCGCCCAGCCCGGCGCGCACCTGGCGGGCGGCCTCGGAGGCCCGCTCGCGCAGCAGCTCGGCCGGCGGCCGGTAGAGCGAGAGCTGGCGGTCGGCCGAGCTCGAGAGGGCGGTGATCTCGAGGCCGATCTGCTCCACGGCGCCCGGCAGCTCGACCAGGCGGGGGGCGAGCGCGTCGCGCAGCCGCCGCGGGTCGGCGGTGGGCTCGCGCAGTGTCACCGGCCGCCGCCACGACCCGCCCGCCGCGAGCCGCGCCGACATCGCCAGCGTCCGCGGCGGCCGGCCGGCCCGGCGGGGATCGCCCACGAGCCGCTCGATCAGCACCGTGAGCGCCCCGCGCAGGGTGAACTCGTCGCCCACCGGCTCGGGGAACTCGATCGCCTCGCGCAGCGGCTCCGGAGGGGTGCGGGGGGCGACGTAGGCCTCGTCCTCGCCCCGGGCGAGCCGCCAGGCGCCGATCCCCGGCCGGCCGAACCGGTCGGCGACCGCTGGCAGCGGCAGCGCCGCCAGCTCTCCCGCAGTGCGGATGCCGAGCGCGTGCAAAACGTCGGCGGTGGCGGGGTCGAGTGGCAGCCGCGCCACCGGCATGGGGGCGAGGAAGCTCGCCGCCGCGCCCGTCTCGACCTGGTGCGGATGCCCCGGCCGGGCGCGCAGGGCAGCGGCCTGGGCGATGAAGCGACCCGGCCCGGCGCCCGTGCGCCCGCCCGGGCCCAGGCCGGCGCCGGTGGCCGCGAGCAGCCGGTGCAGGCCGCCGTGCAGGCGCACCAGGCCGTCGGCGCAGAAGAGCGCCCGCCCGGGAGCGAGCGACTCCACCGCGGCGCCCATCTCCTCCAGCCGCAGGAGCAGTGCCTCGGCCGCATCGGCCACGGCGCCGGGGTCGGCGGTCACGAGCTGCAGCCGCGGGCAGCGGGCGAGCGCCTCTCCGACCCGTATGCCGGCGGTCACCCCGAAGGTGGCGGCGGCGGCGTTGGCCTCACCGATCGCCGGCGGCCCACCCGGCTCGGGGCCGAGCGCGGCGGGTTCGGAGGGCAGCGCACCTCCCATCCCCGCGGCCACCCGCAGCGCGAAGCGGGGGACGAGCACGCAGACGATGACGGAGCGCTCGCGGGGCATCGCGCTCACGATAGACGAACACCTGTTCGGTGACAAGCTCGTTGGGCGAGCGGCTCAGGTGGTCGAGTCGGGGTCGATCGCGCGCAGGTAGTGGCGGCGGGACTGCAGCGTCGGCAGCACCCGCTCGGCGGCGCGAAAGAACTCGCGCTCGTAGCGGCGCCGCTCCCGGGCGGCCATCGTCTCGGCGTAGCGGTCGCGCAGCTCGAGCAGGGCGTCCTCGGCCTCCTCGACCGCGTCCATATACGCGCCGTAGGCCTCCTCCGCTGCCGCCCGATCCGCCCGGTCGTAGGTCTGTTTGGCGGCGTCCACCCGCCGCAGCAGGTCGGCATTCTGCTCGGCGTACAGGTCGAGCTGGGCGTTGATCACGTCGGCGAACCGTGCGCGGCCGGGGAGCCTCATCCGGCCGATGGTAGTG
Organism: Gaiellales bacterium; assembly: GCA_036494095.1. Classification (GTDB taxonomy): domain Bacteria; phylum Actinomycetota; class Thermoleophilia; order Gaiellales; family JAICJC01; genus JAICJC01. Next base: position 22,433 of record DASXOR010000096.1, on the reverse strand, counting down.
GACCGTGTGGCGCCCGGCTACGATCGCTCCTCGTGGCCGCGTCGCTTCTGATCCGCACCTGGAACATCGCCCACGGCCGCGACGTCCCGCCGGGCGCCGAGCACAGTCACAGGCGCCGCAAGCTCCTGCGCGAGATGGCGGAGGTGATGACGCAGGACGACCCCGACGTGGTGCTGCTGCAAGAGGTACCCGTGTGGGCGGCCGACCTGCTGCGCGAGCACACGGGCATGGGCGTGACGCTCGCGCCCACCTACGGCGCGCACATCCCGTTCGTCCACCTGCCGCTGCCGCTCGCCCTCGGCGCCGCCGTCGGCCGGGCGCTGCCGGATCTGGTGCGCACGCAGGTCGAGGGCCAGGCCCAGGCGGTCCTGTACGGCCCCGCCCTGCTCCTGGTCTCGGCCCGCAGGGTGCAGCTCAACGAGCGCACCCGCCTGCGCGGCGAGCCGCGCATCGCCCAGCTCGCACGGCTGCGTCATCGCCGGGCCGGGCGCGAGCTCGCGGTCGCCAACGTCCACGCCGACACGGGCGGCGACGAGCAGCTCGAGAAGGCGGGTTTCGTTCTGGAGCGGTTCGCCCGCGGTGCGCCGATGGTCCTGGGCGGCGATCTGAACGCCGGCCTGCAGTCCGCCGGCGTCCACGCGCTACGCGCCCGCGGGTGGGTCGAGGAGTCCGGCGACGTCGGGATCGACCATCTGCTGGTGCGCGGATTCGACGTGGAGTGGACGGCCACCCGCTGGCTGCCGGAGCGGCGCGACCTGCGCAACAACGGCTCCCGCCCGGTGCGGCTCTCGGATCACGATCCGGTGGATGCGGTGGTGGCCTTTGCCTGACCGCCGCGACCTCCCCTGCCTCGCCGGATGCGCGTACCTGAACGCCGGCACGAACGGCCCGATGCCGGAGGCGGCGATCGCGGCGATGGCCGCCGAGGTCGAGGCCGCTCGCGGGCCCCGGATCGGGAAGGCCGCGATGGAGCGCCTGCTCGGCCTGCGGGCACGGGTGCGCTCTGCCGCCGCGCGAGCGCTCGGCGCGCCGGAGGAGGAGGTCGCACTCACGTCGTCGACGTCGCAGGGCATCGGCCTGGTCTGCGCCGGCCTCGACTGGTCGCAGGGCGGGGAGGTGGTGACCACCACCGAGGAGCACCCGGGGCTGCTCGGGCCGCTGGACGAGCTCGCCCAGCGCTACGGCGTCGTCGTGCGGCCGGTGCCGGCATACGATCTGCTCGCGGCCATCGGGCAAGGCACCCGCATGGTGGCCGTCTCGCACGTGCTCTGGACGACGGGCCTCGTGCTGTCGCTGCCCGAGATCGCCGCAGCCGCGCACGCCGTCGGTGCGACGGTGCTCATCGACGGCGCCCAGTCCGGCGGCGCGATCCCGCTCGACATGGCGGCGACGGGCGCCGACTTCTACGCGGCCTCGGGGCAGAAGTGGCTGCTCGGGCCGCAGGGGACGGGCGCGCTCTGGGTGCATCCGCGCCAGCACGAGCGGCTGGCGCCGGCGACGCCGAGCTACTTCACCTATGCCGACGGCCACGTCGGGCCGCTGCGGGCCGGGGCGGCGCGCTTCGACGCGGGGAGCCTGGACACGACGGTGCTGGCCGGGTTCGCGGCGGCGATGGAATGGGTCGACGGCCTGCCGGGCGGGCGCACTGCCTGGTATGAGCGGGCGGCGGCGCAGGCCGCGGCGGCCCGGCTGCGGCTGGCAGCGGTCCCCGGCGTCGAGGTGCACGATCCCGGCGGCCCGTGCAGCGGCCTGATCGCCCTGCGCCTCGACGGGCACGAGTCCGCCGACGCCGTCGCCCATCTGGCCGAGCGCGACGTGCTCGTGCGGCCGATCCCGGACACGCCGTTCGTGCGCGTCTCGATCGGCGCCTGGACGGACGACACCGACATCGAGGCCCTGGCCGCGGGCCTCGAGGCGCTGGAATCCTGAGGTGCCTGGCACCGCGCCGCGGTGCCAGGCACCTTGCCTCGCAGCCTCGGTCTCTCCTCGCTTGGTATCGTGCCCCGCCGTGACCGAGGACGAGCTCGTACACGACCGCGACGCCGCCTGGGCGCTTCTGACCGAGTGGACGAAGAGCGAGGCGCTCCTGCGCCACTGTCTGGCCGTCGAGGCCTCGGTGCGGGCGTACGCCCGCAAGTTCGGCGAGGACGAGGCCGCGTGGGGCAACGTCGCCCTGCTGCACGACTTCGACTACGAGCGCCATCCCACCCTCGACCAGCATCCCCAGGACGGCGCCCCCGTGCTGCGCGACCACGGCTACCCCGAGTGGTTCGTGCGCGCGATCCAGTCGCACGGCGACCACACCGGCTTCGCACGCGAGACGCGGCTCGAGCACACGCTGTACGCCTGCGACGAGGTGTCGGGGTTCGTCCACGCGTGCGGCCTCGTGCGGCCGCAGGGCCTGGCCACGCTCGAGGCCCGCTCGGTGCGCAAGAAGCTGAAGCAGCCGAGCTTCGCCCGCGGTGTGAACCGCGACGACGTGATCGAGGGCGCACGGGAGCTCGGAGTCGACCTGGACGAGCACATCACCTTCGTGATCGCCGCGTTACGGCCGATCGCCGCAGAGCTCGGCCTGCCTGGCTGATCCAGCCGGGAATCCAGGTACCCTGGTCGTATGGCAATCGCAGCGCGAGAGGGGATCGTGGAGTCGTTCGTGATCGAAGGCGGGGTGCCGCTGCGAGGCAGCGTGCGGCCCGCGGGCAACAAGAACGCCGCGCTCCCGATCCTGGCCGCCTGCCTGCTCACCGCCGATCCGGTGACGCTCGACAACGTCCCCCGGATCCGCGACGTCGAGGCCATGATCGAGCTTCTGTGCGACATCGGCGCCGAGGTCGAGTGGCTGGGGCCGAACCGGCTGCGGGTGTGGGCCGCCGACATCTCGAAGACCGTGCTCGACGCCGACCTGTGCACGCGCATCCGCGCCTCGATCCTGTTCGCGGGGCCGCTGCTCGCCCGCTGCGGAACGGCCGACATCCCGCCTCCCGGCGGCGACGTCATCGGCCGCCGCCGCGTCGACACCCATCTGATGGCGTTCGCGGCGCTCGGCGCCGACGTCCAGGCGAGCCGCAGCTACCGGCTGCGCGCCCCGTCCGGGCTGCGCGGGGCCGACCTGTACCTGGACGAGGCATCCGTCACGGGCACCGAGAACGCCGTCATGGCGGCCGTGCTCGCCCGTGGCAAGACGACGATCGCCAATGCCGCTTGCGAGCCGCACGTGCAGGATCTGTGCCACCTGCTCGAGGCGATGGGCGCGCGCATCGACGGCATCGGCTCCAACGTGCTCACGATCCACGGCGTCGAGTCGCTCGGAGGCTGCGCCCACCGGATCGGCGCCGATCACATCGAGGTCGCCTCGTTCATCGGCCTGGCCGCGGTCACGGGCGGCGAGGTCACGATCGAGGACGCCGCGATCGAGCACCTGCGCTCGATCCGGCACACGTTCTCGCGGCTCGGGGTCACGGTCGAGGTGCACGGCACCTCGGTGCGCGTGCCTCCCGGGCAGACGCTGCGCATCGTCGACGACGTCCACGCCCAGATCCCGAAGATCGAGGACGGGCCGTGGCCGATGTTCCCGGCCGACCTGACGTCGATCGCGGTCGCCGTCGCGACCCAGGCCACCGGCACGGTGCTGGTCTTCGAGAAGATGTTCGAGAACCGGCTGATCTTCACCGACAAGCTGGTGTCGATGGGGGCCCGGATCATCCTGTGCGACCCGCACCGCGTGGTGGTCACCGGGCCGGCGCGGCTCTACGGCGAGCGCATGGCGAGCCCCGACATCCGCGCCGGGATGGCGATGCTGATCGCGAGCCTGTGCGCCGAGGGCGAGAGCCGGATCGGCAACGTCGGCGAGATCGACCGCGGATACGAGCGCATCGACGAGCGGCTGCGGGCGCTCGGCGCGCGCATCGAGCGCGTCTCGGGCTGACCGGCGCGGCCACAGCGGCCGATGTGTGGCGGCTACCATCCCGCGCACGGTGGAGCGGTTGCGACTGACACATGCTGACGTCGCGGGCGCGGTGCGCACGCTGCGGCCGTCGTCCGCCCGCCGCGAGGACGTGGCCGCGTCGGTCGCCGACATCGTCGAGATGGTGCGCCACGGCGGCGACGAGGCGGTGCGCCGCCTCACGCTGCGCCTCGACGGCGTGGACGTCGCCGAGCCGCGCGTCCCGGCCGCCGCGATCAAGGCGGCCGTGGCCGGCCTCGCCCCGCCGGTGCGAGACGCGCTCGAGCTGCTCGCCGCGAACGTCCGCACCGTCTCTGCCGAGCTCATGCCGCGCCCCACGCAGGTGACGCTGCCGCAGGGACAGGTCGTCTCGAGCCGGCCGGTGCCGGTGCGCCGCGCGGGCCTGTACGTCCCCGGCGGCCTGGCGACGTACCCGTCGAGCGCGGTGATGGCGATCGTGCCCGCACAGGTGGCCCGGGTGCCCGGGATCGCGGTGTGCTCGCCGCCCGGCCCGGACGGGGTGCCGCACCCGACCGCCCTGGCGGCGTGCGGCCTGCTCGGCGTCGAGGAGGTGTACGCCGTAGGAGGCGCGCAGGCGGTGGCCGCGCTCGCGCTCGGGACGGAGCGGATGCCCCGCGTCGACCTCGTGGCCGGGCCGGGGAACGCCTACGTCGAGGAGGCCAAGCGGCGCCTGTTCGGCGAGGTGGGGATCGAGTCCCTGGCCGGGCCGAGCGAGCTCGTCGTCGTCGCCGACTCCACGGCGCCGGCCGAGCCGCTGGCATGGGACCTCGTGGCGCAACTCGAGCACGGCCCGGGCGCGCAGTCGGTGCTGGTCTCGACGGAAGCGGCGCTGCTCGACGCCGTGGCCGGCCTGCTTCCCGCCGAGAGCCGGGCGGTGCTGATCGAGGCCGACTCGATGGACACCGCGTTCGCGTTCGTGAACGCGCACGCGCCGGAGCATGTCCAGCTCATGCTGGCGGGCGCCGATGAGGCGGTCGAGCGGGTGCACCACGCGGGCGCGATCTTCGTGGGCCCCTACGCGGGCGCGGCGTTCGGCGACTACATCGCGGGCTCGAACCACATCCTGCCGACCGGAGGCCACAGCCGGTTCTCGTCCGGGCTTGGGCCGGCGGCGTTCGTGCGCACGCAGGAGGTGGTGGAGGTGAGCGCGGAGGCGTGCGAGCGCCTGGCCGACGCGGTGGTCGTGCTGGCCGACGCCGAGGGCTTTCCCGCGCATGGACGATCGGCGCAGGTGCGGGCTGAGGCACTGTTACGCGAGACCGGGAGGGTGGGATGAGCGAACGCACGGTGATCGTCACCGAGGGGGCGCCGCAGCCGTTCGCGGGCGCGCCCTACAACCAGGCTGTCAAGGCGGCAGGGCTGGTCTTCTGCGCGGGTCAGGTGGGGCTCGACCCGGCCGAGGGGACGCTCGTCGCCGGAGGCGTCGAGGCGCAGACCCGGCGGGCCATGCAGAACCTGGCGGCGGTGCTCGAGGCGGCCGGCTCGGCGCTCGACCGCGTGGTGAAGACGACGATCTTCGTGGCCGACCTGGGCGACTTCGCGACCGTCAACGAGGTGTACGGATCGTTCTTCGCCCAGGAGCCCCCCGCCCGCTCGACCGTGCAGGTGGCGGCTCTCCCCGCCGGCGCCGCGGTCGAGATCGAGGCCATCGCGCTGGCATAGCCCGTCGGAGCCGCCCGTAGAATCCGGGCGTGCCCGCACCGCTCCAGATCGGCGGCCCCGGCGATCCGCTGGCCGCTGTGTGGCAGGCCGCCGCAGAGGCTGCGGCCGGCGCCCGCGTGTTCGCGGTGGGAGGGCCGGTGCGCGACCTGCTCCGGGGCGCCCCCAGCCGCGACGCCGACATCGCGGTGCAGGGCGATGCGATCGCGCTCGCCGGGCGCCTTGCCGATGCGCTCGGCGGAGCCCGGGTCACGGTGCACCGGGCCTTCGGCACGGCGGTCGTGCGCGGCGCGGGGGTGCGCATCGACGTCGCCGCCACCCGGCGCGAGCGCTACGCCCGCCCGGCCGCGCTTCCGATCGTCACGCCCGCCGGGATCGAGGCCGACCTGGGCCGGCGGGACTTCACCGTGAATGCCCTGGCGGCGGCGCTCACCGGGCGGCACTTCGGCGACGTGCTTGACCCGTTCGGAGGGCGTGCGGACATCGCGTCGGGCCTGATCCGCGTGCTGCATCCGGCGTCGTTCCGCGACGATCCCACCCGCCTCTTCCGGGCGGTGCGCTACGCCGCCCGGCTCGAGTATTCGCTCGACCCTCCAACCGCCGCGCTCGCCCGCGACGCGATTGCGGCCGGCCTTGTCGGCGAGCTCTCCGGCGCGCGCGTGCGGGCGGAGCTCCTGGCGCTGCTCGGCGAGTCGGCGGGGACAGTCGCGGCGGCGCTCGCGCTGGCCGCCGGGATGGACCTGCTCCCCGCCGTCGCTTCGGCCCTCGCCGACGCCGCGGCCCGGGCTGACCCAATCGAGCGCCTGGACGCCCTCGTGGCCCGGTTCGGTCTGCGGGTTTCGCCCTGGCGGCCGCGGCTGGCCGTGCTCGCATCCGGCCAGGACGAGGCTCGCGTGGCCGCCATGACCGACCGCCTGCGGCTGCGGCGCGAGGACGGCGCCGCGGTGCGGGCGGCGGCGACCGCCCCCGGGCGGCTCGGCCCGCGCCTGCAGGCCGCCGGGTCGCCAGCCGACGTCGCCGAGCTGCTCGACCGGCTGCCGGTCGACGCGGCGCTCGTCGTTGCGGCCGACGGCGGTCCCGGTGCCCGCGCCGCCGAGCTCTATCTCGAGCGTCTGCGCGGCATTCGTCTCGAGATCGATGGCACCGTGCTCCGTGACGAGCTTGGGCTCGCGCAGTCGCCGCGCGTGGGCGAGGTGCTCGCCGAGCTTCTGCGCCGGAAGCGCAACGGCCAGCTCGCCGACCGCCGCTCCGAGCTTGCGGCTGCGCGCGAGCTCGTGGCCCGGGCGGCGTCGTGACCGATCTTCGCTGGGACGACGGGCCGGTGCCCGTGCTGCGCTGGGAGTCGGCGCCCGCGGGTGTGGCCGTCGCGTTCACGTCGCGGCGGGGCGGGACGTCGAGCGGGCCCTACGCGTCGCTCAACCTGGGCGCGCTCACCGCGGACGAGGCCGCGAGCGTCGCCGAGAACCGGCGGCGCGCGGTCGCGGCCGCCGGAGGCGATCCGGCCCTCGCGACGATGGCGTGGCAGGAGCACGGCCGGGTCGTGCGCGAGGTGACCGGCGAGCCGGCGGGCGGGCGGTTCCTGGAGCCCGGCGCCGAGCCGTTCCCGCGTTCGGACGGCCTCGCCACGTCGCTCCGCGGCCGGCCGATGATGCTGCTCACCGCGGACTGCATCCCGGTCGCGATCGCGAGCGCCGACGGCACTCGCCTGGCCGTCCTGCACGCCGGCTGGCGTGGCCTCGAGGGCGGGATCGTGGAGGCCGGCGCCGAGGCGGTCGGGGAAGAGCTCGTTGCGGCGGTTGGCCCGGGGGCGGGGCCGTGCTGCTACGAGGTGGGGGAGGACGTCGCCGCGCGCCTGCGGGAGCGGTTCGGAGCGGATGTCGTTCGCGACAGCCGCGCCGACCTGTGGCTGTGCGCCCGGCGCGCGCTCGAGGCGGCGGGCGCTCGGCGGGTGGCCGTCGCCGGCGAGTGCAGCATCTGCAACCCGGAGCGGTACTTCTCGCACCGGCGCGACCGCGGCGTCACCGGCCGCCAGGGCGTGGTTGGGATGCTGCATGCTTGACCCCGTCGCCGTCGCCGAGAACCTCGCCCGCATCCGCGCGCTCGTCGGGCCGCGGGTCGAGATCCTGGCCGCGACCAAGTACGTGGAGGCGGCCGACCTGCCCGCGCTGCGCGAGGCCGGGGTCGTGCTGGTCGGCGAGAATCGCACCGACGCCCTGATCCCCAAGCAGGAGCAGCACGGCGACCTCTTCACCTGGGACTTCATCGGCCACGTGCAGAGCCGCAAGGTGCGCGACCTGGTCGGGCGCGTCCGCCTGATCCACGCGGTCGACTCGCAGTCGGCGTGCGAGCAGCTCGACCGCCGCCGCGAGCCGGGCACGACGGTCGACTGCCTGCTCCAGGTGAACGTCGCTGCCGAGGACACGAAGTCGGGTGTCGCGCCCGCCGACGTGGACGCGTTCCTCGCGACGGTCGAGCCGCTCACCGGGGTGCGCTTCCGCGGGCTCATGACCATGCCCCCAGCCGTCACCGATCCCGAGCTCGCCCGGCCGTGGTTCGCGGCGCTGCGCGAGCTGCGCGACCGGCTCGAGCCGACGTGGCGGGGGCGGCACGAGTTCGCCCATCTCAGCATGGGCACGAGCCAGGACTTCGCCATAGCCGCACAGGAGGGAGCGACGATCGTGCGGGTGGGTGGCGTCCTCTACGGGCGGTAGAGTTCTCGGTCACATGGCCCTGAGCGATCTGTGGAACTCGACGCTCGTCTACTTCGGCGTGCGCGAGGAGGACTGGGACGACGAGTACGACGACGACGGGTCTGCCGCCCACGAGGACCTCGAGCAGGTCTACAGCGAGCGGCCGAACGTGCGCCGGCTCTCGCCGCGGCGCCGACCCGGGTCCGACTTCGACGACATCTTCTCGGAGGAGGCGCCACGTGGGGCGGTGCCGATCCGCGGCGGCCGCAACGGGCCGCCGCCGGCCCAGAACGGCCATCGCACCGCCGGCCAGGTGTCGCTGGTCGTTCCGAAGAGCTTCAACGACGCCCAGAAGGTGGCCGACAAGCTCAAGGCCGACGTGCCGGTGATCATCAACTTCCAGAGCGCCGACCCCGAGCTGGCCAAGCGGTTGGTGGACTTTGCGAGCGGGCTCACCTACGCCCTGGACGGGTCGATGCAGCGCGTCGCCGACCGCGTCTTCCTGTTGACGCCGAGCACGATCTCTGTGTCCGCCGAGGACAAGGCGCTCCTGATGGAGCGCGGCTTCTTCAACCAGTACTAGGGGACGTCCGGGGAACCGGGAGCCCGCTTGGAGGGCGGTGTGCTGGTGGGCGCTGGTCTGCCGCTATCCCGAAATCGGCGATGCTGCACCAGAGCCGACGGCACCGGCCGCCCCCACGGATTACGCGTCGTCTCGGCCGATGTGACACCTGGGTGGTCGCGTCCGAACGACGACCGCATACTGCTTCCATCGGCTGGCGTCGAAGTGGGTCCGCAACGAGCAGCGAGCGATCCGGTGATCGCCGCGGTGCGGCGCGTGACTGTGTAGCGACCGGTTACATCGACGAGTAGTCGCTCTTCTCGGCCAACGGCGCGAACGTCCGGAAGGTCACACGCCCGTCGACACGCACCAGGATCATCGCGGCATGGTCGTGTGCGGCGGGGCCGCGCGACGGCCACGCCTCGACGATCGTCAATGTCCGTGCATCGCCTCCCGGAAGAGGTGCGCATCCGGCTGCGGCACCGATGCTCGGCCCGACGACGACGATGGACAACACCGACACGAGCACAGCCGCGGCCGACCGCCGTGACGAGGTGCGTCTGTCGATGCCGTCCGTGGTGCTCACTCCGTGGACGTACATCGCGGCCGAAGGCGCGACCGACCTCCTCACCAGGTCATCGGCACGAGATCGGGATGCTGGAGCGCATGGCGCTCCCACGGACCATCGTGCGCTGAACGGCGAACCGACCGCCGGCCCGGCCGGGGGCGGCGAATGGCCAATTGACAGTTGGAACGGATGTCAATTGGCAGGTATGGCGCCCTCATCAAGCGCCGCCCGGCCAGTTGGCGGTTCGAGCGGATGTCAATTGGCCTGGAAGGGGCCGAGCACGCCGACCCCCGCCCGGCGGTACGCTACCGGGCCGATGAGCGCCACACCCCCCGTGCTCGGCCTGCTCGGCGCCGGCAACATGGCCTCGGCCATGGTGACCGGCTGGGTGAAGGCCGATCCCGCGATGGCCGACCGCATCCTCGTGACCGACCACGGCTCCGGCCGGGCGGCCGCGCTCGCGGAGCGCTACGGCCTGCGCCACACGGCCTCGAACGCCGATCTCGTCAACGCAGCCGACATCGTCGTGCTGTGCGTGAAGCCGATCGACGTCGAGCGGGTGCTGCGGGAGGTGTCCGACCTGGTCACGCCGCGCAAGGCGATCGCGTCGGTCGCCGCGGGTGTCGGTACGGCCACCCTCGAGACGATCCTCGACGTGGACGCCCCGGTGTTCCGGTTCATGCCGAACGTCGGCGTCAGCGTCGGCGCCGGCACGCTCGCCTTCTCGCCGGGGCGGTTCACGGACACGGCCGCCGAGCAAGGGGTGCTCGAGGTCTTCTCGCTGCTGGGTGAGGTGGTGCCGCTCGAGGAGCGCCTGTTCGACGCCGCCACCGCACTCTCGGGCTCGGGGCCGGCGTTCCTCGGCCTCATCCTGGAGGCCTTCGAGGACGCCGGCATCGTCGCCGGTCTGACGCACCGCGATGCCCGCAGGCTGTTCCTCTCGACCGTCGCGGGCACGGCGGCGCTGCTGCAGGCCGACGACCTCGGCTGCGCCGACCTGCGGCGCATGGTCACGAGTCCCGGGGGCACCGCCGCGGCCGGCCTCGCGGCGATGGAGCGGGGCGGCGTGCGGGGGTCGATCATCGACGGGGTGTCGGCGGCGGTGCGTCGGGCCGGCGAGCTAGGCTGACGCCGACGATGGGGATCACGACAGCCGAGCAGTTCATCTTCTCGCTGTACCTGGTGTATTCGCTGCTCATCGTCCTGTACGTGCTGATGGGCTGGCTTCAGCTTCCGTACAACATCTGGATCGGCCGGGTGCGCGGGTTCCTGCACGACACGGTCGAGCCGGTGCTGCGCCCGATCCGCGCAGTGCTGCCGTCGCTGGGAGGGTTCGACCTCTCGCCGCTGGTCGCCCTGTTCGGCTTGTCGGTGATCGAGCGCCTCCTGATCGCGATCCTGGACGGCTTTCGGTAGGAGCCGGCGGGACGAAGGAGTGCGGACGGGGGCGGCGAACGGTGACGCATGACCCTGTCACCAGCAGAGCTGCGACACGAGCGCCCCGGGCGCGGGCTGATCGGCTATCGCCGTGCCGACGTCGACCGGCTCCTGGTCGAGGCGACGGTGGCCTACGAGAACGTCTGGCGCGAGCGCGCGGAGCTGCACGACCACGTGCACGAGCTCGAGCAGGAGCTCCACCGCCACCGCGAGGGCGAGCAGGCGATGCGAAACGCGCTCGTCACCGCTGAGCGGGCGGCCGACGAGATGCGCGCAAGCGCGTCCCGCCAGGCCGAGCTGATCGTGCGCGAGGCCGAGGCCAAGAGTCGCGACCTCGTCCACGAGGCGTACGCCGAGCGGGAGCGGGTGCGGCGTGAGATGGCCCGGCTGCAGGCCGAGGAGGCCGAGTTCCGGCTGCGGCTGCGCTCGCTGCTCGGGGCGATTCTCGAGGCCGTGCGCGATCACGAGGAGCGGCTGGCGGGCTCGACTGACAGGCCGGGCGCTGCCGCCGCCGACACCCAGGTCGCGATCGGGCCGCCGGACGACGTCGTTCGCGCCGGGGGCTGACCCACCCCGATCAGCGCGCCCGAAAGGCGTCGGTATACTCATCGGCGGGGGTGTGCCGTGGCCGTGACCGTCGACATCGAAGCCGTCAAGCGCCGCTTGACCGAGGAGCGCTCCGTCGTGTTGGACGAGCGCCGGCGCCTCGCCGAGGACATGCCGCAGGCGGCGGACGTCGTCGCTGCAGACGGCTCCGAGAGCCGGGCCCCCTCGAGCGCGGCCGGGACCCTCGACCGCGGCATCGAGCTCTCGCTCGAGGACAACGCCGAGCACCTGCTCGGAGCGATCGAGTCCGCCCTGGCCCGGGTCGAGGACGGTACCTACGGCATGTGCGAGCGCTGCGGACACGCGATCGCGAACGAGCGCCTGGACGCCCTGCCATGGGCGACCAAGTGCATCGAGTGCAAGCGCCTGGAGGAGCGGGGCTGATTCACGTGGAGGCAGAGCCCCAGCCTGCACACCGGGCGGGGTCGTTGCAGTGGGCGGGGCTCTGGGCCGTCGCGACCGCCGCGGTCGTCGCCGATCAGGTGACAAAGCACGCGATCGAGCAGCGCCTGGCGCTCGAGGAGACCCACCGCGTGCTGCCGTTCCTCGCGATCACGCACGTGCGCAACAGCGGCATCGCGTTTGGCATCTTCCCGGGGCGGCTGGGGATCGTGTCGATCCTGACGGCGGCCGCCGTGGTCTGGATGCTCGTGCACTTCGCCCGCTCCGGCTCCCGGCACGTGCTGTTCCCGGTCGCACTGGGGCTGCTGGTCGGCGGGAGTGTTTCGAACCTGGCCGACCGCGTCCGCGACGGCCACGTCACCGACTTCATCCACGTCAGCCACTGGCCGACGTTCAACCTGGCCGACAGCTTCATCGTGATCGGCGTGGGCCTGCTGGCGCTGGGCCTGATCAGGGTCGAGCACCGGCAGCCGCCCGAGCCTCCCGCAGCCGACCCGGCCGCCGAGCTCGAACGGCCGTGATCGAGCTCGAGGTGCCGCCTGACTCGGGCGGCATGCGCCTCGACCGGTTCGTGGCCGGCCACGAGGACGTCGGCTCGCGGGCCGGCGCCGAGCGGCTGATCGAGGCCGGTCTCGTGCTCGTCGACGGCGCCGCACGGCCGAAGTCACACCGCCTGGGCGCCGGCTCGGTGGTCACCCTGCCCGAGCCCGCTGCGCCTCCGGCAGCCCCGATTCCGGCCGACCTGGGCGTGCCGCTTGCCTACGCCGATCCGTACCTCGTGGTCGCCGACAAGCCGGCCGGCCTGCTCGTGCACCCGGTGCCCCGATATCACGGACCGACGCTCGTCGATGCGCTCGCCGGCATCGCCGCCGGCGGGGACGAGACCCGCCCCGGGATCGTCCACCGGCTCGACCGCGACACCTCGGGCCTGCTCCTGGTCGCCCGCGACGGGCTCACCCATGCCCGGCTGCAGGCGCAGCTGCGCCGGCGCCGGATCGGCCGCACCTACCTCGCGCTCGTGCGCGGCCGCCCGCGCTCGCGCCGCGGTCGCATCGAGGCACCGATCGGGCGCGATCGCCGCGACCCCACGCGCATGTCTCTCGAGAGCGACCGGCCCCGCGACGCGGTCACCGACTTCGAGCTCGTCGAGGCCCTGCCCGGGCGCTCGCTCCTGCGCGTCACCCTGCAGACGGGGCGCACACACCAGATCCGCGTACATCTGGCCGCCATCGGCAACCCGGTGGTCGGCGACCCCGTGTACGGCCATGGCCCTGAGCTCGGGCTCGAGCGACAGTTCCTGCACGCGGCCGAGCTGCGGCTCGTGCACCCGCACACCGGCGACCCGCTCGAGGTGCACGCGGAGCTGCCGCCCGAGCTGGCCGCGGCGCTCCAGGCCGCGCGCGAGGCCTAGCTGCCGGCCGTCTCGGGCCGGACGCGGTGCGCCCAAACGGCGAGCGCCGTCGCCAGGCCGATGACACCTCCGAACACGAAGAACGCGAAGACGGCGAGTACGATTGCGAGCACGATCTCGCCACGCCGCGGCGGCTCGACCTTCCCCCCGCGGGCAACCCGGCGCGCGAGCGCCGTGAAGTCGCAGGCGGCGAGCAGGCACGGCCCCGCCGCAAGCAGAGCGAGAGGGATGAACGGGATCGCGATGGCGGCCGTCGACGACGTGCTGTCGAACACCGATTTCAACCCGCTATCGGTCAGGGCGCCGAACGCCGTCGCTGCGCCGATGCCCAGCCACCAGGGCATGCTCGTCGCGGCGGCCGCCAGGGCGAGGAACGGGATGGCCTCGACCGCGAGCACAAGGATGATGCCGTCGAGGCCGGATCCGTCGCCGATCCATTGCGGCCCGGCGAGGGCGAAGACGACGCCGATCGCGAGGATCGCCGCGCGCCGGTGCACGGCAAGCGCCTCGCCCGGCTCTGTTCGCTAGAATCTCGGCCGCTTCTGTCCGTAATTCCCTACCCGGCGGATCTGGTGCGCGCCGGCGGTGTCCCGCGGCAGCCGTGGGACTCCGGAGCGCCCCGCCGGAATTTGACCTAACCGATCAGGAGGACTGCACGTGCCCCAGGTCACGATGCGCGAGTTGCTCGAGGCCGGAGTCCACTTCGGCCACCAGACCAGGCGCTGGAATCCCAAGATGCGCCGGTTCATCTTCGGCGAGCGCGGCGGCATCTACATCATCGATCTGCAGCAGACGATGGCGCTGCTGCACGAGTCGTTCAGCTACGTCTCGAACATCGGCGAGCGCAACGGCACCGTGCTCTTCGTCGGCACGAAGAAGCAGGCCCAGGACGCCGTCGCGGAGCACGCCGCCCGTGTCGGCATGCCCTACGTGAACCACCGCTGGCTGGGCGGCCTTCTGACCAACTACCGCACGATCCAGGAACGGATCACGGCCTTGCACGGGCTGCGGCGGCAGAAGAGCGATGGCCAGCTCGACCTGCTCCCGTCGAAGGAGCGGGCCTCGACGCTGTCGGAGCTCGAGAAGCTCGAGGCGAACCTCGGCGGTGTCGCCGATACGCGCAAGCTGCCCGACGCGATCGTCGTGATCGACATGAAGAAGGAGGCGCTCGCGGTGCGCGAGGCGCGGCGCCTGAACATCCCGGTGATCGGCCTGGTCGACACGAACTGCGATCCCGACGACGCCGACTTCGTGATCCCCGGAAACGACGACGCCATCCGCTCGTCGGCGCTGATCGTGCGGCTCCTGGCGGACGCGATCGCCGAGGGCAAGAACCGCGGCGTCAAGGTGTCCGACTTCGTCTCGGAGAACGGCGACGAGACCGAGCCGGCCGCGGCCGCGGAGGGTGGCGAGACCCCGGCCGCAGCGGCGGAGCCGGCGGCCGAGGCCGCCCCGGAGCCTCCCCCGGCCGAGTCCGCGCCCGAGCCGGCGGTGGAGACCGAGCCGGCAGCCGCGGCGCCCGAGGAGCCCGCGCCGAGCGAGGGCCCGGCGTGAACGACTACAAGCCCAGCGCGGCCGATGTGAAGCAACTGCGCGAGGCCACCCAGGCCGGGATGATGGACTGCCGAAACGCGCTCGTCGAGACCGGCGGCGACATGGACGAGGCGGTCAAGCGCCTGCGCGAGAAGGGCATCGCCTCGGCCGGCAAGCGGGCCGGGCGCGGCACCGGCGAGGGCACCGTCGCGACGTATGTGCACGCCGGCGGCCGCATCGGCGCGATGGTCGAGATCGGCAGCGAGACCGACTTCGTCGCGCGAAACGACCAGTTCCAGGCCTTCGCGCGCAAGGTGGCGCTGCAGGTCGCGAGCGGCCGCGACCTGCGCTTCGTGTCCGAGGCGGACGTGTCGGACGAGTTCCGCACGGCCGAGATCGATATCTACCGCGCGAAGGCCGCCGCCGAGGGTAGGCCCGAGGCGATGCTGGACAAGATCGCCGACGGCATGTTCCGCAAGGCGCTGGTCGATACCGTGCTCCTGAACCAGCCCTCGATCCACCCCGACGACGACGGAAAGTCGATCGAGACGCTGCGGGCGGAGCTCTCGGGCACCCTCGGCGAGAACATCGAGGTCAAGCGCTTCGCTCGCTTCGAGGTGGGCGGCACGTGACGAACGACGGCGACGCCGTGTTCGGGCGCGTCCTCCTGAAGCTGTCCGGCGAGGCGCTCATGGGCGAGCGCGAGTACGGACAGGACCCCGGCCGCATCACCGCGATCGCCCGCGCGTTGCACGCCGTTCACGAGCTGGGCGTGCAGGTCGCGATCGTGGTCGGCGGCGGCAACATCCTGCGCGGCACGCAGGAGGCCGCCCGCGGCATGGACCGCGCCACCGCCGACTACGCCGGCATGCTCGCGACGCTCCTGAACGCACTCACGGTCTCCGACGCGCTGGAGCAGCTCGGCGTGAACACGCGGGTGCTCTCGGCCATCAACGTCTCGCAGGTGGCCGAGCCGTACATCCGCCGGCGGGCCATCCGCCACCTCGAGAAGGGCCGGGTGGTGATCTTCGCCGCCGGCACGGGCAACCCGTTCTTCACGACCGACACGGCGGCGGCGCTGCGGGCGCTCGAGATCGGCGCCCAGGCCATCCTGATGGGCAAGAACGGCGTCCCGGGCGTGATGGACGCCGATCCGCGCGAGCACCCGGACGCGCGCCTGATCCCCGAGCTGACCCACCTCGAGGCGATCGAGCGCGGTCTCAAGGTGATGGACACGACCGCGCTCTCGCTGTGCATGGACAACCGTGTCCCGCTGTACGTTTTCAACCTGGACGACGAGTCGAATATCGAGCGGGTCGTGCGCGGGGAGCGGATCGGGACGATCATCGCGGCACGGATCCCGGCGGAGGTCGCGAGATGATCGAAGACGTGCTCAAAGATGCCGTCCGCAGGATGGACAAGAGCGTCGAGAACGCCCGCCACGAGTTCACCACGGTGCGCACGGGCCGGGCCTCGGCCAGCCTGCTCGACCGCGTCCAGGTGAACGCCTACGGCACCAAGATGCCGGTCAACCAGCTCGCCACGATCGGCGTGCCGGAGCCGCGCCTGCTCACAATCGCGCCGTTCGACAAGAGCACGATCAAGGAGATCGAGCGGGGCATCCTCGAGTCCGACCTCGGGCTCACGCCGGCCAACGACGGCCAGCTGATCCGGCTGCCGATCCCGCAGCTGACCGAGGAGCGCCGCAAGGACCTCGTGAAGCAGGTGCGCCACATGGCCGAGGAGGGGCGCATTGCCACGCGCAACGTCCGCCGGGACGCGATCCACCGCCTCAAGGAGCTCGAGAAGAACGGCGAGACGGGCTCGGACGACGTGCACCGCGCCGAGGAACGGCTGCAGAAGCTGACTGACGAGCGCGTCACCCATATCGAGGCCGCGCTCAAGGCCAAAGAGGCCGAGATCATGGAAGTCTGACGGAGCACCAGGCGCCCGGGCGGATGACCGTCATGCGCAAGCAGATACGCCTGTTGCGGAGCATGGGCCGGCTGCGCCGCGCAGGTGCGGCGCCCGAGCGGCCCGCTCCCGCCAGCGCGCGCAACGTCGCCATCATCATGGACGGGAACGGCCGCTGGGCGGCCCGGCGCGGCCTGCCGCCGCTGGCGGGCCACCGGGCGGGTACGAAGGCGCTTCGGCGTACGGTCGAGGCGGCCCCCGACCTGGGCGTGCGCAGCCTCGCCGTCTATGCCTTCTCGACCGAGAACTGGGGTCGGCCCGAGCGCGAGGTGGAGGATCTCATGACGCTCTTCGCCGAGACGATCGAGCGCGAGTTCCCCGATCTGCACCGACAGGGCGTGCGTGTGCGCTTCGTCGGCCGCCGCGATCGCTGCCCGGAGTCGCTGCGGACGCTGATGGACGACATGGAGGCGCGCACCGAGGCCAATACGCGGCTCGACCTGTGGGTGGCGTTCGACTACGGCTCGCGGGCCGAGATCCTGCACGCCGTGCGCGCGCTGATCGCCGCGGGCGTGGCGCCGGCCGATGTCGACGAGGAGGCGCTGCGCCGGCATCTGTACGAGCCGGACATGCCCGATCCCGACCTGGTCATCCGCACGAGCGGGGAGATGCGCATGTCGAACTTCCTGCTGTGGCAGTCGGCCTACGCGGAGTTCGAGTTCGCGAGCACGCTCTGGCCCGACTTCGGCGGCGCCGAGCTCGAGGCCGCGCTGCGCGCGTACGCCGGCCGCCAGCGCAGGTTCGGGCGCCGGTGAGCCAGCTCGTCTCCCGGGTCGTGCTGGCGGTGCCGCTGGCGGCGCTCGTGGTCTACGCGACCCTGCGCGGGGGCTGGATCGTGGCCATCCCGGCGGCCGTCGCCGCCGTGATTGCCTCGCATGAGTTCTCCAGCCTCACCCGCAACCTGCGCCCGCTCACCCCGGTCGGGCTCGCGGGCGCCGCCGGGGTGGTGGTGGCGGTGCACGAGGGCGGGATCGCCTGGGCGACGGCGCCGCTCGCACTCACGCTCGTGGGCGCGTTCTGGCTCTCGGCCGTGGCCGAGGTGCGCCAGAGCGCCGCCGTGCAGCTTGCCGTGACGACGTTCGGCGTCGTCTGGATCGGGCTCGGATTCGGGTTCCTGGTCGCGATCCGCGACATCCCCGCGCCGTCCGGCTGGGGCCGTGAGCTCCTGCTGGCGGTGCTGCTCGGCGTGTGGGGGTCCGACATCGCGGCCTACGGGGCAGGGCGGCTACTCGGACGCCGCAAGCTGGCCGAGCAGATCTCGCCGGCGAAGACCGTGGAGGGGCTGGTCGCGGGCGTGATAGCGGGCACCGCGATCGTGTTCTTCACGCTCTATCACCAGCCGCACTCCCACCCGCTCTCGCCGCTGCACGCGCTCGAGCTCGGCCTCGCCGTGGCGGTGGCCGCCCCGGCCGGCGACCTGTTCGAGTCCTACCTCAAGCGCGACGCCGGGGTGAAGGACACGGGCAGCCTGCTCGGCGCCCACGGCGGCATGCTCGATCGGGTCGACGCCCTGCTCTGGGCGGCGCCGGCGACGTATTTCGTCGCGCTCGCCATCGGCCGGGCCTAAAGTACGTGCATGGCCACGCGGCGGCGACCCTCCGGACGCTTGCTGAACCCGTTCGGGCGCGTCCAGAAGCGGATGGACGACGACCGGCTGGCGGCTGCGATCGCCGTCGTGGAGGCGCTCGACCCCGGGCTTGTGGAGCTCGCACCGGCGTGGTTCGGCGGCGGCCTGGAGGGCGACGTGCGCCTGCGCTACATGGCCGTCGGGTTCACCGCCGCGCCCGATGCGGGCATCGCCGAGGGCCGCGCCTTCGTCGTCGACGTCCGCAGCGGGCATGTGATCTGGCAGCGCACGATCGAGCGCCGGACCGACCTGCCGCGCAGTGTGACGGCGCTCGCCACTTAGCGCCTGCTTAATCACCCCGCCTACACTGAGGCGATGAGATCAGTGGCCGTCCTGGGCGCGACCGGATCGATCGGCACGCAGGCGCTCGAGATCGTCGGGTGCCACCCCGAGCTCGCCGCATGCGCGCTCGCGGCCCACTCCGACCACGCCGGCCTGGTCGCCGCCGCCCGCCGGCACGGCGTCGGCCGCATCGCGCTCGTCGACCCCGCCGCCGCCGCGGCCGCTCGCCGCGAGTTCGAGGGCGAGGTGGTCGAGGGCGCCGCCGGCGTGGAGCGGCTGGTGGGCGAGTGCGGCGCCGACGTCGTCCTGAACGCGATCGTGGGCGCCGCCGGCCTGCGCGCGACGCTGGCGACGTTCGCGGCGGGCGCAGACCTGGCGCTCGCGAACAAGGAGAGCCTGGTCGCGGGCGGCGCGCTCGTGATGGACGCGCTCCGCGCCAGCCGCGGGCGGATGCTCCCGGTCGACAGCGAGCACTCGGCGCTCGCCCAGTGCCTGGCGGGGGCGGCCGAGGGCGCCGTCACCGGCCTTGTGATCACCGCGTCGGGCGGACCGTTCCGCGGCCGCACGGCGGAGGCGCTCGCCGACGTGACCGTCGCCGACGCCCTGGCGCACCCCACCTGGAGCATGGGGGCGAAGATCACCGTCGACTCGGCCACGCTCATGAACAAGGGGCTCGAGGTGATCGAGGCCCACCACCTGTTCGGGATCGCCTATGCCGACATCGAGGTGGTCGTGCATCCGCAGTCGATCGTCCACGGCATGGTGCGCTTCCGCGACGGCGCCCTGCTCGCACACGTCGGCCACCCCGATATGCGCGTGCCGATCTCGTGGGCGCTGACCTATCCCGAGCGATCGGCGACGGCCGTGCCGACCCTCGACCTCACCGGGCCGCTGCAGCTCGACTTCGAGCCGCCCGACACCGACACGTTCCGGTGTCTCGCGCTGGCGCGGCGGGCGGGCATCGAGGGCGGCACCGCGCCGTGCGTCCTGAACGCCGCAAACGAGGCCGCGGTCGGCGCGTTCCTGGCCGGGGCGGTCGGCTTCGCCGACATCGCCGACCTCGTCGAGCGCGCGCTCGAGCGCGTTCCCGCCGAGCCGCTCGCATCGCTCGAGCAGCTGCTCGAGGCCGACGGCCGCGCGCGCACCGCCGTCACCGACGCCGTCAGGACGGCCGCATGAGCTTCGCCGTCGCCGTCTTCGGCCTCCTGTTCCTGATCGCCATCCACGAGCTCGGCCACTTCACGGCCGCGAAGGCCACCGGGATGCGCGCGCTGCGCTTCTACCTCGGCTTCCCGCCCGCGATCGCCAAGCGCACCTGGCGCGGGACCGAGTACGGCATCGGCGCCATCCCGCTCGGCGGGTTCGTCAAGATCCCGGGCATGCTGCGGCCCGAGACGGCCGACCTCTACGACGTCGAGGACATCCTCGGCAACGCCAAGGACATCGACGAGGCCGCGGCGTTGCGCCTGGCCGCGGAGCTGACCGATGTGCAGCGCTGCCTCGACCAGGGCCGCTACGACGACGCCCGCGAGGCCGGCCGGCGCCTCGCCGCCGAGATCGAGGCCGCCGCGCCGGCGCTCACGCCCGTGCAGCTGCGGCGCGCGCAGCGCAGCCTGGAGAGGCTCGACCAGAACCTCGACCCGCGCGCCTACTGGCGCTGCTCGCGCCCGCGCCGGCTGCTCGTGATCACGGCGGGGCCGATCGCCAATGTGATCGCCTGCTTCGTCATCCTCGCGGGGGTCGCCCTGTACGGGCTGCCCGTGGCCGTGCCCGTCGTCCAGAGTGTGATCGCGAAGTCGCCGGCCGCCGCCACCGGCCTCAAGCCGGGCGACCGCGTCGTGGCGGTGAACGGCCACCACGCCGGTGTGAACGGCATCCGCTCGGCGATCGCGAACGGCAAGGGCGGGGCCGTGGCGCTCGTCGTCGTCCGTGACGGGCGGCGGCTGCAGCTGCGCACCGAGCACAGCGAGGTGATCGACGGCGCCTACCGGCTCGGCTTCCAGTTCGGCACGACCAACCGGCCGTACTCGACGGTGCACGCGCCGACGTTCGCCGCGCGCGAGATGTGGGCGCTCACGACGGGTACCGTGCGCGCGCTCGGCGACGTGGTCACCCCGAGCGGGCGCTCGCAGCTGCACTCGACCGTCGGCATCGTGCGCGTGTCGGCCCAGGCCGAGCAGGCCGGCGCGACCGACTACCTGGTGCTGCTGGCGTTCATCTCGCTGTCGCTCGCCATCTTCAATCTGCTGCCGTTCCTGCCGCTCGACGGCGGCCACGTGCTGATGATCGCGCTCGAGCGGATCCGGGGCAAGATGGTCTCGCGGGCTGTCTTCGAGCGCGTGTCGGTGCTCGGCATCATGCTGATGGCGCTGCTCTTCGTGGTCGGGCTCCAGAACGACCTCTCGAGCATCCTGAACTCCCAGCCGCACTGACCGCGACATCGGGGCCAGGCCCCGAACGTCGCCGTAGCGAGGTTCGTGACGGCTTCGGAGCGGGGCCTGGCCCCGATTCTGCGCGGTCGGACGACGCCGGCGGGCTATCCTCAGCGGCGATGGCCTCGAAGGTTCGGATCAGGGTCGGCGGAGTGCCGATCGGGGGCGGCTCGCCGGTCGTCGTGCAGTCGATGACGCTCACCGAGACGAGCGACGTGCCCGCCACGCTCGGGCAGATCGTTCGGCTGGCCGCCGCCGGCTGCGAGCTCGCCCGGGTCGCTGTGCCGGGGCGGGCCGATGCAGACGCGCTGCCGGCCATCGTCGCCGGCTCGCCGCTGCCGGTAATCGCCGACATCCACTTCAACGCGTCGCTGGCCCTGCGGGCGATCGACGCGGGTGTGGCCGCAGTGCGCATCAACCCCGGCAACATCGGCGGCGCCGACAAGGTCGAGCAGGTCGTCTCCCGGGCGAAGGCCGCGGGGATCCCGATGCGCATCGGCGCCAACTCCGGCTCGCTCCCCGACCACCTGCGCCAGTACGCCACCAACGACCCGCCCGGGGCGCTGGTCGAGGCCGCGCTCGAGGAGGTGCGGCTGCTCGAGCGGCTCGACTACCGCGACTTCAAGATCTCCGTCAAGAGCTCGTCGGTGCCCGTGATGATCCAGGCGTACCGTCGGCTCGCCGAGGTGGTGCCCTATCCGCTGCACCTCGGGGTGACCGAGGCGGGGCCGACGTTCACGGGCACGGTCAAGAGCGCGATCGGCATGGGGTCTCTGCTCGTCGACGGCATCGGCGACACGATGCGGGTCTCGCTCACAGCCGACCCGGTCGAGGAGGTCAAGGTCGCGTGGGAGATCCTGCGCGTCCTGGGCCTGCGCCACAAGGGCCCCGTGATGATCGCCTGCCCCTCGTGCGGGCGCACGAACGTGGACGTGCTCGACCTCGCAGAGCGGGTCGAGGAGCGGTTGAGCAGCTACGACGAGGTGTTCGAGGTGGCGGTCATGGGCTGCGCGGTGAACGGCCCGGGCGAGGCGGGCGACGCCGACTTCGGCATCGCCGGCGGCCGGGACGCCGGGTTCATCTACGCCCATGGCGAGGTGCTGCGCAAGGTGACGCAGACCGCCCTGGTGGACGAGCTCTTCGGCGAGATCGACACGTGGATCGCGGGCGGCATGGTGCGCCCGCAGCGCAAGACGCGCAAGCTCTCGCTGCCCGTGGTGCAGGCGGCCGGCTAGCGGGTGTCGGCGTCGCGACGGCTGCAGTACGCGTCGAAGCGCGCGTGCTTG
>DASXOR010000095.1:0-19394 GCA_036494095.1 Gaiellales bacterium | reverse complement strand
GGTGCTGGTCGGAGTCGATGAAGGACGAGCTCTTCGAGCAGTTCCCGTTCGTCGACCTGGCGTTCGGCCCGGGCAACATCCACCGCCTGGGCGACTTCATCCAGGCCGGCGGCGAGATCCCGCGCGGCCACTTCTCGACGTTCGACAGCTTCGCCGGGGAGCTGCCCCTGAAGCGCGACCGCGACCACCAGGCCTGGCTGCAGATCTCGACCGGCTGCAACTGCAACTGTGCGTACTGCATCGTTCCGAGCGTGCGCGGCCGCGAGCACAGCCGCAACCCCGACGACCTCGTGCGCGAGGCGAACGTGCTCGCGGCCGACGGCGTGCGCGAGCTGACGCTGCTCGGGCAGAACGTGAACTCCTACGGCCGCGACCTGCGCCCGGCGGTCGCGACCAGCTTCGCCGGGCTCCTGCGGGCGCTCGACGCCGTCCCCGGCATCGACCGGATCCGGTTCACGAGCCCGCATCCGAAGGACATGCGCGACGACGTGATCGCCGCGATGGCCGAGTCGGAGGCGGTGTGCGAGCACCTGCACCTGCCCGTCCAGTCCGGGTCGACCCGCGTGCTTCGGGCCATGCGCCGCACCTACTCGCGCGAGCGCTACCTGGCCCTCGTCGAACGCATCCGCGCCGCCATCCCCGCGATCGCGCTCACGACCGACATCATCGTCGGCTTCCCCGGCGAGACGGAGGCCGAGTTCGCCGAGACGCTCTCGATCGTGGACGAGGTGGGCTACGACCACGCCTTCACGTTCGTCTACTCGCCCCGCCGCGGCACCGACGCGGCCCGCATGGACGACCAGGTGCCCGAGGCCGTGAAGAAGGAGCGCATCCAGCGTCTGGTCGATCGCGTCCAGCATCACGCCGCGGCCCGCAACGCCGCGCTGCGCGGCAGCGTTCAGCAGGTGCTGGTCGAGGGCCCCAGCCGCACCGACCCGGCGGTGCTGCGGGGCCGCACCCGCACCAACAAGGCGGTCAACTTCCCCGGCACCGCAGCCGCGGGCGAGCTCGTGGACGTCCTCATCACGGGATCGACGTCGCAGACGCTGGCCGGGCGCCTTGCCGCCCCCGTCGTCGTCTAGAAGGGTTGCGATGCCGGTCGTGGCCATCTTCGGGCCGACGGCGTCCGCCAAGAGCGCCGTCGCCCTCGAGCTGGCGGAGCGGATCGGCGGCGAGATCGTCTCGTGCGACGCCATGCAGCTCTACGCCGGCCTGCCGATCCTGACAAACCAGCCGTCCGCGGCCGCGGCCGCCCGGGTGCCGCATCACCTCGTGGCGGTGTGGGACACCGGCCACGCCGGGTCCGTGGCCGAGTACGCCGCGCTGGCCCACACGGCCATCGACGCCGTGCTGGCGCGGGGGCGCATCCCGGTCGTGTGCGGCGGCAGCGGCCTCTACCTGCGCGCCGCGCTCGCCGACATGCCGCTCCCGCCACGTGTGGGCGCCGCCGAGCGGGCCCGGTTCGAGCATCTGTACGACCGCACCGGAGCCGAG
Source organism: Gaiellales bacterium (assembly GCA_036494095.1). Lineage (GTDB taxonomy): Bacteria > Actinomycetota > Thermoleophilia > Gaiellales > JAICJC01 > JAICJC01. Next base: position 17,900 of record DASXOR010000095.1, on the reverse strand, counting down.
GCGGCACACGCCCAGCTCGTGGCCGCCGATCCCGTCGCCGCCGCCGCGGTGCACCCGAACGACCGCCGGCGGGTGGTGCGCGCGCTCGAGCTGCACGCGGCCGGCTCGACCCTCGCGCCCGCGCGCGACCGTCTGTGGGGGTCGGATCGCCGCCACCCGACGATCGTTATCGGCCTGGACGTACCCGCGCCGCTGGTCGCCGAGCGCATCGCCCGGCGCACGCGGGCGATGCTCGAGCGGGGCGTGGTCGACGAGGTGCGGGCCGCCCGCCGCGAGCGTACGTTCTCGATCACCGCCGAGCGGATCCACGGCCTGAACGACGTGACCGACCTCCTGGCCGGGCGCATCGACGCCGACGAGGCCGAGAGACGCATCGTGGTGCGCACGCGCCGCTACGCCAAGCGCCAGCGCACCTGGATGCGGCGCCTGCCCGGCCTCGAGCCGGTCGCGGGCGATCGCGACGCCGCCGTGATCGCCGCCGTCATCGCGGAGGCGCTGTGACGGGCCGGCGCGAGCACGACGCCGGGCGCGAGGCGCGCGACGCGCTCGTGATCCTGGCCGCCGCCGCGCCGGTGACGGCCGTGGCCGCACTGCTCGCCGGCATCGCCGCAGGCGACGTCACCGGGTGGGCGGAGTGGGTGATCGGACCGCTCGTGGTCGCGGTGCTGCTGCTGGGGACGCTCGGCTCGGCGTTGCTCCTGGCCGACCGCGCCGGCGCCCGCTACCTGGGCGCGCGGCCGCACGCGATCAGCCGCCTGCCGCTGATCGCGATCGCCCTGCTCGCCGGTCTCGCGCTCGTCGCCGGCCTGCCGACGACCTGGCCGATCGTGATCGGGTTCGCGCTCGTGTGCGCGCTGCTGGCCGGCGTGATCCTGGTCGGCGCGCTCGCCGGCACTCACTGAGACGGTCGGGCTTCGCGCAGTCTGCCTCGCCGCCCGCGCCGGCGTGGCCGGGTCAGGTCTTGCTGGATCTGCTCGAGGCTGCGCCCGTTCGTCTCCGGCACCCGCGCCGCGAAGAACGCGATCGCAACGACGCCGATGATCGCGTAGAGCCAGAAGGTGGCCGCTTTTCCGATCGCCGCGGCCAGCGAGAGGAAGGTGAACGAGACGATGAAGTTGAAGAGCCAGTTCGCGATTGTGCAGACGGCCATCGCCGGGCCGCGGATCTCGAGCGGGAAGATCTCGGAGATCATCAGCCAGAACACCGGCCCGAGGCCGACGGCGAACGACGCGATATAGACGACCAGCGCGATCAGCGCCAGCGCCGAGGCGTTCGCTTGCAGGGTGCCCGAGGCGAAGAAGGCGCCGAGGACGACCAGCGCGACCGTGAGCCCGACCGTGCCGGCGATCAGAAACACGCGCCGCCCGAGGCGGTCGAGCAGGAGGATCGCGACGATCGTGAAGACGAGGTTGGTGACGCCGATGGCGACGGTCTGCCCGATCGCGCTTGACGCGCTCGACCCGGTGAACGAGAGGATCGTCGGCGCGTAGTAGATGATCGTGTTGATGCCGACGATCTGCTGGAAGATGGCCAGGCCGAGCCCGACGACCAGCATCGGCCGCACGGACGCGCCGAACAGATCGCGCAGGCTGCCGCTCCCGGACGCGACCTCCTTGATCGACTCGAGCTCCTCGTCGACGTCCTCCTCGCGGTGTGTCCGCTTGAGCACCGCCCGGGCCTCGTCGTCACGCCCGCGCTCGGCCAGCCAGCGCGGGCTGTAAGGCATGAGCGCCATGCCGACAGCGAGCATCAGGCCGGGGACGGCTCCCAGGCCGAGCATCCAGCGCCAGTTGTCCGGGCCGACGCCTTTGAGGGCGAAGTTGACGATGTAGGCGGCCAGGATCCCCGACACGATCATCAGCTGGTTGAACGACACCAGACCGCCCCGGATCCGCTTCGGCGCGAGCTCGGCCAGATACATCGGCGACACGAAGGACGCCGTGCCGACCGAGAGCCCGAGCACGAACCGCGCCGCGATCAGCTCGTTCGAGCTCTGTGAGAACGCGCAGCCGAGGGCGGCGAGCGTGTAGATCGTTCCCGAGATCACCTTCGTCCATCGCCTGCTGATCGCGTCCGCGAGGTACCCCGCGCCGACCGCGCCGACCGCCGCGCCGATCAGGAGGGCTCCCACGATCGCCTCCTGCTGGAACGAGGACGCGCCCAGATCGCCCTTGATGTAGAGCAGCGCCCCCGAGATGACGCCGGTGTCGTACCCGAACAGGAATCCGCCGAGGGCGGCGATCAGCGCGACCACGAACAGAAACGGCCGGCCCTCTCTACGTGCGTCGGTGACGAAGAAGCTCCCCACGTCCGTTATCTCCTCGTGTTGTCGATGGTGGTGGTGGTGATGGCCGGGGCGCGCCCCGGCAGCGGCTCTGTGATGCGTGCGGCGAGCGGTGCCGCACATCCGCGCCGGATCAGCGCCACGACGGCGTGGACGTCGGTGTCCGGCCGCTCTGCGAGGCGCGTTGCGCCGATACCGCGACGGGCTTGAACGGCAGCGGAGACGATCAGGGCCGCACCGACAACCGCGGCGACGATGAGGAGAACCGCTCCAACGACGTCAAGCATGTGTGGGCCCTCTTTCCCGCTACTGGCCCATCTTCACACCCGGCTCGCCGTCGGCGAACTGGACCGGCACCATCGGGTGGCCGCCGGGGACGTTCGCCGCCCGCGTCCGCTTGAAGAGCGGCAGGATGGTGCGGCCGCCGGTCGCGGCGAGCATCATCGCGGTGGCGGTGTACCAGGCCAGGACGGCGGAGACGACGAGCACCCAGCCGCCCCAGGTCAGCACCGTGCTCGACCCGATCAGGTAGGAGATCGCCAGCAGCGTCGACCCCGCGGTCAGGGTGCCGAGCACGGCGAAAAGCGCGCCGCTCTCGGCGGTCGATGCCAGCGCGCCGCTGGCAGTGATGGCGGCGAGAACGATGAACCAGTAGCCCAGCGGGACGAACGTGCTGCCCGCCGGCGGCGTGATGGTGTGATTCGAGACCAGCCACCAGAAGATGCCGTAGGCGATCCAGAACGATCCCCATGTGCCGTGCATGGCGGTGGCGAGCACGTCGCGGGCGCGGTAGGCCCAGATGCCTGCCGTGAACTGGGCGACACCGCCGAGCACCGCCGCGAACGGGAACAGGAACAGCGGCGAGGTGGTCGTGCTGCCGTACCACCCGGCCAGATTCGTCGCCACCATGAAGGTCGCTCCCGCGAACCCGAAGAGCCCCAGGACGCTCGGCGCTGCGACGGGCTGCAGGAAGATCCGGGCCGGGATCCCGTCCCACGAGCGGGATGCCCCGTTGTCCGCGCGGATGTCGCCGCGTACGGACGATTCGTGCCGGATTGCGCTCATCGTTTCCTCCTTCCGAGATTTTACATCGTAATACGATCTTTCCCTGGTTTCCGGGCGTTCAAACACGAGCCCGCCGGTGCCGGGCACCGGTATTCACGCGGCCGGTATCCTGGCGCGATGCGATTCGAGAAGTGGCAGGCCGCCGGCAACGCGTACGTCGTGATCGAGCGCGGCGACCTGGCCGTCACGCTGACCCCGCCGCGCGTGCAGCGCATCTGCCACCCCGATCTCGGCGCCGGCAGCGACGGCATCCTCGTGCTCGACCCGCTGGGCCCAGGGCATGCCCGGGTGCAGATCCTGAATCCGGACGGTGGCGAGGCCGAGTTCTCGGGCAACGGCAGCCGCATCGCCGCCGGCTACGTAGCCGGCCGTGACAGCCAAGGCGACGTGGTGCTCGAGACGCTCAAGGGCACCGTGGCCGGCATCGTCGACGGCGGCTCGGCCACGATCGACGCCGGCGCCGCCGCCCTGGACGGCCCCGATCACCGCCCCGACGGCGGCGAGCCGCCGGCGCCGCTGTACACGTTCGTCACGCTCGGAAACCCCCATTGCGTGATCGAGAGCGAGGGCGTCGATGGACTTGACCTGGCCGCCGTGGGCCCGCCGATCGAGCGCCACCCCTGGTTCCCGAACCGCACCAACGTCGAGTTCTACCGGCCGCTCGGAGGGCACGACATCCGCATGCGAGTCTGGGAGCGGGGCGCGGGCGAGACGCTCTCGTCCGGCTCGGGATCGAGTGCGGCGGCCGTCGCGGCCGTGGTCGCCGGCCACGCCCAGAGCCCCGTCACCGTGCACACCGACGGCGGCGAGCTCATCGTCGCAGTCGACGAGCAACTGGCCGTCCGCCTCACGGGGCCCGTCCAGTGCGTGCACCGCGGCGAGTTCGCGGCCGAGTTCGCGTCCGCGCTGGAGGCGCTCTAGCAGTGCGCGTCGCCAAGCGTGTCGAGGCGCTGCCGCCCTACCTGTTCGCCGAGCTCGAGCGCAAGATCGAGGAGCGGCGGGCGGCCGGTGTGGAGGTGATCTCGCTCGGCATCGGCGATCCCGACCTGCCGACGCCCGCCGCCGTGGTCGCCGAGGCGCAGCGCCAGGTGGCCCGTCCCGACACCCACCGCTATCCGTCCAACCGCGGCCGGCGCGAGTACCGCGAGGCGGTGGCGACGTTCTACGAGCGCCGCTTCGGCGTCGAGCTCGACCCGGACACCGAGGTCCTGCCCCTCCTGGGCGGCAAGGAGGGCGTCGCCCACGTGTGCTTCTCGATGCTCGACCCCGGCGACGTCTGCCTGGCCGCCGATCCAGGCTATCCGGTGTACACGTCGGGGACGCTGCTCGCGGGAGCGGAGCCGGTGCTGATGCCGCTGACGGCAGAGCACGGCTTCCTGCCCGACCTGGGATCGATCCCGGCGGCCGTGTCAGACCGGTCGAACCTGCTCTTCTGCAACTACCCGAACAACCCCACCGGCGCGGTCTGCGACATCGGGTTCTTCGAGCGGCTGGCCGCCTTCGGCCTCGAGCGCGGCGTGCCGGTCGTGCACGACAACGCCTATTCCGAGATCACCTTCGACGGCTACACGGCCCCGAGCTACCTGCAGGCCCGCCGGGCACGCGAGGCCGGCGTCGAGATGTTCTCGCTGTCGAAGGCGTACAACATGACCGGCTGGCGCGTGGGCGCCGCCGTCGGCAACGCCGAGATGATCGCCGCCCTGCTGAAGCTGAAGACGAACATCGACTCGGGCATGTTCGAGGCGGTGCAGATGGCCGCGGTGACGGCGCTCACGGGCTCGCAGGAGCATGTCCACGAGATGTGCGCGGTCTACGCCCGCCGGCGCGACCTGGTCGTCGCGGCTCTCGCCGCGGTCGGCATCGACGTGCCCGCACCCAGGGGCACGATGTACATCTGGGTGCCGGTGCCGGAGGGGCACACCTCGGTGTCGTTCGCCGAGCTCGTGCTCGACCAGGCGGCGGTGGTCGTGTCGCCCGGATCGTCCTACGGGCCGAACGGCGAGGGCTACGTGCGCCTGTCGCTGACCCTGCCCGACGCCGACCTGCGCGAGGCCATGTCGCGTATCGAGCAGCACCTGCGCGTCACCGTCTAGGCACCGGTTGGCGCCGGCCGTAAGCCACGGGGGCGGCCTCCGTATACTGCTCCTCGTGACCCAGATCACCACGAACCAGGATCCGGAGCGCGGGGTCGTGGTGGCATCGCTGCTCCCTGGAACCGACGGCGCTGACGAGCTCTCAGAGATGCGCGAGCTGCTTCGCACCGCCCGCGTGCGCACGGTCGGGACGCTCGTTCAGCACCGCCGCAGGCCCGATCCGCGCACCTACCTCGGCCCGGGCAAGCTGGACGAGCTGCGTGAGCTGGCTGCGGAGCTCGATGCCGAGGTCGTGGTGTCCGACGACGAGCTGACGCCGCGCCAGCAGCGCACCCTCGAGGACGCGCTGCAGATGCGGGTGGTCGACCGCACCGCGGTCATCCTGGACATCTTCGCCCAGCACGCGCACACGGCCGAGGGCAAGCTGCAGGTCGAGCTCGCCCAGCTCGAGTACTCGCTGGCGCGGATGCGGGGGATGTGGAAGCACCTCGAACGGCTGGGCGGCGGCGTCGGCACGCGCGGCCCGGGCGAGACGCAGCTCGAGTCCGACCGGCGGATGGCCCGGCGCCGGCTGGCCCTCCTGCGCACGCGGCTGCGCGAGGTGGCCTCCAGGCGCGGGGTGATGCGGCAGAAGCGCAGCCGCTCGGCGATGCCGGCGGTGGCGCTGGCCGGCTACACCAACGTGGGCAAGTCGACGCTCCTGAACGCCCTCACGGGCGCCGAGGTGAGCGTCGATGACCGCCTGTTCGAGACGCTCGACCCGACGACGCGCGCCTTCCGCGAGGACGGCCGCGCATACCTTGTGACCGACACGGTCGGCTTCATCGGCAAGCTGCCGCACATGCTCGTCTCGGCCTTCGCGGCCACGCTCGAGGAGACGCTCGCGGGCGACCTGGTGCTGCTCGTCGTCGATGCGTCTTCCGGCGAGGAGGGCCTCACCCGCCAGCTCGAGGAGGTGCGGGCGGTGCTGGCCGACATCGGCGCCGACGCGATCCCGCAGATGCTCGTCGTGAACAAGGTCGACGCGGTGGACGCGCTCGGCCGCCGCCGCCTCCAGAACCGCTACCCGGACGCCGTCCTGATCTCGGCCCTGACCGGCGAGAACCTGGACGAGCTGAAGCACCGCGTGGCCGACTTCTTCAGCGGCCGCTACGTCGACGTGCGCCTGCTCCTGCCGCACGCCCAGGGCAGCGAGCTGTCGGCGCTGTACGCCACCGGCGCGCCCATCACCGGCCGCGAGGACGCCGCCGAGGGCGTGCTCGTGACGGCGCGCCTGCCCCGTGACCTGGTGGGCCGGTTCGCCGCCTACCGCGTATGACCGACCTGCTCGTCCGCCGCCTTCACCCCGACGCGCAGATGCCGGCGGGCGCATATCCGGGCGACGCCGGCCTCGACCTCGCGAGCGTCGAGGACGTCGTGCTCGGGCCGGGCGAGCGCCGCACCGTCGCGACCGGGCTCGCCGTCGCGATCCCCGCCGGCCACGGAGGCTTCGTCCAGCCGCGCTCCGGCCTGGCGGCCCGGCACGGCATCACGGTCGTGAACTCGCCCGGCCTGATCGACTCGGGCTATCGCGGCGAGCTCAAGGTGGTGCTCTTGAACACGGACGCGGCGACGCCGTTCCACATCCGCCCGGGCGACCGCATCGCCCAGCTCGTGGTGCTGGCGCTGCCCGCGGTGGAGGTGATCGAGGCGTCCGATCTGCCGCCGTCGGAGCGCGCCGAGCGCGGGTTCGGGTCATCGACGGTGAGATCCGGGGGGTGAGCGCTCCCCGCATCCGGGTGGGTGCGCTGCTGCGTCACGGCGACGCCGTGCTCCTGCTCCGGCAGGAGAAGAGCGGCCGCTCGTACTGGCTCCTGCCCGGCGGCGGAGTGGAGGAGGGGGAGTCGCTCCACGTCGCACTTGCCCGCGAGCTCTCCGAGGAGTGCGGCCTCGAGGGCCTCGCGCTCGAGGGGCCGATCGCGATCGCGGAGTCGATCGCCCCGGCCGGCCTGCGGCCGCGAAAGCACGTCGTGCACGTGATCTTCTACGCCGACGTCTCGGGCCGCAGCCTCGAGGGGGTCGCCTCGGCGGACGGCGCCATCCACGGCCACCGCATGATGCACGCCGGCGAGCTGGCGGCGATCGACCTGCGCCCGCCCATCCACCGGTTCCTGGAGCGGTGGCGGCCGGGCGACCCGTTCGTCCACCTCGGAGAGCTCTGGGTGCGATGACTCCGGTGCGCGCGGCCCGGCCGGGGGATGCGGCCGCGATCGGCGCGCTGGCGACGCGGGCCTGGCGGGCGGCGTATGCCGGCCTGCTGGCGCCGGACGTGCTGCGCAGCCTCGATCCGGTCGAGCAGGCCGGCGAGTGGCACGCCTACCTGACCGAGCTGCCGCCGGCCGACCGCGTGTGGGTGATCGGCGCGGGCGAGGCCGTGTGGGGCTTCGCCCGCACGGGGCCGTGTCCGGACGACGACCTCCCGGCGGGCGCCGCCGAGGTGCACGGCCTCTACGTCGACCCCGACCGGATCGGGACGGGCCTCGGCCGCAGGCTGTTCGGACGGGCGGTCGCCGACCTCGAGGCGCCCCGCCGCCCGGTCGTCGTCTGGCACTTCGCCGCGAACGCCGGCGCCGCCCGCTTCTACGAGCGAGCCGGGTTCACGCTCGACGGCGCCCACCGCCCGAGCCACTTCGGCGTGAACGAGTTGCGCAGGCGCGGGCCGGCCGGGCAGCGTTAGCCTGCGGCGATCCCAACGGCGACGGCGTGCGCGGAGTGCTCGAGCCGGTCGTCCAGCGGTTCCAGCTCGACCTCGCCGCTTCGGCGCCGCAGCGCCTCCGCGATCAGCACGTCGGCCAGGGCGGGGTTCTTCGGCAGCAGCGGACCATGGATGTAGGTGCCGACGATGCGGCCGGAGAGGACGCCCTCGCCGCCGTCGCGGCCGTTGTTGCCGTGCCCCTGCAACACTCGCCCGAGCGGGCGCACGCCCTCGCCGAGCCGTGTACGGCCGGCGTGGTTCTCGAACCCGACCACGGTCATCGGCTCGCCCGGACGCGGCTCGCAGTCGATCGCGATGTTGCCGATCATCCGCGTATCCCCGGCCTCTGTGACGAGATCGACGAGCCCCGTGCCGCGAATCTCGTCGCCGTGGTGGCCGCGGTAGTAGTGGCCGAGCATCTGGTAGCCGCCGCACACCGCCAGCAGCCACGCGCCGCCGTCGATCGCAGAGCGCAGGCCGGCCCCCCGCCCGACGAGGTCATCGGCGACGAGCAGCTGGTCGCGGTCCTGGCCGCCGCCGACGTAGTAGAGGTCGGCGTCGGGGAGCGGGTCGCCCGGCCCGCAGCCGACTGCCTCGAACCCGATCCTGCGCCACTCGCAGCGCGCGCGCAGGACGGCGATGTTGCCGCGGTCGGCATAGATGTTCAGGTGCTCGGGGTAGAGGTGGCAGACGCGCAGGCCGGTCACGCCGCCTCCCAGTACGGGCGAACGACCCCGCGCCGGGTCAGCACCGCGCGCAGTTCCAGCATGGCCGTATAGGTGCCGAGCAGGTACACCGGCCCCTCGCCGCCCGCAAGCGCCCGGTCGAGCGCCTCGGCGATACCGTCGCCGACGACCAGCCGGCCGGGCTCGACGCCGCCGTACTTGAGCCGCATCGCCATCTCGGCGGCGCGCGTGCCCGCGGTCACGACCTCCTGCACCTGGCCGGCCAGGAGCTCGAAGTCGACGTCCCAGATCCAGGAGACGTCGCGGCCATCGGCGATGCGGTCGTTCAGGGCCAGGAGCAGCTGCTTGGGCCGCCCGTCCGCGGCCAGCGTGCGGATCAGCTCGTTCGCGCCCGCCGGGTTCTTGGCCAGCAGGAGGACGGCGTCGCGATCGCCCACCCGGAGCCGCTCGAAGCGGCCGAAGGCGGCGTCGAACCCCTCGAGGCCGGTGGCGATGCGCGCGACGTCGACGCCGCCGAGGGCACACGCGGCCGCCGCCGCCGCGAGCGCGTTGTAGACGTTGTAGAGCCCCGGCATCGGCAGCTCGACGGCCGCGTCGCCGAGCGGGGTGCGCAGCACGAACCGGGTGCCGTCAAGGCCCTGCGCCTCGATCGTGTCGGCCCAGACGTCGAGCTGCGGCCGCCCCCGGCCGCAGCCCGGGCAGCTCCACTCGCCCAGGTGGCCGAGGTAGATGTGCTCGTAGCGGAGCCTCGTGCCGCAGGCCGGGCACCACTTCGAGTCGCTCGCATGCTGCATCTCGGCGAGCGCCGAGCCCGCGTCGTCGATGCCGAACGTGAGGACGGGGCCGGCGTGGCCGAGCGACGCCAGGAGCGGATCGTCGCCGTTTCGGACGAGGTGCGCGGCGGCCGGCATCGCGGCGGTCATCTCCTGCCAGCGGGCGGCGATCGCCTCGAGCTCGCCGTAGCGGTCGAGCTGATCGCGGAAAAGGTTGCCGAGCACCGTGACCCCGGGCCGCAGCCGCCGGGCCACGCCGGGGAGCGCCGCCTCGTCGACCTCGAACACGCCCAGGTCGGCGCCCTCGCCGGTGAGCAGCGCCGACGCCACCCCCGAGGCCAGGTTGGCGCCTGCGGTGTTGCGGCACAGCCGCCGCTCCGGGGCGAGCATCGACGCGAGCATCTTGGCCGTGGTCGTCTTGCCGTTCGTGGCCGAGATCACAAGCGACCCCTCGGCGAGCCGCCGGGACATGCGCTCGATGGCGTCCGGCGCCATCCGCAGGAGCAGCTTCCCCGGCAGCGTCGTACCGCCGCCGGCGCGGGTGCGCCGCGACAGCCCGGCCGCCGTCCGGGCGGCGGCGACCTTCAGGGGGAAGCCCGTCACCGGTCGAACTCTACCCAGCCGTTCGTTGACGCCGCCTCAAGGCACCGCTGATTCACTTGCACAGATCGGGGGTTTTGCTATAACCTGCCCGGGGCGAAACCGAGCGTGGGGGAGTCCGGAGCATGAGACGCAAGACTGTGTACCGCGCGATCGAGGGCATTGACCGCGGCCAGCTCGAGCAATTCCAGGCCGGCATGCGCAAGCGCTACTCCGACGAGCACATCCTCGACGAGCTGCGCGCATGCGCCCACCGCCTGGGACGGTCACCGACGATGCGCGAGTTCGAGGCCGACCCCGGCACGACCGTGCACCCACAGACGGTCATCGAGCACTTCAAGTCGTGGAACCGGGCCAAGCGGCTCGCCGGCCTCGTGCCGCGCCGCTTCGCCACCCAGGACGAGCTTCTGCGGCTGCTGCGGGACCTCGGCGATGAGCTGGGCCGGGTGCCGACCGCGAAGGACATCGAGGCCCGCAAGGGCGCGATGCCGTCGAAGTCGCTCTACTGGCACACCTTCGGCTCACTCAACAACGCCCTCAAGCAGGCCGGCTTCGACGTGCCGGTGGGCGAGGAGCGGCTGGAGCGGGCGGTCGAGCAGGGCGCCGCGCTGTCGCTGCGCAGCGGCCGGCTGCCGAAGTTCGCCGACTGGGCCCAGGCCCGCCGCACCGACCCGTCGATGCTGACCGAGTGGCAGGTGTACCGCATGTTCGACGCCCGCCGGGGGGCGTGGTCGACGTTCCAGTACCTGATCCGCAAGCGCCTGGAGCAGCGCGGGGTGTCGATCTCGCCCGAGGGCCGCGTCAGCTGATCGGGCCGCAGACCGGGCAGGCCGACTGCTCGAGCAGGTCGAGCGCGGCCACCTCGGACAGGACCCGGGCGAGCAGCTCGGCCCAGACGCCCGAACACAGGTCGACGTCGAACAGGTGGTCCCAGCGCAGCGTGTTCAGCCCGACCGACACCTTCACCTGGGCGACCGCTGCGGCGCCGGGCTCGGCATCGCCGGCCGAGGTGAACTCGAGCGGAGCATTGAGGGTCACGGCGGCGCAGTGGTCGCCGGAGCAGATGCGGAGCAGGTAGAAGGGCGGCTCGGCGCCGCCGAGATCGACATAGCGGTACCCGCGCGCGGCGGGCTGATCGGGAACGAGGGCGTGGGAGCAGCCTGCGCCGATGCGCATGGCGTCGGCGGGGCTGATGCCCTCGGGGAGGTGAGCAAAGGCAGATTGCATGCCCTGGTCTTCGGCGGCGGCACGGGCCGCGTTATCCCCCGGCGGCGCTAATGCACACCTGACCTCTTGCAAACGCGCCGAAGCGTCCCCGCGGGCACGAAAGCGGGATTGAGGAATTTGCGGGCGGATGCTCGATCGGCGCATCCTGCCCCTCAAGAGATGGGGCGCGCACGCCGATTGACTTGGGCAGAGGGCGCCGCCCTCGTGCCCTCGAGCCCCCACCGAAAGCCCGCTGCCCGTGACTCCCGCATCGCCCAACGACGAATCCCACGCGCCCGCACCGGACGCGGCGCAGCCGGAGTTCGACTCGACCGAGGTGGTCGAGGAGCTCGACCTGACCGACGCGCCCGCCCCGGCGGTCGATCTGCTGCACACCTACGTGCGCCAGATCGGCGACGGCGCGCTCCTGACCAGGGCGGAGGAGCTCGAGCTCGCCCGCCGCAAGGACCGCGGCGACATGGTCGCCAAACGCCGCCTCGTCGAGGCCAACCTGCGGCTCGTGATCAGCATGGCCCGCGCGTACTCCTCGTCGGGGGTGCCGCTGCTCGACCTGATCCAGGAGGGCAACATGGGCCTCATGCGCGCGGTCGAGAAGTTCGACGCGAGCCGCGGCTACAAGCTCTCCACCTACGCCACCTGGTGGATCCGCCAGTCGATGTCGCGCGCGATCGCCGACCAGGCCCGCACGATCCGGCTCCCGCTGCACGTCCTGGACGTCATCAAGAAGCTGCACCGGGCGAACCGCCTGCTCACCCAGCGGCTGGGCCGCGAGCCGCTCACGTCCGAGCTGGCCGCCGAGCTGAAGCTGTCGGAGGAGCGCGTCATCGAGCTCCAGCGCATGATCGAGGATCCCGTCTCGCTCGAGGGGCCCGTCGGCGACGGCGAGTCGAACTTCTCGGAGATGGTCGAGGATCTGAACATCCGCCAGCCCGAGGCGCTGCTCGTTCGCCGTCAGCGCGAGCTCGAGCTCCAGGCGGCCCTCGAGGAGCTGAACGAGCGCACGCGCCACGTGCTCGAGGCCCGCTTCGGCCTGAACGACCGCGAGCCCGCAACGCTCGAGCAGGTCGGCGCCGAGATCGGCGTCACCCGCGAGCGCGTCCGCCAGATCGAGACGCGCGCGCTGCGCGAGCTCGAGTCGAAGAACCCGGGTCTGCGCGACTTCCTGCGCGGCCAGGACTGATTCCCGAGCCGGCGGGCCCGAGCCGGGCCCGCGACCGTGGGCGGCTGGCAGACTTCAGCTCGTGAACTCACTGCGCTCGTTCTGGCACGCAACCTCCGCGTTCGGGAATCAGATCACCGACGTGCGCGTCGAGCCGCTCGCGATTGCGGTGGCCTTCACGCTCGCGAACCTGATCCTGCGCGCGAGCGCCTGGCGGGTCATCCTGCAGGCGGGCTACCCGGAGGGACGGGTGCGCTGGCGCAGCATCGTCGCCGCCTACCTGGCGGGCGTCGGCGTGAACAGCATCGTGCCGGCCCGCGGCGGCGACGTGATGAAGGTGTTCCTGGCGCACCGGGCGATGCCGAATGCGGCCTACACGACGATCACGTCGAGCCTGCTGGCCGAGACGCTCCTCGACGTGTTCATCGGCCCGGTTCTGCTGATCACGGCCTACCTCACCGGGCGGATCCCGCACCTGCCGGCACTCGGTCACCTGGCGGCGTTCGAGTGGAGCTTCTTCGCCGCCCATGCGCGCTGGTTCATGCTCGTCATGGCCGTCGCGCTGATCCTTCTGGGCATCTTCTTCACCTACGTCGAGCGCCACGTGGTGGCGTTCTGGTCGCGGGTGCGGCTCGGGCTCGCCATCCTGACGACGCCTCGGCGCTATTTCCGCACGGTCGTGCCGCTGCAGCTCGGCGGGTGGTGCTGCCGGATCGCGGCCATGTACTGGTTTCTGATCGCCTTCCGCGTGCCGGCGGGGATCGTCGATGCGGCGCTTGCCCTGTCGGCCCAGAGCGCCGCGACGCTCCTGCCGCTGACGCCCGGAGGCCTGGGGACGCAGCAGGCGCTGCTCGGCTACATGTTCCGCAACGCGGCCGCGACCAGCCGTGTGCTCGCGTTCAGCGTCGGCATGCAGTTCATGATCACGCTCGCAAACGCCGTGGCGGGCGGCATCGCCATCTGGCTGACGCTGCGCCGCCTGCCGTGGCGGGCGCGCCCGGCAGGCGCCGACGGCGTCGCGCCCAGCTGAGGCCGGAATCACTCCTCTTCCGTCCACGCACGATAATGTCGGTTATGTCAAGTTGAAGAATTTGCGGACCGGCATGCCCACGGCCCCACGCCGGACGGTGCGTCAGCCGGCGAGCGGATGCGTCGGGTCGACCGGCGCGAGATAGGCGCGGCGGACGCGCGCCTGCGTCTGGCGCTCACGAGCCGCGGCAAGCACCGCGGCACCTGAGCCGTCGTCGCCGAGCTCGGCGAATCCGACCGGGCCGATGGCGAGGTCGCGCGACATCCGCTCACTCGCCGCGAGCGCCGAGCGGACGCGCTTGAAGGCCGAGCGGGCCTCGAACGTGCCCGCCCGTGGGAAGACGAGCGCAAACTGCGCGGCACCCAGATGACCGACGCGGTCGTCCTGGCGCACGGCGGAGAGCGCGAGCTCCCCGACGTCGGCGACGGTGTCGGCCTGGTCGATCATGCCGGGGCCCATCTCGAGGCCCGCGACCTCGAAGACGGCGACGGCGAGCGGCTGGCCGCGCCAGCGGGCAATCGACGCGGCCCGCTCGAGCTCGAGGGCGAACGCGTGTGCGTCGAGCGTACGGCCCGAAGACGCGCCGCTCGCGGCCAGAGCCAGCTTGGCGCAGTCCGAGAGCACCGACACGAACGCGAGCTCGAGCCGGCCGGGGCTGCGGTTGCAGTCGATCTCGACCCCGGTCGACGACGGATGCAGCGTGCACGGCACGGATGCGCGCGCCACGGCATCTGCGAGCACGCGCTCGACGGCCTCCGGATCGGCCTGCGGCGCCGTCAGGGCGGCCGCGGCCTCGGAGAGGATCTCGATCAGGCGAAGCTCCCGCATCTGTGACCTATCGGGCTTCCGCGCCGATGTCTTGAGCATCACGCAAAGGCTATGCGGCTGCCCGGGGCGCCAGGACGGTCGGGAACGACGCGGTGTCGATCCGGGCCGGCTCCTCGTCGTCCATCGCGAAGTAGCCGCGCCGGTACCAGTCAGGCGCGCGGGCGAGCACACGCAGGAACGCGTCGACCGGCGCGGCCTCGTACTGGCTGCCCTTGCCCAGCATGAGCTGCTCGATCGCACGCTCGGGCGTCATGGCGCGCCGGTACGGCCGGTCGGAGGTCATCGCGTTGTAGGAGTCGGCCACGGCGATCAGGCGGGCCAGTCGCGGGATCTGCTCGCCGACCAGGTTGTCCGGGTAGCCGGCGCCGTCCCAGCGCTCGTGGTGGCTGCGAACGACCTCCGCCATGTCGGCGTAGCCGGGCACCTCGAGCAGGATCGCCTCGCCGATCGCAGAGTGGCGGCGCATCTCGTCCCACTCGCCGTCGTCGAGCGCCGCCTGCTTCTCGAGCACCTCCGCCCGCACACCGATCTTGCCGATGTCGTGGACGAGGCCGCACAGATGGATGCGCTGCACCTCCTCGCGCGGCAGCCCGAGCTCGCTTGCGATGTCCCGTGAGTACTCGGCGACCGCCTTCGAGTGGCCGGCGGTGTAGGCGTCGCGGCCGTCGATGGCCTTCACCAGCGCCTCGGCGAAGCTCATGTTGATGCGGCGCAGATGGCTGTTTGCGACCTCGAGCTCGGCGTTCGTCTGCTCGAGCGCGGCGATCAGCTGCTCCTTGGGCGCATGCATCCCGAAGGCGAAGTGGCTTGCCGCGACGGGAATGACGAAGAAGCTGAGCACCCAGATCCCCGACGCGCCGTAGGCGTAGGCGAAGAGCGCCGCAACCGGCGCGCACAGCACGACCGACACGAGCGCGTGCATCCGCGCCAGCCGCCAGAGCGCGAGCGGAGCCGTGCGGTGCCGCAGCCATAGCGTCAGGCCGGTGACCGAGAACTCGACCGCCGCCGCCGCCGCGGCGGCGGCGATTGCCTCCGCCAGCAGGTGGCCGAGGCCGGCGCCGGCGATGGTCGCGGGTACGACCGCCGCCGCCGCTCCCGCGGAGGCGCCCGCGAGCGCGCGCCCGCACGTGAAGATGACGAACCGCTCGAGCGGTCCGCGCCGGTCGGACAGCATCGCCGCCACCCCCACGAGGGCGGCTGCGGCCGGCCCGAACAGGACCGCCGCCATCACCAGCGGGATCAGCGACCCCGAGAGCTCCACCCTGGTCGAGATCCGGATCGGACGCGACTCGGCCGCGAACCCGAAGACGGCCAGGAGCGCCACCGCGTCCCACCGCCCCACTCCGCCCAGATACGCGGCCGCAAACGTGATTGCAAGCGACGTCAGGGCCAGCAAGGCGGCGTATGCGCGGATCGGTCCGCTGCGTTCAGACTGGGGGGTTGTCTCACTCATACGAGTTATTTGACATCCCGTGACAGAGGGGCTATGCTCTCCCTCGTTAGGGGTACTGGATCACACGAAGGGGAGACGGAAATGCCGATCAAGGGTTGGTAAATCACACGGGTGCTGAACGGCTTATCGACACTTTGGCCCGGTTTGGTTAGCACGAGTCACAGGGAGTCAAGTCAAGCCGACAGGTTCTCGCCGCGCCCCTGTAGGACGGTCGTTCGCCACCGTCGTGCAGGGGCGCTGCGCGTTTCACCCGCGCGCGAGGCCCGCCGGCTTCCGCCGTCCGCATCTTGACGCCGTCCACCCCGCACGGACACTCAAGGCACGGGGCGCGACCGCCGATACACGTCTTGGATACGACGGCGGCCCGCCGAACGCCCTGCCGGAGGCATGCTCCCGCCGACGGCTCTCTCACTCCCACAAGGAGAGGTACACGCACATGAGTGACGGCCGGACGCCCGGAAGCGAAGACACCCCCAGCGGGCTTCGCCGCGCGATGGAGGATCGTCTGACGTCGCTGCGTCAGGCCGAAGAGCGGCTCCAGCGCGAGCAGTCGGCGCTCCAGGAACAGGCGAAGGTGGTGTTCGCAGAGCGTGAGGCCCGGCTCGCCCGGCGTGAGCGCGAGCTCTCCAAGCGCGAGGCGGCCCTGGCCGTGAACGAGGGCATCGCATCGTCACACGCAAGCGGCGAGAGCGAAGCCGACCGCGCGCACCTCGAGGAGCTCGAGGCCGACCTCAACCGCCGGGCAGCGGAGCTCGAGGCCCGCGAGCGGGCGATCGCCGAGCGCGAGTCCGAGCCGGCCGACTGGGACTCGGCCCCGGCCGAGGTGGACATCGACGCCGCCGTCACCGCGCGCATGGCCGAGATGCAGGAAGACATGACGACCATGCAGCAGCAGGTCGAGCACGAGCAGCGCCAGCGCCAGCAGGTCGAGCGGGAGCGCGACGGCCTCGTCGAGCAGCTGCGCGAGCGCGGGGCGCTCGGGTCGGCCGAGCTGGCCGAGCAGGAAGCGCGCCTGAACGAACGCGAAGCCGAGCTGGACGATCGTGAGCACCGCGCCAAGAAGGTCGAGAAGGTGCTGACGCAGAAGGAGCTGTCGGTCGACGCGGTGCGGGTGGACATGATGCAGCGCTCGGAGGAGCTCGAGGCGACGGAGCAGCGCCTGGAGCAGGCACTGGCCGCGGCCGGCGAGCGCGAGGCCGCCGCGACGGCGCTCGCCGCCGAGGCCTCCCAGAAGCTGGCCGACATCGGCGTCAAGGAAGCCGACCTGTCCCGCTCGCTGGACGAGCTTGCGACCCGCCAGGCGGCGCTCGGTGAGGCCGAGGCCGCCGTCGAGGAGCGCTCGAGCATGCTCGAGGAGGCGCAGACACGCGTCTCGGCCGTGCACGCCGAGGCCGATCGCCGGGCCGCCGAGACCGAGGAGCGGATCGCCGCGCTTCACGAGCGCGAGCAGGCGCTCGCGCAGGTCGACGCCAAGCTGGTCGAGGTCGAGCAGGCTGCCGCCGCCGTCGAGGCCGCGAAGCAGGATCTGGCCGCACGCGAGGAGAAGCTCGCGACGCAGGCT
This sequence comes from Gaiellales bacterium, assembly GCA_036494095.1. Classification (GTDB taxonomy): domain Bacteria; phylum Actinomycetota; class Thermoleophilia; order Gaiellales; family JAICJC01; genus JAICJC01. Next base: position 407 of record DASXOR010000095.1, on the reverse strand, counting down.
TCCGAGCTCGGGCAGCGCGAGGCCGAGCTGACCGATCTCGACGACCAGCGCGCCCGCGCCGAGGAGGCCGCACAGGTGGCCGCCGCCGAGCGCGAGCGGCTCGTGACGGAGCGCACGCACACCGACCGGCGACGCGAGGAGCTGGCCGAGATGGAGCACCGGCTCGAGGGCATCGACGAGCGGATCGCGGACGTCGAGCGGCGCGCGCATGCGGTCGAGGCGGACGAGCGCGAGGTCTCGGCGGCCCGGATTGCCGCCGAACGCCTGCAGGGCGACGCCGAGCGGCTGCAGGCCCAGGCGGAGCGGGCGATCGCCGAGGCCGAGGAGCGGGCCGCGGTCGAGGTCAACCGGCTGGCCGCCGACCTGCGCGAGCGTGAGTCGCGGATGGCGAATTCCGAGAGCGACGT
>DASXOR010000094.1:0-33142 GCA_036494095.1 Gaiellales bacterium | reverse complement strand
ACCCGCGCAGATCGACGGCGGTCGCCGGAGCCGTGCCGTAGCCGGCGAGCGCCGCATGCAGGCGGGCGCTCTCGGCGCCCAGACGGGCGATGTCGGCCACAGCGCCCGCCCGGGCCGCGCGGGCGCACCACGCCCACCCGTCGGCGCCGGGCACGTACTCCTGCACGAGCGCCACGGCATGGTCATCCCAGTGCAGCGAGCCGGCGAAAGCCGGGACGCAGTCGAGCCCGGCGGCCTCGGTGAGGTGGCGGCCGAGCTCGACCTCGGGGTGCAGGCCCGGCCAGATGCGGCGGTAGAGCTTCACGACCAGCCGCTCGCCGGCGACGTAGGAGGTGTTCGACTGGTCGCGGCCGATCGGGCGCTCGCTCACCGGGGCTGGTGTCACACGATGGCCACGGAACTGCCACCGCCCCCGTTCGGGGTCTGACCCCGGTTGGAGGAGCGCGGAGGCGACCGCGCCCTCGCTCCAGACGTAGCGGTCGGTGTCGTCCACGAGCAGGATCGAGAGCGCCGCGCCGCCGGGCAGCTCGAGCCGATCCTCGACCTCCACCGTCCCGATCGCGCCCGCCTTGCCGCCGAACCAGCGCGCGGCCGCGAGTCGCTCAGGCGTCGGCAGCGACACGCTCGATGAGATCCGCCGCGCGCACCGTGCCGGGAGTCGCCTGAAGGCGGGCCGCGACGGCAGCCATCCGCCTGCGCAGGTCGGCGTCGGCCAGCAGACCGTCGATCGCCGCGCCGAGATCGGCGTCGGCGAACGCGTACGTCTGCAGGCGCACGCCGAACCCGGTCTCGTGCACCCGCTGGGCATTGTCGTACTGATCCCAGAAGAGCGGCAGGGCGATCATCGGCTTGCCGAAGTGGAAGCACTCCGTGGTGGTGTTGTTGCCGCCGTGGGTGATGACCAGGTCGACCAGCGGCAGCACCGACGGCTGGGGCACGAACTCCTCGCCCCACATGTTGGGGGCAAGGTCGTACTGGTCGTGCTGCGGCCCCTTCGAGACGATGAAGCGGTGCGGCGTTCGGCCGAGCACGTCGACGAGCCGTCGCATCAGGTCGACGTCCGCCGATCCCAGCGACCCCAGCGACAGGTAGACCAGGCCGCCGTCGCCGGCCCGCAGCCCCTCCGGAATCTGAAATGGCGCCTCGGAGCCGCGCACGCATGACTCGAGCCGGTGCCACGTCGGGCCGAGCGGCTGCGACCGCGGATAGTCCGTCTCGGCCGGATAGACGTACAGGTTCAGATGGGGCGACGCGTACATGAACTCGAGGTCGGGCAGGGGTGGGGCGCCCGCCGCCTGGCTGAACGCGTCGAAGTCGGCCCACATCTCGCGGTGGGTGCGCTCGTACTCGGCCCGGAACTCGGCCCAGCCCGAGTCATCCGCCGCCGCATAGCCGGAGAAGACCGGCGGGATGCCGGGGTCGGGCACCTCGAGTGGGTTGCACGAGACGATCCGCACCCAGGGGCGGCCGCTGGCCGGGAGCGCCGGGAAGGCGCACACGTTGTCCTCGCAGATCACGTCGGGCGCAAGCTCGGCGATGATCTCCTCGAGGCGCGGGTTGACGTAGCGCGAGCCGTCCAGGAGAGCCTGCCAGGTGGGCTGGATGAACCCGGCCAGCTGCTCGATCGTGGGCGTGCGGAAGACGGGCGCCGTGTCACGGATGAAGTCCTTCCAGAACTGCCCCGGCGCCTCCTCGACCTCGGGCTTGGGGCCGAGCCGCATCAGCCGCTCCTCGAATCCGCGCGCCTCCAGGGTGCCGGCGAACGACTCCTCGACGATGAACACCACCCGGTGGCCGCGCGCGCGCAGGACATCGCCGATGCCGACGCAGTTGTTGGTGGGGCCGAACGCCCCCTCGGGGAAGAAGACGACTGTCGCCACGCGGCTCAAGTATGACGAACGCGGGTGGGCCGGTGCCGGCCCACCCGCCGTCTCGTCTGCGCCCTACGCGGTTGCGTGGGCCGAGCGTGCCGCGGTGTAGCGCTCGGCGACGGCCGACCAGTCGACCGCGTTCCAGATCGCGGCCAGGTAGTCCGGCCGCCGGTTCTGGTACTTCAGGTAGTAGGCGTGCTCCCAGACGTCGATGCCGAGGATGGGCGTCTGCCCGTCCGAGATCGGCGAGTCCTGGTTGGCGGTGCTCGTCACCTTGAGCGCGCCGTCCGAGACGACCAGCCACGACCAGCCCGAGCCGAAGCGGTTGACGCCGGCGTCGGTCATCTGCTGCTTGAGCGCGTCGAAGCCGCCGAACGCGGCGTCGATGGCGCCGGCCAGATCGCCGCTCGGCGTGCCGCCGCCGTTCGGGCCGAGCACGGTCCAGAACAGCGAGTGGTTGGCGTGGCCGCCCGCGTTGTTGCGCACTGGGCCCTGCTTGTCGGCGGGCAGCGACGACAGGTTGGCCAGCACGTCCTCGACGGGCCGGTCCGCCCACTCGGTGCCCTCGAGGGCAGCGTTCGCCTTGTCGACGTACGCCTGGTGGTGCTTGTCGTGGTGGATGCGCATCGTCTGCTCGTCGATATGCGGCTCGAGCGCGTCGTATGCGTACGGCAGATCGGGAACCTCATAGGCCATGCGGTTCTCCCTTCCGGAGTGGTTTTCGCTCTCTGCATACCCCGTAGCTAGCATATCCCCCCATGCCCGCCGTCGACGGCAGCCGCAGCCTCGTCGTGGGCGGCGCACACCGTCTGGGCAAGGCGATTGCGCTCGACCTGGCGGCGGGCGGGGCCGACGTCGCGATCAGCTACCGATCGAGCGCCCATGCGGCCGAGGCGACCCGGGCCGAGATCTCGGCGCTCGGGGTGCGCAGCGCCGCGTTCGCGGCCGAGGCAGGTATCCCGGCGCAGATGGCGGCGCTGATCGACTCGGCCGTCGCCGAGTTGGGCGGGCTCGACGTGGTCGTGTACTGCCCGTCGGGCGGCTTCGAGCCCGTGGCCGCGGCCGACGTGTCCGAGGAGCTATGGGACGCCGCGCTCGACTCGACCGCCAAGGGGTTCATGTTCGCGGCGCAGGCCGCCCACCGGCATATGGCCGCCGCGAGCGGCGGCGTGATCGTCGCGATCACCGACGTGGCCGGTCTGCAGCCGTGGCCGCTGTTCGGGCCGCATGGCGCCGCGAAGGCCGCGCAGATCCACCTCGTCAAGAGCTTTGCGCTCGCGTGGGGGCGAGACGGCGTGCGCGTCTGCGGGGTCGCCCCCGGGCCAGTGCTTCTGCCCGGCGGCGAGCGCGGGGCCACCGAGGAGACGGTGCTCGGCACGGTCGGCGACCCGGCCGACGTGTGCCGGGCGGTGCGCTTCTGCGTCGAGTCCGGCTTCGTGACCGGCACGAACGTGGTCGTCGACGGCGGCCGCATGCTGCGGCCGTAGCGGCCGGTTACCCGGGGCGCGTCTCGCGGCGGGCCGCCCCGGCCAGCCAGCGTGGATTCAGCTCGATGCCCCAGCCCGGCCCGCTGGGGGCCGCCAGCCGCCCGCTGCGGATTGCGGGCGGCGGGTCGTACAGGTCGTACTGCCACGGGTAGTAGTCGGGGCCTTCGATCGAAAGCTCGAGGTAGGGCCCGGCGTTCGGGATCGCGCACAGCAGGTGCTGGGCGAAGGTCGTTACGAGCGACAGGTTGGCGGAGTGGGGGACGCACCGAAGGCCCGCCTCCGCGGCCATGCCGGCGACGGCGAGGGCCCGGGTGAAGCCGCCGACGTAGCAGACGTCCGGCTGGACGATGTCGACCGCTCGCAGCGCCAGCATGCGCCGCCACTGCCACAGGAAACAGTCCTGCTCGCCGCCGGCAACGTCCAGGTCGAGCGCGGCCGCCACCTCGGCTGTCCACTCGAGCTGCCAGTACGGGCACGGCTCCTCGAAGTGCTCGACGCCCCACTGTTCGAGGAACCGGCCGACAACGATCGCGCGGGCCGGCGTGTAGCAGCTGTTCGCATCGACGAGCAGGCGGGCGCCGTCTCCCAGGGCGCGGCGCACGGCGGGGACGATCTCCTCGGTGCGGCCAGGCCACTCGTCGCGGTCTTGGCCGCACTCACTGCCGACCCGGAACTTGAACGCGCCGAAGCCGTGCTCGTCGCGCAGCCGCACGAGCCGCTCGGCCTCGGCGGCCGGAGCGATGTCGCGGCGCATGCTCGATGCGTAGGCCTCGAGCTCACGCGGTGCGCCGCCGGCCAGCGTGCACACCGGCACGCCCGCGCGGCGGGCGTGCAGATCCCAGAGCGCGGTGTCGACGCCGGCCAGCGCCCGGCAGACGTACGAGCCGGGGTACTTGTGCTCGGCCTCGAGCACGCGGTCGCCAAGCGCAGCGGCATCGGCGGCGTCTGTGCCGAGGACGTGCGGGGCGACCTGCCGGTGCAGCACCGCGGCGGTGATGTCGGCGTTGTAGGGCGAGAGCTGTCCCCAGCCCTCGCAGCCGTCGTCGGTGCGGACGCGCACGAACCCGACCCACTCGTCGGTGAAGCTCTCGATGCTCGCGATCCGGTCGCCGCCGGCGCTCACGGCACGATCACGTTTCGGATCGCCTCGCCGCTGCGCATGGACGCGATCGCCTCGTTGATCCGCTCGAGCGGATAGACAGCGGTGACGAGCTCGTCGAGCTTCAGCCGTCCGTCCAGGTAGAGGCCGGCGATGCGGGGGATGTCGACGGCCGGGCGGGCCGATCCCAGCTTGCTGCCCAGGATGCGCTTGCCGTCATGGGCGAGGGCGCCGGCGTCGAACTGCGCCGGCCGCCCGTGCGCGGGCATGCCCACGCAGACGAGCGTGCCGCCGCGGCGCAGGCAGTCAAGGCCCTGGCCGACCGCACTTGCGGCGCCGGTGGTGACGATGACGATGTCGGCCCCGGCGCCGGCCGTCTCGGCGCGGACGCGCTCGGCCGGATCGGACGCGGATGCGTCGACTGTCGCCGTCGCCCCGAGCCGTGCGGCGGCCGCGAGCTTGGCCTCCGAGAGGTCGACGGCGATCACGCGCCGGGCGCCCGCCAGGGCGGCCCCCTGGATCGCGTTCAGGCCGACGCCGCCGACCCCGATCACGACCACGTTCTCGCCCGGCCGCACGCGTGCGTCGCGGGCCGCGGCGCCGATCCCGGTCATGACGGCGCAGGCGATCAGGCACGCGCTCGTCTCCGGGACGCCGTCCGGGATCGTGACCGCCTGCGACGCGTGCACGACGACCTCATCCGCGAACGCGCCGCAGCGCATCCCCTGGACGGCGCGCTCGCCTCCGGCGAGGACGATCGGCGAGGCGTTGTCGAGCCGGAACCGGGCTTCGCACAGCGCAGGCGCCCCTTCCCGGCAGCGGGCGCAGCGCCCGCAGCTGCGCACGAGGCCGACGACCACACGGTCGCCGGCGGCGGGCGTCACGACCCCGGGCCCGGCCTCGACCACGACGCCGCAGGCCTCGTGCCCGAACACGGCGGGGAGCGCGCCGCCCCAGTCGCCGCCGGCATAGGCGACGTCGCTGTGGCAGATCGCGCACGCCGTCACCCGGATCCGCACCTCGTCGGGGCCGGGCGGATCGAGCGTCACCGGCTCCACCGTGAGCGGCTGGGCGAAGCGGCGGCAGACGGCGGCGCGAGGCATCGCACACTCCTACCACAGCCGCCCGCCGCAGTACGATGGACGATGATGAGCACCGACGTGGTCGACGCGAGAAAACGAGGCAGCGAGGAGCACGGGCCCGGCGCGATCCCGGTGCTCGATCACGGGTTCGTGCGCCTCGACGGCTGCATGGCCGACGACCTGTCGGTGGTGAACGCGGCCCGGGTGTCCTTCGCGCAGCGGTCGGACGACGTCGGCGAGCGCGACCAGGGTCTGATCCGGTTTCTGATGCGCGAGCGCCACGGCACGCCGTTCGAGCACAACGCGTTCCGGTTCCACGTCAAGCTGCCGATCTTCGTGATGCGCGAGTGGGCCCGGCACCGGATGGGATCCTTCAACGAGTGGAGCGCCCGCTACTCGCAGCTCGACCCCGAGTTCTACGTGCCCGAGCCGCAGGACGTGCGCACGCAGGTGGGCAAGCCGGGCTCCTACAGCTTCGACCCGGTCGACCCCGAACTCGCCGAGCACACCCGTGAGACGCAGCTCGCCGTCTACGAGCGGGCCTACGCGGCCTACGCCGACCTGCTCGAGCGCGGCGTCGCCAAGGAGGTGGCGCGAAACGTGCTGCCGGTGGCGATCTACACCCAGTTCTACTGGACGGTGAACGCCCGCAGCCTGATGAATTTCCTGTCGCTGCGAAACGCGGTCACCGCCCAGCGCGAGATCCGCCACTACGCGGCCGCGGTCGAGCAGTTGTTCGCCGAGAAGATGCCGATCACGCACTCGGCCTTCGTCGCGAACGACCGCCGCGCCCCCTGAATACGCGGGCGGGGCCCGGTGCCAGGCACCGGTTCCGTGCCAGGCACCCGTATCGCCTCACCGCCGGCGGCGCGTGCGGCCCGTCGGCGGCGCGAGCAGCTCCAGCCGGTTGCCGAACGGGTCGTGCGTGTAGAAGCGGCGCACGCCCGGCCAGCGCTCGTCCCACTCGACGTCGGCGCCCGCGGCCTCGAGGCGCTGGGCGGCCGCGTCCAGATCCGCCATCCGCAGCGCCGGGTGGGCCTTGCGCGCGGGGCGGAAGCCGTCCTCGACGCCGAGGTGCAGACCGGGCTCGAACCACACGCCGCCGCTCGCCTGGAGCGGCTCGGGCTTGGCCACCTCGGCCAGCCCGAGCACGCCGTTGTAGAACCGGCGGGCGGCGTCCTCGCCGCCCGCCGGCATCGCCAGCTGGACGTGGTCGAGCGCGGCCGCCGGGCCGCCGGCCGCGTCGGCCACCTACATCTCCACCACGGCCGGCGGGGCCTCGGCGGCCGGCTCGCCCGGGGGCGCCTCGGCGGCCTCGACCGGGCGCGTGCGCATGTTGCGCAGGCCGAACATCGCCACCAGTGCGGCCGCGAACGTCAGCCCCGCACCGGTGAGCAGCGCGCGGTCGACGCCGTGCACGAACGCCTGCAGCGCGTCGGCCTGGGCCGTGGGGTTGTGGGTGATCGCAAGGATCTTCTGGCCCTGTCCGCCCTGTACGAGCGGCACCAGCCGCTCGGCCTGCGCGTGCAGTGCCGGCGGCAGGCCGGCGATGCTGGCCGACCACGAGTTCGCGGCGAGCGTCGTCCCGATGCCGCCCAGCACGGCGATGCCGAGCGCGCCGCCGACCTGGCGGGACGCGTTGATCACGCCCGACGCGATACCGGCCTTCGTGCGCTCCACGGCGGCCATGCCGGTGGACGAGACGGCGGGCATCGTCAGCGCCATCCCCGCGCCCATCAGCATCTGGAACGGCCAGATCGCGTTGTACGACGAATCGACGCTTACGAACGAGAGCCCGAAGAGGCCGATCGACGCCGCGAACATGCCCACGGTCATCAGCCAGCGCGGGCCGACCCGGCCCGACAGCCGCCCGCCGATCGGCGCGACGAACAGGATCATCATGGTGGTCGGGAGCGTGCGCAGGCCGGCCTGGATCGGGTCGTAGCCGCGCACGTTCTGGAAGTACAGGGTGAGGAAGTAGATGACGCCGAAGAGCGCGAGCCCGACGAGCGCCACGACGATGCTCGACACCGAGAACGCGCGGATGCGGAAGAAGCCGAGCGGGATCATCGGCTCCTTCGTCCGGCTCTCCCAGACGATGAACAGCGCGACGAGCACGGCCGCCGCGGCCAGGAAGAACAGCGTGTAGGCGCCGAGCCAGCTATGGCTGGCGGTCTGGATCAGCCCCCACGTGAGCGCGAACAGGCCCGCGCTGATGAGCACCGTGCCGACGATGTCGAGCGAATGGGCGCTCGGGTCGCGCGACTCGATCACGGCCCAGGCGGTCACGCCCATCGCCAGGATGCCGATCGGGACGTTCACCCAGAACACGGCCGACCACGAGAAGTGCTGCGTGAGGAAGCCGCCAAGGAGCGGCCCGATCGCGAGGCCGAGGCCGGAGATGCCGGCCCAGATGCCGATCGCCTGGGGGAGCTGCTTGCGCGGGAACGCGGCCACCAGGATCGACAGCGACAGCGGGTTCAGGAGCGCGCCGCCGACGCCCTGGACGGCGCGGAAGCCGATCAGCTGGGTGTCGGTCTGCGCGAGCGCGCACGCCGCCGACGACAGCGTGAACACGACCAGGCCGACCATGAAGATCCGCTTGCGCCCGAACCGGTCGCCCAGCTTGCCGCCGAGCAGGATCAGGGTCGCGAACACGAGCACGTATGCGTTCACCGTCCACTCCAGGTTCTCCGGCGTCGGCTTCAGCTGGTGCTGGATCGACGGCAGCGCCACGTTCACGATCGTGTTGTCGAGCATGATCATGAAGAGGGCAAAGCACATGGCGAACAGGGTCCACCACTTGTGATTTGGATGATCGTGGGTCACAGCGTCTCCTCGGGGACTGGTGGTGCGCCAAACAGGTGGCCGAGCGTCTCGGCCACGGTGACGAATTCGAGCAGGGCGGGGGTGCCGTGGACGGCGTAGGCGTGGCCGCCCGCGAGCGTGTAGCCGTACAGGATCCACGCCGCCATGCGGGGGTCGATGTCGGGCCTCACCTCGCCGGCGGCCTGGCCGGCGGCGATGTTCGCCGTCATCCGCTGCAGCACCTCGTTCAGGCTGGCGGTCAAGGCCGCGCACACCTCGGGGTTGTCGACGAGCCCCGCCGCCAGCGTGCGCAGCCGGATCGTCTCGATGATGAGCGGGTCGCTCGCGGCCCGCTCGGCCACGGCCAGCATCCCGGCAAGCGGCCCGGACGAGGCGGTCATGACCCCGTCGACCATGGTCTTCATCGCGTCGGTGGCGTCGGTGAGCACGGCGGCGAAGAGCGCCTGCTTGGAGGGGAAGTGCTTGTAGAGCATCGGCTCGGAGCAGCCCGCTCCGGTGGCGATGGTGGCTGTGCGGGCGCCGCGGTATCCGCGCGTGGCGAACTCGTGCCGGGCGGCGGTCAGGATCAGCCTGCGGCGGGCGTGCGCCGTCAGGCGGGTGCATTCCATCACCATGCCGTGCAGGTTAGTGAGAATTCACTACCGGCTCAAATGAGAACCCGCCGGGGCGCGGACGGACAGCCGCCGCGCCCCGGCGAAGACCCTTAGACGCCGCAGGCCGCGGCCGACGTCGGCCACGGCGAGTAGCCCACCTCGAGCGTCGCCCGGTAGGCCGCCGCGGTCTGCATCGGCGCGGGCCAGCTCGACGCGTCGCCCCAGATCGCGAGGTAGTCGGGGCCGTAGTGCGCCTCGAACGACGGATCCATCTGGTACCCGCCGTAGTACGGCCCGGCGGGCGAATACGCCCACCACGAGCCCTCGTAGCTGTGGATGCATGCGAGCGCCGCATACACCGGCGCGCGCCGGCGCAGCTCGAGCCGGTAGGCGTGGGCGCGCGCGTGCCAGCGTGCGTCCATCGCGCGCAGCGTCGGGATGTCGATCGTCAGCCGCTCACGATCGCGCGGAGTGAGGATGACGCCCAGCTTCCAGGCCCGGTCGACCGCGCGATCGCGCCGGAAGCGGATGTCCCGGCGCAGCTTGTGGACGAGCTTGGGGTGGGGCGCCTGCCACCACGGGATGAATCCCGGCGGTTCGGCGGCGGACACGCTCGGTGCTGTGATCGTCGTTGCCGCGAGCACCGTCACGGCGGTAATTGCCTTCCTCAGGGCTTCCCTCCTTACTTGACAGCAGAAGCGCTGCCGGCTGGACGCCCTCTTGTCCAACCTGGCAGGCGGTCGCCCGGGGCATGGGCGCCCGCGTCGCATCGCCCTTCGGCATCGGCGCCGCCGGCGAGTGCGTCATGCTGCTCCGGCGTGTTGACCGCCCCTGCCGGCCGGAGCAAGCGCGCAGTGTAGATGCCCTCCCGGACGCCCGCGCAGGCAGGTCCCGGCAGATCGGGGCTCAGGTCCGGCGCCGATTGCGCCGATGAGGTCCTCCAGGATGCCATCGCTCTCACGTCAGCAGGCGATCTCGATGCTGTTCTCGGGGCTCGATGCCGAGCTCGAGAACGACGACGGCGCCACGGTCACGGTGCAGCCCTCGGGGATGGCCGGCGACACCGCCTGGGTGACCGCGCCGCGCCTGCAGATCGCGAGCGGCATGCACCTGCGCGGCCGCCTGATCGCGGCAGACGGCGAGCCGTGGGTGGTCGCCCTCGTGGTCGAGGAGGCCGAGTTCTACAGCCACGATCTGGCCCGTGCCCGCCTGCGCGCCGACGAGGTTTCGGCCGACGACAGCCGCCGCCGCAACCCGCGCATCCCGGCGGGCGGCATCGCGTGGCTCGCGGCCGTCAACTGCCAGCACGTCGTCGACGGCGATCGCGTCGACGGCACGATGGTCGACCTCTCGATCGACGGGGTCGCGTTCGCAACGAACCGGGTGCTGCGCCCGCACGACCGCCTCATGTTCCACGGCCGCTTCTTCGCGGAGCAGGTCGACGCCGAGGTGCGGGTGTCGTCGGTGCGCGAGTCCGCCGCCGCCGGGCGCACGATCGTCGGCTGCACTTTCATCGACATCGACTCGGCCAACCGCGCCCGCGTCGAGCGGCTCACCTCGGGCGAGCCGGGCCCGGCCCGGCCGGTCGCGGCCGCGTTCGACGTCGCCCGCCTGCGCGTGCTCGTCGACGACGACAGGCCCGACCAGGGCGGCTGGCGGCGCCGGTTCAAGCGATAGCGCTGCGTTAGGATAGGGCGCAAATGCGCCCGGCCGGTATCGCTCCCCTGTTCTTCGGCATCGCCACCCTCGCCTACGTGGCCGCCGTCCTGATCGCGTTCCCGCTGGGTGCGGTGTTCGAGGTCATGAGCGAGAACCTGAGCCTCATCCCGCTCGCCGTCGGCGCCGCCGCGATGACGATCGGCATGCTCGCCGAGACGCGCGGCTCGTAGTCCCGAAAGAGGCTGCAGGGGCCAGCGGTCGCACCGTCGCGGCGAGAGATGGTCGCGCTCGGGCCGCATGACCGGAACTACAGGCACCCGGTCTCTCTGCCGATACCTTCAGAGCGTGATCACTCGCCTCTTCCGCGTCAGCCTGCTCTGCCTACCCATGCTCGTGCTCACGGCTTCCGTGGCGACTGGTGCTGCTTCCAGGACTGCACCCGGCCAGCCGGCCTTCGGACGCACTCGCGTTGGTGTTGCTTCTCCCCACATCAACAAGTTCGACCAGCTGACCCGCCACCACGACGACGTCGACCTCAAGTTCGGAGGCTTGGGCTCCTACACATCCGGCGGACTGACGCATCAGATCGCGGTCGATCTCGGCCAGCATCGGATCACGATGCTGACCTTGAACTCCAACGCAAACGGGCATCCGCTCCCAACCGGCAGGCTCGCCGCCGGCGCCGCCGACGCGGACTATGTCGACCTCTCGCGGCAGGCGAACGCCGCCGCAACGCCCGTCTGGATCCGGCCGATGCAGGAGATGAACGGCTGGTGGATGAGCTACAGCGCGTTCAACCAGAACGGATCCAGCCGCGGGCGGAACAACTCGACGGCGACCTTCCGCCAGGCGTTTCGGCGCATCTCGATCATCATGCATGGCGGCACCCTCGCCCAGATGAACTCGAAGCTGACCGCCGTCCACATGAAGCGGATCCAGGCTTCCCTGCCCGCCTCAGGGATCACGCCCAGCCACCAGGTCGCCATCGTCTGGAACCCACAGGGCGCCGGTTCCCCTCCGACGGCCGCCAACGCCCCGATGGCCTACTACCCCGGCTCGGCCTACGTCGACTACGTCGGTGACGACCTCTACGCCCAGAACTTCCGCGCGTATTGGAAGGGGGTGCAGCCGCTCTACAACCTGGGCAAGCCGTTCATGCTCGGTGAGTGGGCGCCCTGGGGGACCGACGACGGTGGCTTCGTCGCCCAGGTGTTCAAGTGGGCGGAGGCCCATCCGCGGACGGCCGCGATCGTCTACTACGACTTGAACGTCCGCTTCAACCTGCAGAGGAAGGCGCTGGCCGCCTACCGCGCCGGCGTCGCCAACCGCCACTTCAAGACCGTCGGCCCGTAGCGCTACTGGGCCCCGCCGAGCGCGTCGATGTAGCGGTCGGCCGAGCGCACCACCTTCGCCCGGCCGTCGTCGGGCACGACCGCGTCCCACCAGGCGCCGTACACCCGGTCGAAGGCCATCGCCTCCAGGATCGCGCGCATGCGCCGGATCTCGGTGGCCGGAAGCGGGATCAGGTTGGGGTAGCTGTACATGAAGCTCACCCACGAGCGGTCGGCGACCACCTGGACGATGTCGCCCGAGAGCAGGGCGCCGCGGCCCCCGGCGCCGTCGCGCCACAGGCACACCGTGCCGCCGTCGAAGTGGCCGCCGAGCCGGTGCAGCTCGAGGCCGTCGCCGACCGCGACGCGCTCGCCCGACCAGAACTCGACCCGCGGGTCAGGCCGCATCACCCAGCGGCGGTCGGCCTCGTGCAGGAGGACGCGTGCATCGAGCTCCTCGGCCCAGGCCACCATGCCGGAGTAGTAATGCGGGTGCGAGATCGCGATGGTGTGCACCCCGCCCGCCGCGCGCGCCGCCGCGGCTGTTTCCCCGTCGACCAGGCTGATGCAGTCCCACATCAGGCCGCCGACGAGGAGGGCGCGCTGGCCGATCGCAAACGCGGGCTCGGTGCCGATGCCGACGAGGCCGGGCTCGACCTCACAGGCGCGGTTGCGGTGGTCGGCGGCGAGCGCCGCCATCGTCGTCCAGCGCTGGCCGGCGTGGCCGACGTACTGGCGCTCGTCGAGGCAGATCGGGCAGCCGGCCGGGGGTGCGGCTGCAGGCGGGTACTGGGTGCCGCAGGTGACGCAGATGTGCGCGTCCACGCCGGGCGCTACCCGAAGCGGATCACGCTGCGGATGCCGTCCTGGGCCTCCATCAGCTCGAAGCCGCGGTTGACGTCGGCGAGCTCGAGGTGGTGGGAGACGAACGGGTCGACGTCGATCTCGCCTGCGAGCCAGCGCTCGATCAGCGCGGGCACGCCGACGCGGCCCTTGACGCCGCCGAACGACGAGCCGGCCACACGCCGGCCCGTGATCAGCAGGCGCGGGACGATGTCGAGCGTCTCGCCCTTGCCGGCCACGCCGGCGACGGTGGCAAGCCCCCAGCCCATCCGGGCCGCCTCGACGGCCTGGCGCATCACGGCCACGTTGCCGGTGGCCTCGAACGTGTAGTCGGCCCCGAACCCTCCGGTCATCTCCAGGATCGCCGCGACCGTCTCGGGGCCGCCGATCATGACGTCGGTCGCCCCCTGCCCGCGCGCGAGCTCCAGGCGCTCGGCCGACATGTCGACGCACACGATCCGCTCGGCTCCCTGCAGCCTGCATCCCGCCACGGCACCCAGTCCGACCATGCCCGCGCCGAACACTACGCAGGTCGACCCCGGCTGGACGGCGGCGGTGTTCATGGCGGCGCCGAGCCCGGTCGAGAGGCCGCACGCGAACAGGCAGGCGCGATCGAGCGGCGCCTCCGGGTTGATCTTCGCAAGCGCGATCTGCGGCATCACCGTGTACTCGGCGAAGGTCGAGGTGCCCATGAAGTGCCGGACCGGCTCGCCGTTGCGAGAGAGCCGCGTCGTGCCGTCGGGCAGGTATCCCTGCCCCTGCATGTCGCGGATCGCGAGGCACAGGTTCGTGCGCGGGCTGAGACAGTGGACGCACTCACCGCACTGCGGCGAAAAGAGCGTGACGACGTGGTCGCCCGGCTGCACCATCGTGACGGCTTCGCCGACGCGCTCGACGACGCCGGCGCCCTCGTGACCGAGCACGGTCGGGCTGTACCCGGACGGGTCGGCCCCCGAGGCCGTGTAGAGATCGGTGTGGCACACACCGCACGCCTCCAGACGTACCAGCACCTCGCCCGCCCGGGGGTCGGCGAGGTCGACGTCCTGGACGACGAGCGGCGCGCCGAACTCCTCGAGCACCGCAGCCTGCATCCTCATGGCGGGCGAGTGTACCCTGTCCGCCACCACCGTGTCCGACACCGCCCCGAACGCCGATATCGTCGCCGAGGCCGAGCGCCTCCTGGGGGCTGCGGTGTCGGCGGATGTGCCCGTGCGGCTCGTGGGCGGTCTGGCGGTGCGGGCGCACCTGCCGGCGGGCACCCTGCCGGTGATCACGCGGCAGTACAAGGACATCGACCTCGTCACCCTCAAGGGCAAGAGCCGGGCCGTGACGACGTTCATGACCGAGCAGGGCTACGAGGCGGACCGCGTGTTCAACACGACCAACGGCCATCGCCGGCTGCTCTATTACGACGTCCCCCACCAGCGTCAGGTGGACGTGTTCGTCGGCTCGTTCGAGATGTGCCACGCGATCCCGATCACCGAGCGGATCGAGCTGCACCCGACCGCCGTGCCGCTGGCCGAGCTCATGCTGACGAAGATGCAGATCGTCGAGCTGAACGCGAAAGACCAGTCCGACATCGTCACGATGCTCTACCACCACGATGTGGGCGACAGCGACGACGGCGTCATCAACGCGGCTCGCGTGGCGCAGCTCTGCGCCGCCGACTGGGGGCTGTGGCGCACGACCAAGATGAACACCGAGCGCACCCGTCAGGCGCTGGCCGGCGACGGCGTCGCCTCGGATGTCCGCGCGGTGGCCTCGCCGCGTTTGGAAGCGCTGTGGGAGCGCATCGAGTCACAGTCGAAGTCGGGCCGCTGGAAGATGCGCAACCGCGTGGGCGACAAGGTGCGCTGGTACGAGGAGCCCGAAGAGGTCGGATGACCCGGACCGGTGCCTGGCACCGGTGTCCGAGAGGTCGGATGACCCGGACCGGTGCCTGGCACCGGTGTCCGGTGCCAGGCACCTGATGCGCTCGACTACGGCCTCGAGCGCAGCGCGATGTAGAGGTCGACCCGATCCTCCATCGAGGAGAGGTCGCGGCCCGTGAGCTGCTCGACCCGGTCGAGCCGGTGGCGCAGGGTGTTGACGTGCACGTGCAGCGCCGTGGCCGTCTCCTGCCAGCGGCAGCCGGACGAGAGGAACCGGTCGAGCGTCTCGACGAGGCGCGAGCGGCGGCGCGCGTCGTGCTCCTCGAGCGGTCGCAGCAGCGCCCGCCGGAACGCCGCAAGCACCTCCTCGTCCTGGAGGGCGAGCAGGAGCGAATGCGAGCCGACCTGGTTGTGCGTCGCCCACCCCGCGTCGCGCCGGAGGCGCGCGAACCGGCAGGCGTGGCGGGCCTCGACGACCGCCGTGCGCAG
Organism: Gaiellales bacterium; assembly: GCA_036494095.1. Classification (GTDB taxonomy): domain Bacteria; phylum Actinomycetota; class Thermoleophilia; order Gaiellales; family JAICJC01; genus JAICJC01. The sequence continues at coordinate 17,988 of DASXOR010000094.1, read as the reverse complement.
GCCCGAGGCGTCCGCGGCCAGGCCGCCCACCCCGATCGGCTCGTCCATGCGCTCGTGCATCGCGGCGGCGAGTGCCGCCAGGCCGGCTTCGTCGCCGGACCAGCCGGCGACCGCGACGAGCTCCCGCGTCTTCACGGCGGCGACCGCCCGCACGCCGGCGTCGGCCAGCGCGCGCTCGAGCCGGTCGAGGCCGATGTCCGGGTCCTCCGACTCGCACACGATCGCCGTCAGCGGCGCGGTCGCGTCGAGGCCGAAGGTCTCCAGGCGCACCGCCGTCGCCTGCTGCTGCGCAGGGCCCGCCATGATCAGGTCGACGAGCTCGGCTGCCAGCCGGCGCTCGCTCTCGCGCAGCGCTTGCACCCGGGCGAGCTCGAGGCCCAGGAACGGCAGCGTCTGGTCGACGGCGGCGCGGTCGTCGTCGGTCAGGCCCGTGGTCCCCGCGGCCACCACAAGATGGGCCTCGGTGCGGCCGACGGCGACGATCGGGAACGCCAGCCAGCCGTTGGCAGACACCGGCTCGGTGCGGCCGAGCGCGGTCGCCTCGGCACACAGCTCGGCCACCTCCCCCGGCTTGGCGCTGCCCGCGATCACGCGCCGCCCGCGGCCGAGCATCCACGCCTGCAGGCGCCGGTCGAGCACGCCGAGGATGCCCTCCAGGCCGGCACCGTGGCCGGCCGCATGCACGAGCCGGTCGTTGCGCAGCACCCGTTCGCGCAGGGCGTCCTCACGCTGGCCGTACACGCGATCGACGAACGCGCGCGAGACGGCGATGAACGGCACCTCGAACGGCACGGCGAACAGGGGCAGCCCGGCTGCGGCGCACGCCGAGACGAGATCATCGGGCACGACCGCGTCGGGCTGGGGCAGGCCGTAGCCGAGCGCGGAGACGTCGCTCTGGCGCAGCGGCGCGACGAAGCCGGTGCTGGTGGTGCCCGCATCTCGCCAGACGCCCGTCGTCAGGATCACCTCGCCGCCCTGCAGGTAGCGCGTGGGGTCGGCCAACTCGGTGGTGTGCACCCAGCGGATGACGCGTTCGAGGTCGCCGTCGACCACGACCCGCAGGTCGAGTGAGGGTACCGCCATCAGCTCACTCACGCGCATCGCCATTGGATAAACCTCTAACGGCGATCGTACAACGTTGCAGGGTCGCACCCTTGTGACCAGCGCACCAATCCGTGAGACTCGCCGCGATGGGGGGGTACACCTGGCCCGGTGGTCACCGCGCCGCGCTCGCGCTCACGTTCGACGTGGACGCCGAGTCGGCCATCCTTGCGGTCGATCCTGCGTACGCCGCCCGCCTGACCACGATGAGCCACCAGGCGTACGGGCCGAAGGTCGGCGTGCCGCGGATCCTGCGCATGCTCGAGCGCACCGGCGTGCGCGGCAGCTTCTTCGTCCCCGGCCTGACCGCCGACCGCTACCCCGGGACCGTCGAGGCGATCCTCGCCGCCGGGCACGAGGTCGGACACCACGGCTATTCGCACGTGCCGTATCACGCTCTTTCAGACGACGAGCAGCGGCGAGATGTTGAGCGTGCGCTCGCGAGCCTCGAGCGGATCACCGGCCGCAGGCCCGAGGGGTTCCGGGCGCCGTGGTGGGAGCTCACGAACTCGACCCCGGCGCTCCTGGCCGAGCTCGGCTTCAGCTGGGACTCGAGCATGATGGACGACGACCGCCCCTACCTGCTCGACTCGGGCCGGGGCATCCTGGTCGAGATGCCGGTGCACTGGATGCTCGACGACTGGGAGCAGTACGCCTTCCTGCCGGAGCCGCACATCGGCGCGGTGATCGAGTCGCCGGCGAAGGTGCTCGACCTGTGGACCGGGGAACTGGACGCGCTGGCCGCGGAGGGCGGCCTGATGGTGCTGACGAGCCACCCCTTCCTCTCTGGGCGGGCGTCGCGGGTGGCCACGCTCGAGCGGGTGGTCGAGCACGCCCGGGCAGCGGGCGGGATCTGGATCGCACCCCTGGGCGAGATCGCCGCGCACACGCGCACGGTCATCGCCGAGCCAGACGCGCGGCCGGTGCCGGCCGTGCATATCGCGAAGGACGTGTATGGCCGCTGACGCCTCCCCCCCGCGCGCCTTCGAGCGCCAGGCCACCGGGCTCGTCCGCGAGGCGGGCTGGCTCGACGTGTTCATCTACAACCTGAACTTCATCTCGATCGGGTTGATGGCGGCGTTCCTGTTCAACACGACGATCCCGTTCTATCCCGGGGTGAACGTCTACCTGAACGAGCTGATCGCGTTCGCGCTGATCATCCCGCTGTCGCTCGTCTTCGCGATGTTCGCGGCGGCGATGCCGCGCTCGGGCGGCGACTACGTGTACGTGTCGCGGACGCTGCATCCCGCGCTCGGGATGATGTCGTCGTTCAACAACACCGTCTGGTGGTTCATCTACGGCGGCGTTCCGTCGGCGTTCTTCGCCCGCTACGGCCTGGGGCCGTTCCTGCGTACCGTCGGCGACATGTCCGGCTCCTCGACGCTCTCGAGCTGGGGCAACACGCTCGTCGGCAAGACCGGCACGGTCATCGCAGGCACGATCCTGATCATCGTTTTGTGCGCGATCTTCTCGCGCAGCCTGCGGCTCTACTTCCGCCTCCAGAACACGCTCTTCTTCCTGGCGATGGCGAGCATCCTGCTCTCGATCATCGTGTTCGCATCCAAGAGCCACGGCGACGTCGTCTCCGGGATCAACGCGACGTTCGGCTCGGGCAGCGTCAAGGGAGCGCTCAAGGCGGGATCGCCGCAGGGGTCGCTCGACCTGCGCAACACCATCCTGCCGATGACGTGGCTCTATCTCGAGCTCGTGTTCAACCAGTCGTCGGCCTACATCGGCGGCGAGGTGCGGCGAGCCTCGCGCGTGCAGCTGTGGTCGATCCCGGCCGCCGCCGTGGCTGCCGTCGGCGTGCTCCTGCTGCTGACGTGGGCGGCCATGCACGCGGTCGGGTTCACCCTCTGGAGCGGCCTCGGCAACGACTTCGGCTCGAGCCTGGGACTGTCCTCGACGCCGGTCTACAGCGAGATCGCCGCGGCGGCCAGCGGCAACACGGTGATCGGCATCATCATCCTGGGCGGATTCGTGTTCTGGAGCTACACCTGGCTGCCCGGCCAGATCCTGAACGCCTCCCGCAACCTGGTGGCGTACGCGATTGACGGCGTCATGCCGCGCCAGTTGGCATATGTGAGCGAGGGCACGCACGCGCCGCTCGTAGCCATCTGGCTGGTCGGCGCCGGGTCGATCCTGTTCCTGTACCTGTACGTCTACACGCACATCTTCCCGACCCTGACCGGGATCTTCGGGTTCATCCTCGGGTTCTGCCTCGTCTCGATCGCCGGCATTCTCTTCCCCTACCGCCTGCCCGAGGTCTTCGAGTCCTCGCCGGTGCGCTGGCGCGTCGGCGGACTCCCGGTCATGAGCATCGTCAGCACGCTTTCGCTCGCGGCCTGCATCGCGTCGCTGGTGATCTTCTGGAAGGACCCGTTCGCCGGCCTGCGCAACCTCGACGACGGCTCGCGCTACTGGTGGGGGGTCATCTACAACGTCGCGATCTTCCTCTCCGGGTTCGTCATCTACTTCGTCGCCAGGGCGCTCAACCGCCGCCGCGGCGTCGACATCGAGAAGCGCTTCGCGGAGATCCCGGTTGAGTAGGCCGGTGGCGCTGGTCACCGGAGCCGCGGGCGGGATCGGCGGCGCGTCCGCGGACGCCCTCGAGGCGGCCGGCATGGCGGTCGCCCGCACCGACCTCCCGCTCGACGTGGCCGACGCGGCGGCCGTCGCCGGCCTCGTCGCGCGGACCGAGGCCGACCTCGGCCCCATCGAGGTGCTCGTGAACTGCGCCGGCCACCTCACCGAGACGCCGCTCGCCGACATCTCCGACGGCGAGTGGAACCGGATGCTGCGCGTGCACCTGGGCGGCACCTGGCACACCTGCCGCGAGGTCGCGCCGCGGATGGCCGCGCGCGGCCGCGGGGCGATCGTGAACACGAGCTCCGAGCTCGCCCTGTGTGGTGCCGAGCTACACGCGCACTACTGCGCCGCGAAGGGCGCGATCGTGGGCCTCACGCGCTCGCTCGCGCTCGAGCTGGCCGCCCGCGGCGTGCGCGTGAACGCGGTTGCGCCCGGTGCGACCGACACCGCGCTTCTCACCGACACCTGGCGCACGCCTGACTACCTCGAGTCGCTGCCGATGCGGCGCTTGTCCACACCGGCCGAGATCGCCGCCACCGTCGCGTTCCTGGCGTCGGACGCCGCCTCCTACGTGACCGGCCAGGTGGTCTCGCCGAACTCGGGGGCGGTGATATGAGGGTTGCCCTGGTGACCGGCGCGGCGACCGGGATCGGCGCAGCCACCGCGGATCTGCTCGAGCGAGGGGGGCTGACCGTCGCGCGCAACCACCTGCCGGGGCAGTCCGTGCCCGGCTATTCGGCCCCGGCCGATGTCTCGGACGCGCGCGCCGTGGCGGGCATGGTCGAGCAGGTGAGCGGCGACCTCGGCCCGGTGGCGGTGCTCGTCTGCAATGCCGCCTACATGGTCATGGGCGGGATCGAGGAGGTCGGCCCGGAGGAGTTCTGGCGCGTGCTCGACACCAACCTGACCGGCAGCTTCAACTGCATCCGTGCCTGCGCCCCCCGGATGAGCGCCTCGGGCTTCGGCCGGATCGTCACCATCGCGTCGGGCTGGGGGGTGCGCGGCTATCCGCGGGCGAGCGCCTACAGCGCGTCGAAGGCCGGGGTGATCTCGCTCACCCGCGCCGTCGCGCGCGAGCTCGGCCCGCACGGCGTGACCGCAAACGCCGTCGCCCCCGGCGTGGTCGACACGCCTCAGCTCGACGTCGACGCCGACGACGCCGGCGTCTCGCCCGAGCTGATCCGCGGCCGCTATGGAAAGCAGGTGGCGCTCGGCCGGGTCGGCCGCCCGGGCGAGGTCGCCGCGGTCGTCGCCCACCTGTGCGGGGAGGCCGCCGGCACGATCACCGGCCAGGTCGTCGGCGTCGACGGGGGGATGCTGTGAGCCGCTACCAACCGGCCGATGCGTTTCGCAGCCCGCGCTTCGCCGGCATCCGCACCTACATGCGCCTGCCGCATGTCACCGACCTCGCGGGCGTCGACGTCGCGGTGCTGGGGCTGCCGTTCGACACGGCCACGAGCTTCCGCGCCGGCGCGCGCTTCGGGCCCGAGGCGATCCGGTCGGCGTCCGCGCTCCTGCGTCCGTACAACCCGGAGCAGCAGGTCGACATCTTCGCCCACGTCTCGGCGGTGGACGCCGGCGACCTGCCGATCGCGCCGGGCGACACCGAGGCCACCTACGCGTTGGTCGAGGAGGGGCTCGCCCCGGTCATCGCGGCCGGCGTCTTCCCGGTCGTCCTGGGCGGCGACCACTCGATCACGCTGGCCGAGCTGCGGGCGCTGCACCGCCGCCACGGGCCGATCGCGCTCGTGCACCTCGACGCGCACGGCGATACCTGGCACGAGTACTTCGGCCAGCGCTACTACCACGGCACGACGTTCCGGCGGGCGGCCGAGGAGGGCCTGATCGACCCAGCGGTGTCGGTTCAGGCGGGCATGCGCGGGTCGCTGTACGGCCCCGAGGACATCACGGCCGCCCAGGAGCTCGGCTTCACGGTGCTCTCGACCCGCGAGCTGCGGGAGCTGGGCGCAGCCGCCTACGGGGATCTCGTCCGTGGCCGGGTTGGCGGCCGGCCGGTCTTCCTCTCGTTCGACGTCGACTTCTGCGATCCGGCCTTCGCCCCCGGGACGGGCACGCCCGAGATCGGCGGCCCCAGCTCGTCGGAGGCGCTCGGGTTCGTGCGCGCTCTGCATGGGATCGGCCTCGTGGGCTGCGACGTGGTCGAGGTGGCCCCCGCGTACGACTCGCCCGGCCAGCCGACGGCGCTCCTCGGTGCGACCATTGCCTGGGAGGCGATCTCGCTGCACGCGCGGGCACGAGCGGGGGTCGCGGAGGCGCGCGCGTGAGGCTCTACTACGCCGGCGACGTGCACGGGTCGGAGAAGTGCTGGCGCAAGTTCCTCGGCGCGGCCCGCTTTTACGAGGTGGACACGCTGATCATGGGCGGCGACATCACCGGCAAGCTGATGGTGCCCGTGGTCTCGACGGCGGACGGCCGCTACGAGGCGAGCGTGCTCGGCCGGCCCGAGAGCGTGGCCGCCGACGGGCTCGACGAACTCGAGAAGCGGATCCGGTTCAACGGCTTCTACCCATACCGCTGCGACCGGCCCGAGTACGACCGGCTGAGCTCCGACCAGGAGTACCGCGAGACGGTGTTCACGCAGCTCATGGTGGACGAGGTCGAGCGCTGGATCCACCTGGCCGAGGAGCGCCTGGCCGGCACCGGCATCCGCTGCTACGTGATGCCTGGAAACGACGACGAGTTCGCGATCGACCGTGCGCTCGAGTCGACGACGATCGTGAATCCCGACAACCGCGTCGTCCGCGTCGACGACGACACGCAGATGCTCTCGTGCTCGTGGACGAACCCGACGCCCTGGGACAGCCCGAGGGAGGAGGCAGAGGACGACCTGCTCGCGCGCCTACGGGGCCTGGCAGCTCAGCTCGATCCCGGCGTGAACACGATCTTCAACCTGCACTGCCCGCCGTACAACACGAGCCTCGACCGGGCGCCGCAGCTCACGTCCGACCTGAAGGTCGTGCTGGACGGGGGCGAGCCGCGCATCGTTCCGGTCGGGGCGAAGGCCGTTCGCACCCTGATCGAGGAGGTCCAGCCCCTGCTTTCACTGCACGGGCACATCCATGAGAGCAAGGCGGTCGCCAAGATCGGCAAGACCACGTGCGTCAACCCGGGGAGCGCCTATTCAGAAGGTGTCATCGACGGGGCCGTGGTGGAGCTACGCGGCCACAAGATCAGATCCTGCCAGCTCGTGACCGGATAGAGGAGGGAGCAGCCTTGGCCACCGAAGTTCCAGACGCCCCCCAGGTCTTCGCCCGCAAGGCGACGGGGCTCAGACGCGAGGCATCCGCCCGCGACGTCTTCATCTACAACACGAACAACCAGAACGTCGGCATCGGCGTCGCCTTCGTGGTGCTGCTGGTGGCGCCGTTCTACGTCGGCGCGAGCATGGTCGTCGCGACCATCCTGGCCGGCCTGCTGGCGCTGCCGATGGCCTGCGTCTACGCCTACTTCGCCTCGGCGATGCCGCGCTCGGGCGGCGACTACGTCTACATCAGCCGCACGCTGCACCCGTACCTCGGCTTCCTGTCGTCGTGGAACTGGATGATCTGGCTCGTCACCTACACCGGCATCCCGGCGGCGTACCTGGCCCAGTACGGCCTCTCCGGACTCTGCCGTGAGGCGGGCTTCGCACTGAACAGCCCGCGGCTCGTCTCCTACGGCGACAACTTCACCCGCAAGTGGTGGATCTTCGCGGCCGGGACGATCCTGCTCACGCTGTTTGCGATCGTCTTCTCGCTGGGCACACGGCTCTACTTCCGGATCCAGAACGTGAGCTTCATCATCGCGATGACCGGCATCGTGGTCGGCCTCGCGATCCTGGCGGTCAAGGGCCACTCCGACTCGGCCGCCGGCATCAACGCCTACGTCAGCGGCCTGGGTGGTTCCCACGACGCGGTCGCCGCGGCGGCCAAGTCATCAGGCAACCTGACACAGTCCGGATTCCATCTGAAGCAGACCCTCTACGCGATGGTGTGGCCGCTCTTCATCACCCTGTATGCGATCACATCGAGCTTCATCGGCGGCGAGGTGCGAAACGCGAAGCGGTCGCAGTTCCTGGCCATGCCCGGCTCGATCGTGTACGTGACGATCCTGATGCTCCTGCTCGTGATCGGGCTCGACCACGCGATCGGCACGACCGTGCTCGGCCGGATCGGCGCCGCCGACCCGGCGGCGCTCGGCCTCGGCTCGACGCCGACCTACAACGAGCTGATCGCGGCCATGGTGCACAACCAGGCCTGGCTCATGATCATCATCGGGGTCAGCTTCGTGTTCTGGACGTACGTGTGGCTGCCGATCAACTTCCTGGCGGCGACGCGGGCGATCCTGGCCTGGGCCTTCGACGGCCTCTTCCCGCGCAAGCTGTCCGAGGTCAACGAGCGCTACCACACCCCGATCTACGCGATCGCCCTGATCTGGTTCGCGTCGGAGGTGTGCCTGTACCTGTACGTCGATCAGATCTTCAACACCCTGAACGGGGCCTTCGCCTGGATCCTGTCGTTCGTGCTCTGCTCCATCGCGGCGATGGTGTTCCCCTACCGGAGGCGGGAGCTGTGGCAGGCGTCCCCCTGGAACGGTTCCACCTTCGGCATCCCCAACATCACCATCCTCGGAGCGATCTCGACCCTGTCGCTCCTGTTCGTCGAGTACTGGTTCTGGTACGACCCGCTGCAGGGCGTGAGCAGCTGGGGTCACACCCTGCGCTGGGTGATGATCCTCGTGATCCCGACCGGCACCGCCGTGTACGCGATCGCGTGGTTTACCAGCAAGCAGCGCGGCGTTGCGGTGGACAAGGTGTTCGCCGAGATCCCGCCCGAATAGCCCGAGACAAGGAGCCACGGCATGACCTCGATGGCAGCACAGCAAACCCGCCAGGGCTGGCACTCGGTCCTGGTGGGCGGGATCGCCACCTTCATGGGCGCGCCCCAGGTCGAACCCACCGCCGACGCCCTGCGGGCCGCCGGCGCGCGGGCGGCGTTCCTGGGCATGCCGTTCGACTCCACCACCATCGCCCGCCCGGGGGCCCAGCTCGGCCCCCGGGCGGTGCGCGACTGGTCGAGCCACACGCTCTCCTACCACGGCGAGTACGACCTCGACATCTTCGAGGCGCTCGGCGTCGTCGACATGGGCGACGTCAACGTGGTGCCGGCGAACGCCCCGAAGACCGTCGACCTCGTCGCCGAGGCGATGGGCGAGGCGATCAAGGCGGGTGCGCTGCCCGTGCTGATGGGCGGCGAGCACGTCACGACGATCGGCGGCTCGATGGCGGTCGATCGCCACGCCCCGTCCGGCACCTACGGCCTGATCCTGGTCGACACCCACCTCGACACGGCTCCCGACGTCGGCGGCGAGATCATCAACCACTGCTGCCCGATCACGCGGGCGATGGAGCTCGACGCGTTCGACCCGGCCAAGTGCGTGATCATCGGCCCGCACGGGGCGATGAACCCGAAGAGCGAGTACGCCTACGTCCGCGAGGCGGGGGTGACGGTCTACCACGTCTCCGACGTCGACCGCCGCGGCGCCCGGGCCGTGGCCGAGGAGGCGGTCAAGATCGCCTCCGACGGCACGGACGGCGTGTACTTCAGCTTCGACGTCGACAGCTTGGACAGCTCCGTCTGCGCGGGCACGTGCGTGCCGACGATGGGCGGCCTGACCGCGCGCGAGGCGCTGACGATGGTGTCGGTGATCGGCCGGGCCGACCTGGTGGCGATGGACGTGTGCGAGGTCGCGCCCGCGTACGACAACGGCGAGTCGGCGATGGCGGCGTGCCAGGTGATCGTCGACACCCTGGCCGCCTACGCGGATGCACATCGCTGAACAACCGGTGCCAGGCACCACTATTCACGCCGCGTCGTGGAAGATGATCCCGAGCGTCGTCCGCTCGCCCCCGAGCACCGTCGCCACGCCATGGCGCATGGCCGCCCGGTAGGAGCCGCGCGTGCCCTGCACGGGGCGCTGGCGGGTGGGGAAGATCAGGAAGGCGCCGGGATCGAGGTCGATGACGTGGGCGCGTGACTGCTGGCGTGGCCGGCCCTCGACGAGCACGAACTGGCCGCCGGCGAAGTCGCCGATCGCGCTCAGGAGCGTCACCGCCTGCAGCGGGAAGGCGACCTCGCCGTAGATGTCCTGGTGGAGCGCGTTGTGGCCGCCCTCGGTGTAGCGCAGGATGAGCGGCGTCGGCCGCTCCTGGCCGGCGCCGTGGCAGCGCTCGAGGAAGGCGTCCAGGTCGGCGGGGTAGCGGTCCGGCTCGCCGAGCCGCTGCGCCCACCGGTTGGCCAGCCCGGCCAGGGGCGGGTAGAGGGCGTGGCGGGCGCTGTCGATCACGCCGGGCAGCGGCCGGTCGAAGTAGCGGTACGTGCCCTCGCCGAAGCGGTGGCGGCGCATGTCGATGGTGGCGCGGAAGCTGCCGTCCTCGAAGCTGCGCTCGAGCTCGGCGCGCTCCGCCGCGGTGAGCACGGGCGGCGTCTGCACGAAGCCGTCGGCGTCGAGCCTCCGCGTCAGGTCGTCCCAGTCGAGGCCCTCGAGTCGTGTCTGGATCGTGTCGGGCATGCCAGAAGAACGCCCCGCGACGCCGCGCCGTGAGATCGCGCCGTCAGCTCGTGACGCGGAACTGCACCCAGGGTGACGTGTTGCCCAGGTGCTTCGAGTCCTTGGCGATCGTGAAGTGGATCCGCTCGTGGATTCCGACCACGGCCCGCGAGGAGTAGAAGATCACGACGCCGAGCCTGCCGTTCGCCGCCGTCTGGTAGGAGCCGGACAGCATCTTGCGCCAGACGCCTGCGGCCGAGCGGCCCTGAACGACGAACGTGACCGTACGGCCGGCGAGCAGCGGCGATGCGTAGGCGGTGAAGCGGGGGCAGCCCGTGTGCGCCTTCTTCGTGCACGCGGCGGAGTAGTGGTAGAGCCGCGCGCCTGCCGACGCCCCGTAGCCGCCCACCGTCGTGCCGTGCATCACGAGACGCACCTTCACGTTCGCGGCCGCGGACGTGGTGGCCGCGTGGGTCGCGTCACCGCCCCAGACGGCTGTGTAGGCGACGTTCGCGGTGGGCTTCACCGAGATGCTCAGGTTGCCGGCCGCGTTCACGACGCCGGTCTTCACGAGCGTCCGCGTGCCGCCGACCGGGCGGCGGTAGATCGAGACGGTGCGGTTCGTGCTGGCGGTGCCCAGGTGCGCGGTCAGCGTCGCCGCCTTGCCGTCGACCACAGTGGCGGCCGACGCCTTGATCGTGGCGACGCCCTTCGGCAGCACGACGGTCGGCAGGACGTGGAAGATCGCCGCGGTGCCCGCCGCGCCCTTCGACACCGAAAACAGGCGGGTGCCGTCGGCGCTGAACGCGAGGCCGCGCGGATACAGGAGGTCGTACTGGCTGGTGAAGTCCCACTTCGTGGTCGGCGTGGCGTCGCCGGTCTCGAACAGGAAGACGTCGTTGTCGTAGTACGACATCGAGCCGCCGGCGATCTTCGCGCCCGACGGCGAGACCGCAACCGCGTTCGGGTAGTTGTCGGTCGGGTACACGCCCGCAACCGTGAGCCCCGGCAGCGCAAAGGCATCGAGCTCGTACGGCGCGCCGGCCGCCGTGACCAGCGTGGACCCGTCGGGTGTGACGGCCATGTCCTGCAGGTTGCCGCCGCCGCCCAGGTCGAACACGTGCGTCAGCAGCGTCGGGGCGGCCGGATCGGTCACGTCGTAGACGTCGACGACGGTCGGGCTCTGGTCGCTCTCGCCGACGATCAGCCAGCTCGGATGCGCCGGCGTGGTGGCGAAGATCATCTGGTACAGGCTCACGCCCGAGTCGACGACGGCGTGGGAGGAGTCGAGCGACACCGATTCGAGGCCGCCGAACTGCTGGTCGTTCGAGTTGGAATACCACAGCCGGCCGCCGGCCTCGGCCAGGTCGCAGGTGCCGCCCACCGCGGCGGTGAAGCTGCCGACCTTCGTCAACGTCGCGGTGTCGATCTCGTCGATCACGCCCCAGCCGCACCGGGCCACGTAGAGCGTGCCGCCGTCGAGCACCATCCCGCCGGCGCCCGACTCGCCCGTGATCACGCCGGCCGATGTGCCGTCCTCGTTCTCGACCGCGATCTTGGAGTCCGCCGCCGCGCCTGTCACGAAGACGTGCCCGTGCGCGCCGTCGACGAGCATGTGGCTGAAACCGACCAGTGGGAGCGTCGTTCCGGCGACGCTGGCCGAGGCCGAGCCGGTGGAGCAGGCGAGGGCGAGGACGAGGGCGGCCAGAAACGGCCGGGTGCGGCGGACCAGATGCATGATTCGGGGCTCCTGCGGGAGAGTGGGAACGTCCACCTCGATGATCCGGGTGACTGTCGCGGTCGGTCAAGACGACTTGCGAAAGATCACCCTTGCGAGGGCCGGGTCGCAGCCGTCAAGCGCTGCGCCTATACGGGCCGACGCGGCGGGCAGGAACGGCGCGAGCTCACGCCCGATCGCCCGGCAGGCCGCGAGCAGGTCGCTCACGACCGCGGCCCTCGGCGCTCCGGCGAGCTCCCACGGCCGTCGGGCGGACACGTGCCGGTTCGCCGCCTCCACGGCGGCCCACAGGGCGGCCGCCGCCGCCCGCAGATCGAACTGCGCGAGAGCGGCGTCGACGTCGCCTGGCACGCGCCCGACCGCGGCCGCCAGGTCGGGGGCGGCGATCCCGCCAATTGGCAATTGGGGCGAATGCCAATTGGCCGCCGCGCCCCTCGCCGCCAGCGCCACAGTCCGGCTGACGAGGTTGCCGAGGCCGTCGGCGAGCTCGTTCGCCCGCCGAGCCAGCTGCGGTTCGCGGAAGTCGGTGTCGCCGCTGCGAGGCACGTCACGGACGACCCACCAGCGCAGGGCGTCGGGCCCATGCCGCTCGACGAGCGCCTCCGGCCCGACGGCGGTTCCGAGCGACTTGGACAGCTTGCGCCCGTCCACCGTCACATAGTCGTGAACGAGGATCCGGGTCGGCAGCGGCTCCCCGGCCGACAGCAGCATGGCCGGCCAGTAGAGCGCGTGGAAGCGGGTGATGCCCTTGCCGATCACATGCACCCGCTCGCCGGCGGCGCACCACCAGCGCCGGTAGTCGGCCGCGTCCGCGCCGTATCCGAGCGCGGTGATGTAGTTGGCCAGGGCGTCGAACCACACATATACGACCTGGCCGGGATCGCCGGGCACGGGGATGCCCCAGCCGCCGGCGCGGTCACGCGGGCGCGAGACGCTGAAGTCCGAGAGGCCGGCGCGGACGAGCGCGAGCACCTCGTTGCGCCGCTGCGGCGGGTCGATCGCGAGCTCGCCCGACTCGATCGCATCCCGTAGCCGGTCGCGGTAGCGGGAGAGGCGGAAGAACCAGTTGCGTTCGCTCACCCGCTCCGGGGCGACGCCGTGCTCGGGGCAGACACCGGCCGTCAGATCGGATTCGGTCACGAACGCCTCGCAGCCGCTGCAGTAGAGGCCCGCGTACCGGCGCAGCTCGAGATCGCCCGCGGCCGCGCACGCCCGCCACAGCCGCTCGACGCCCGGCCGGTGGCGTGGATCGGTCGCGGTGCGGATGAAGTCGTCGTAGGACAGCTGCAGCGGGCCGCGCAGCGCCTCGAAGCGGTCGGCGCGGGCCGACACGAACGCGGCCACCTCCGCGCCTGCTGCCGCCGCCGCGCGGACGTTCTTGATCGCGTTGTCGTCGGTCCCGCTCAGGTAGCGCACCTCCGCGCCGCGCAGTCGGCGGTGGCGGGCGAGCACGTCGGTCTGGACGAGCTCGAGCGCATGGCCGAGATGCGGATCGCCGTTCACGTAGGCGATCGCGTTGGTGAGATAGACGCGGTTGCTCATCGGGGGCTCCCTTCACGGCCCGGAGGGGCCGACCGCCGATGAGCAGCATCCCGGCCCCGAGTGGGGGCCGGTCGACGCGGTTAGCGGCGCACGCCGATGGGCCCCTGTGGCGGGGCCATCATCGAGCAACTGGTCGTGCACACCACGCCCGGCACGATAGCGTGCATGCGGGTTCGGATAGCGCGAGAGACCCCGAGCGGAGGATGTCCAGCGCAAGCCGTCCACACCGCGTGGGCCTCGTACGATCCAGGTGTGGACGCCCACGTGTTGATGCTGACCGGCCCGCCCGGGGCCGGGAAGACGACCGTCGCCCGGCTGCTGACGGCTGCCAACGCGCGGGCCGTGCATCTCGAATCCGATGTCTTCTTCCACTTCATCACCAGCGGATACATCGCGCCCTGGACAGACGAAGCTCACTCGCAGAACACCGTCGTAATGGACGCCGTCGCCACAGCGGCTGCGAAGTACGCCCACGCCGGATACTTCACCGTGATCGACGGGATCTTGGGTCCGCGCTGGTTCTTCACGGCGGTACGCGATGGGCTGGCCGCGCAAGGGTGCCAGGTCGCATACGCGGTCCTTCGCCCGCAGCTGGACGTCGCGCTGCGCCGGGCCGCGACGCGCTCGCCGGCAACGCTCTCCGATCCGGCCGTGATTCGCAAACTGTGGGCGGGATTCCACGGCCTGGACCCCTGCATGGAATCGCACGTGTTCGACACAACCAACGAGACGCCCGACGAAACGGCTCAGCGCGTCCGTCAGCAACTCCAACGCGGCGCGCTCCGCGTCTGAAAAGCGGACGAGCCGCTGGAGATGTGGACCTTCGACTCGAGGACGCCGCCGCGGCTACCCGCCGCGGGTGACCTCGAGCACGATCTCGGTGGGATTGCCCGAGTTGATCGGGATCATGTCCTGCGGGCACGCCGAGACGGCGAAGACGATGTCGCGCTCTGCCCGCAGGGTGACCGAGTCGCCCGCGCCGGTCGGCGCGGGCTCCCAGCCGAGCGTGCCCTCTGTGCCCACCGGAATGTTCATGAAGAGGTTGATCGGCTGCGGGATCACGATGCCCTCGTGGCCGAGTGCGGCCATCGCCCGTTGCAGGTTCTCCTCGCACGACGCGTGCCAGCCCTGGGCGCCCAGGAGCGCGAAGCGGGCCGGGTCACACGCGGCGCACAGCATGTCGTGCACGCCGGGAGACGTGTCCGCCACGAGCGCCAGGATCGGCCGCCGGTGATTGGTGACGAACTGCTCGCCGACATGGGGGAACAGCCGGTTCACCCACACGCGCGTGTGCTGGGCGCTGTGGTACTCGGACAGGTCGTCGGCGCAGAACGCGAACACATCGGCCACCTGGCCGCCGTTCGGGTCGATGACGCGCACCTGGTCGCCCTTTGCGAGCGGGAGGGCATACCCCTCCCGAGCGGGGACGGTGATCGTGGTGGCGGCGGTCAAGGCTGCTGCATGTGGTGCGGGTGGGACCAAAAATTCGCCGTCGTGGCTGGCCTTTCGTCCCCCGACCGAAAGAGCTTTCGAGTTGCCTCTACAGCTCCTCCGTCCGGCTTCGACCTACTCGGCTGCCCTCGACGGCGCAGTGGTCAAGCTACGGCACGGCGCCACCGGTTGCAACCCGAAACTTCACGCACTTTGCGAGGTTCGGCCCGTCGGCGTGACGAAACGCGCCGCGGCACCGCGCCCGCCCTGCCCGGACCAAAGATTCGCCGTCGTGGCTGACCTTTCGTCCCCCAGCCGAAAGAGCTTTCGAGTCACCTCTACAGCTCCTCCGTCCGGCTTCGACCTACTCGGCTGCCCGCGACGGCGCAGTGGTCAAGCTACGGCACGGCGCAGCCGTCTGCAACCCGAAACTTCACGCACTTTGCGGAGTTGCACCTGTAGAGTTGCCGCCGTGCGTGTGTTCATCATCAGCGACATGGAGGGCGTCGCCGGCATCACCAACTGGGGCGGTGTCGGCGCCGGCGAGCCGCTCTACGACGAGGGCCGCACCCTCTACACCGAGGAGATCAACGCCGCCGTGCGCGGAGCGCGGGCGGGCGGCGCGACCGAGGTCGTCGTCATGGACTGCCACGGCGCCGGCGGCGTGCGCTCGTTCAACTCGCTGCGCCCGGAGCTGCTCGACGACGGCTGCGAGTTCGTCGTCCAGCGTGAGTGGACCGAGTACACGGGCGTGCTCGAGGACGGGTGCGACGCGGCCCTCTTCGTCGGCATGCACGCGATGGCCGGGAGCCGCGGCCAGATGAGCCACACCGTCTCGGGCACCGAGTGGCGCAGCGTGCGCTTCAACGGCCGCGAGGTGGGCGAGACCGGCATCAACGCCGCGCTCTGCGGCAACTGGAACTGCCCGGTGCTGCTCGTGACCGGCGACCAGGTCGCATGCGCCGAGGCCACGGACCTGCTCGGCCCCGGGCTCGTGACGGCGCAGGTGAAGACCGCGCTCGGCCGCTTCAGCGCCCGGCACAAGACGCCGGGTGTGGCCCGCACCCTGATCGAGGCCGGCGCGCGCAAGGCCATGTCGGACATGAGGGCCGTCGAGCCGTGGGATCCGGGGCGGCCGTGCGAGGTCAAGGTCGAGCTCGCGACGTCCGACCACAGCGAGCAGTTCCGGCACCATCCGACCGTCGAGATCGTGGACCCGCGCACGGTGGTCAGCCGCGGCGAGGACTGGTGGACGGCGTGGCGCCGGTTCTACTTCTCGTACCAGTGGCCCGAGTAGGGCCTAGACTCTCGGGCTGATGCCGTCCGAGTACCCGACCGTCCTCGATCTGATCGGCGGCACCCCGATGGTGCGCCTCCAGCGGGTCGCGCGCGACGTCGAGCCGACGGTCGTGGCCAAGCTCGAGTACATGAATCCGGGCGGCTCCGTGAAGGACCGCATCGGCCTGCGCATGATCGAGGCGGCCGAGCGCGAGGGCCTTCTGCGGCCGGGGGGCACGATCGTCGAGCCCACCTCCGGCAACACGGGCGTGGGCCTGGCGATGGTCGCCGCGCTGCGCGGCTACCGCATGATCTTCGTCATGCCCGACAAGATGAGCCAGGAGAAGATCTCGCTCCTGCGCGCGTTCGGCGCCGAGGTGATCGTATGCCCGACCGCTGTCGACGCCGACTCGCCCGAGAGCTACTACTCGGTGTCCGACCGGCTGGCCGAGGAGATCCCGGGTGCGTTCAAGCCCAACCAGTACGCGAACGCCGCCAACCCGCAGGCCCACTACGACACGACCGGCCCCGAGATCTGGGAGCAGACGGGCGGTGTGCTCGACGCGCTGGTGATCTCGGTCGGCACGGGCGGCACCATCTCCGGCTGTGCCCGCTACCTCAAGGAGCGCAAGCCCGACCTGGTCGTCGTCGGAGCCGACCCCGAGGGCTCGATCTACTCGTCCGAGACGATGCACCCGTACCTGGTCGAGGGGATCGGCGAGGACTTCTGGCCCGAGACGTTCGACCCCGCGCTCG
The DNA here is from genome assembly GCA_036494095.1 of Gaiellales bacterium. Classification (GTDB taxonomy): domain Bacteria; phylum Actinomycetota; class Thermoleophilia; order Gaiellales; family JAICJC01; genus JAICJC01. The sequence continues at coordinate 1,004 of DASXOR010000094.1, read as the reverse complement.
TCGACGAGTACGTGAGCGTCTCCGACCGAGACTCGTTCCTGACGGCGCGGCGGATGGCCCGCGAGGAGGGCCTGCTCGTGGGCGGCTCGGGCGGCACCGCCGTACATGCGGCGCTCGAGGTGGCCGGCCGCTTCGGCCGCGACGCGACCATCGTCACGCTGATTCCGGACGGCGGCCGCGCCTACCTGAGCAAGTTCTTCAACGACAACTACATGCTCGAGTACGGCTTCCTCGAGCGCACCGCGCCGGTGCCGACGGTGATCCAGGTGCTGCACACGAAACACGGCGCCGAGGTGCCCGAGCTCGTCACGATCGACGCCCACCACAAGGTGGGCGAGGCGATCGAGCTGATGCAGCGCTACTCGATCTCGCAGCTGCCCGTGGTGCGGGTGCAGCCGCCCGAGTCGCTCGCCGACGTGGTCGGCTCGCTGCACGACCGTGGCCTGCTCGACCGGGTCTTCAAGAACCCCGACGCGCTCAACGACAACGTCGCCGAAGCGATGGGGCCGCCGCTCGCGGCGGTCGACGCGAGTGACTCGCTCGACCGCGTGTTCGCCGACCTGACCGCCGGCAGCCCGGCGGTCGTCGTCGTGCGTCACGGCCGGCCGGCCGGGATGCTCACCCGCTCCGACCTGCTCGAGTACCTGGCCCACCGGCGAAACGGCGCGTGACGGCGCTCTCGGTGCCGGCGCTGCGCCGGCATGTGGTCGCCGCCCAGGGGTACAGCACCAGGGATCGCCGGGCGGGAGCGGACGAGGTGTGCGCGGCCGTCACCCGGCTCGCGTGCGTGCAGCTCGACTCGATCTCGGCCGTCGCACGCAGCCACCGGCTGACGCTGCTCTCGCGGGTCGGCACGTATCCGCCCGGCACCGTCTCCGGGCTGCTCGCGGCCGGCCGGCTGTTCGAGTTCTGGGCGCACGAGGCCTGCCTCCTGCCGATCGAGTTGTGGCCGCTCATGCGCCGCTTCATGGAGCGGACGCACCGCTGGTGGGGGCCGATCATCG
>DASXOR010000093.1:0-12463 GCA_036494095.1 Gaiellales bacterium | reverse complement strand
CCATCATCGGGGTCTCGGGATCGAGCGCCGGCGCCGCGAGCTGGGGGCTCTGCCGCGGGACGAGCTCATCCCAGCGGTGGTCACGGCCCGGCTGCATGGGCGGGTCGGCGCCGAGCCGCGCCCACACGACGACCGCGCGCACCGACGACACGTCTGCAACGGCGGCGTCGGCGATCGCCTTCATCGCGACGGGTCGTCCCCGCCGGGGCACGGCGTCGGCCGTGAGCAACGCGACGGCGCCGGCGTCTGCCAGGCGGGCGGCCACCGCCGGTGCTGCGAAGCCGGAGAAGATCGGCACGACGATCGCGCCGATCTTGGCGATCGCGAAGAAGCCCGCCACCACCTGGATCGACATCGGCAGGTAGAGGCCCACCGCGTCGCCGCGGCCCACCCCCAGCTCGAGCAGCGCGTTTGCGAGCCGGTTCACCTCGGCCTCGAGCTCGGCGTAGGTGACCGTCTCGGTGCGGCCGTCCTCGCTCTCCCACACCACTGCCGGCCGGTGAGGGGCGCTTGCGGCATGCCGGTCGACGCAGTTCGCCGTCAGGTTGATCTCACCCCCGGTGAACCAGCGCGACCAGGCCGGGCCCTGCGAGGAGTCGAGCACCCGCGTGTACGGCGTCGAGAACTCGATGCCGAGGTGCTGCACCACCGCGTCCCAGAACCACTCGATGTCGTCCTGGCTGCGCTGGACGAGCTCGCGCCAGCCGGCGATGCCGTGCTCGTGCATGAACGCCGTCGCCCGGGCGCGCTGCACCACGTCGGCGGAGGGCTCCCAGATGTAACGTGCGTCGCCGATGGCGAGCATGCTAATCGGTGCCAGAGAGGCGGTGCGGGCGTGCGCATCGTGATTGCGCCGGACAAGCTCGCCGGCACCTATTCCGCCGCCGAGGCGGCCGCCGCCCTCGCCGGCGGGTGGCTGCAGGTGCGGCCCGGCGACGCGGCTTCCGCGGCGCCGCTCGCCGACGGCGGCGAGGGCACGGCCGAGGCCCTCCTGGCCGCCCGCGGGGGCGAGTGGCGCCCGTGCGCGGTGCGCGATGCGCTGGGGCGCCCGCGCCGTGCGCGCTTCGCGCTACTACCAGGTGGCGAGGCGGCCCTCGACGTCGCCGAGGCGTGCGGCCGCCAGACCGTCTCAGATGTGCCGCCCGATCCGCTGCGGGCGAGCTCGTTCGGGGCCGGGCAGCTGATCGCGGCCGCCATCGCCGCCGGCGCCTCCAGGGTGATCGTCGGCGTCGGCGGCACCGCCAGCACCGACGGCGGCGCGGGCCTGCGGCAGGCGCTCGCCGGTGCGGCCGAGGGGGTCGAGCTCGTGGCGGCGCTCGACGTGCGCAACCCGCTGCTCGGCCCCGACGGGGCGGCGGCGGTGTTCGGCCCGCAGAAGGGCGCCTCGCCCGAGCAGGTGGCGGTGCTCGAGGCGCGCTTGGCGGCGCTTGCGCTGCCCACCGCCGAGCTGCCCGGCGCCGGGGCTGGCGGCGGCATCGGCGCGATGCTGATGGCGCTCGGTGCGCGCGCCACGCCCGGAGCCGAGCTCGTGGCCGCGGCCGCCGGCCTGGACGACCTGATCTCCGTCGCCGCACTCTGCATCACCGCCGAGGGCCGGATCGATCGCGGCACGCTCGCCGGCAAGGTCGTCGCGACGGTGGCAGACAAATGCGCCCGCGCGAGCGTCACATGCATTGCGGTCGGCGGCATCGTCGACCCGGATGCGGCCAGGGAGCTCGAGCGGCGCGGATGCGAGACGTACGAGTGCGGGGACATGCGGCGAGCGGGCTCGGAGCTTGCGGCGCGGCCCTGGCCGCCTGCCTGATCGCATCGGGCTGCGCCGGCCATGCGGCTGCGCACACCTCCGCCGCCGTTCTGCCCGGCGTCTGCGCCCACCGGCCGCCGTACCCGCTCCCCGCGGCCTCCCGTCCGCGCTACCGGCTGACCGTGCAGATCCCCCGCCGCGGCCCCGTGCGGGGGACGCTGGCCGTGGCGTTCACACCGGACCTCGGCACCGGCCGGCTGGTGTTCCGGCTGTGGCCGAACGGGCCGCTGCAGGCTCGCGAGGGCGCGCACCTCGCCGTCAGCGGCGTGCGCCTCGGCGGCCGGCCGGTCACGGCGACCCTGCCGGATCCGACGACGCTCGTGATCCGCTCCGGCGGCGGCTTTGCGGCCGGGCAAACGGTGCTCGTCTCGATGCGCTTCCGGCTGCGCTTGCCGGGCGTGGTCGCCGATCGCCTGGCCCGGGTTGGAAGCGCCCTGCGCATGGGGTCGTTCTTCCCGATCATGCCGTGGGAGCCCGGCGTCGGCTGGGACACCGATCCGCCGACCACGAGCCTGGCCGAGACGTCGTCGTCGCCGACCGCCGACTTCGCAGTCCGCGTGCGCGTGCCGGCCGGACTTGCGGCCGTCGCAACCGGCGTCCAGTCCACCGACGGGGAGTGGCAGGCGCACGCGGTGCGCGACTTCGCGCTCGCCGTCGGGCGGTTCCAGACCGCAACCGCCCTCGCCCATGCGCCGGGGCGCGTGCGGGTGGTGGTCGCCGTCGCCCGGGGCGTGGCCGTCTCGCCCGGCGCCGTCGCCGCCGAGGTACGAGGTGCTCTGGGATCGCTGTCGCGCCGCTTCGGGCCGTACCCGTGGCCCGATCTGCACGTCGCCGTCATGCCCGGCCAGAGCCGCCTCGGGATCGAGTACCCGACCATGATCTTCCTCGGCACCGGGACGGCCGGCGCACTGACGACGCATGAGGTGGCGCACCAGTGGTTCTACAGCCTCGTGGGGAACGACCAGGCCCGCGACCCGGTGCTCGACGAGGGGCTCGCGACGTACGCGATGGGCGCGTCGTTCCCGGGCGTCCCGGTCGTCGGGCGCCTGCTGAGCCGAACGGGGGAGCCGATGACGCTCTGGGACCGGCTGCCCTACCGGGACTACCAGCTCGGCGTGTACGTCGAAGGCGCCCGCGCCGTGCGCTCGCTCGGCCCGGACCGGCTGGTCGACTGCGCGCTGCGCGCCTATGTGGCCCGCAACGCCTACGGCATCGCCACCCAGGCGGGCCTTGTCGCCGCGCTGCGGTCGGTCGTCCCGAACGCCCCGGCGCGGCTGCGCCGGTTCGGCATCCCGCATCGAGAGGGGTGAACAGGTGGTGGCCCGGGTATCGGGTCGCAATACCCCCGGTGGTAACGTCCGGCTGAGCTCGCGGGCGGGGCCTGATCCGTGGGCCGACGGTCAAGGAGGAGTACCTCATGACGAACACGTTGAAGCAGCTTCTCGCCGCGGGAACCAGCCCGTGGCTCGACAACATCAGGCGTGGCTGGCTGCAGTCGGGGGAGTTCGGGCGGATGGTCGACGAGGGGGTCGTCGGGGTCACTTCGAACCCCACGATCTTCCAGAAGGCGATCGCCGACTCGAACGACTACGACAGCGCTGTCGCGGCGCTGCAGTCCGCCGGCCTCGACCCCACCGCCGCCTTCTTCGAGCTCGCGATCGCGGACGTACGCGAGGCCGCCGACCAGATCCGGCCCGTGTATGACAGGAGCGGCCACCTCGATGGCTTCGTCTCGTTCGAGCTGCCGCCGGGGATGGCGAACGACACCGCCGCCTCGGTCGCGGCGGCGCCCGACTTCTTCCGCCGCATCGACCGGCCCAACATCTTCATCAAGATCCCCGGCACCGCCGAGGGCGTGCCGGCGATCGAGGAGACGATCGCGGCGGGGATCAACGTCAACGTCACGCTGCTGTTCTCGCTCTCCAAGTACGAGGACATCCACCAGGCCTATATCCGCGGGCTCGAGCGGCGGGTCGCGGCCGGCGAGCCGATTGCCGACCTGCACTCGGTGGCGAGCTTCTTCGTGAGCCGCGTCGACACCGCGGTGGATTCGCAGCTGCCCGAGGGCTCGCCGCTGTGCGGCCGGGCGGCGGTGGCGAACGCCAAGCTCGCCTACAAGCGCTTCGGCGAGATCGTCGCGTCCGACCGCTGGCGGCCGCTGGCCGAGAAGGGCGCCACCGTGCAGCGGCCGCTGTGGGCGTCGACGGGCACGAAGAACCCGGCCTACTCCGACGTGCTCTACGTCGACGAGCTGATCGGGCCCGACTGCGTGAACACGATGCCCGAGGGCACGATCGCCGCCTTCCTCGACCACGGCACCGTGCGGCGCACGGTCGACGCCGACGTCGACGGGGCGCGGCGGCTGCTCGAGCAGGTGCAGGACGCGGGTGTCAGCATCGACGCGGTGACGGCGAAGCTCGAGACCGACGGCGTCAAGTCGTTCTCGGAGTCGTTCGACTCACTGATCGCCACCCTCGCCGAGAGCATGGAGGCCTTGCGTGCCCGCGGTGCAGCCTGAGCTCGGCGAGGCGGTCGCCGCCGCCGAGGCCGAGCTCGAGGACGCCGACTTCCTCGGCCGCATCCGCGCCGGCGATCCGTCGCTCTGGCGCGGCGACCAGGCTGCCATCCGCGATCGGCTCGGCTGGCTGCCCGTGGTCGCCACCATGCGCCCGCAGGCGGTCGAGCTGAATGAGTGGGCGGCCGAGGTGCGGGGGACGCTCCCGCACTCGGTGCTTCTGGGGATGGGCGGCTCGTCGCTCGGGCCCGAGGTGCTGCGCCAGACGTTCGACACCGACCGGCCCGACGTCACCGACACGACCTATCCGGCCGCCGTGCGGGCCTCGGAGCACCGCGACGCCCTCTACCTGGTCGCGTCCAAATCGGGCGGGACGCTCGAGACGCGCTCGCACGAGGCGTACTTCTGGGAGCGTACGGGCGGTGATCCGTCCCGGTTCGCCGTCGTCACCGATCCCGGCACCGACCTCGAGCGCGCTGCTCGTGAGCGCGGCTACCGGCGGGTGTTCTCAAATCCCGCGGACATCGGCGGCCGCTACTCGGTGCTGTCCTACTTTGGCCTCGTCGCGGCGGCGCTGGCCGGCATCGACGTCGCCGCGCTGCTGGACTCGATCCGGCGCGGCGAGCAGGGCCCGGAGATCCACGGCGGCGCCGCGCTCGGGGCGGCTCTGGGCGGCCTCGCCCGCAAGGGCCGCAACAAGGTCACGATCGTGGCCGAGGGCCGGTTTGCGAGCTTCGGGCTGTGGGCCGAGCAGCTCCTGGCCGAGTCGACGGGGAAGCAGGGCACCGGCCTTGTCCCCGTGGCCGGCGAGGAGCTCGGCGACCCCGACGTCTATGGCTCCGACCGCGTGTTCGTGCACCTGCGCAGCGACGGCTCCCACGACCGGGCGATGCACCGTATGGCCGAGGCCGGCCACCCGGTGCTGACTCGTGAGGTCTCCGACCCGCACGAGCTCGGGAACGAGTTCCTGCAATGGGAGGTGGCGACCGCCGCGGCGGGGATGCTGCTCGGCATCGACCCGTTCGACCAGCCGAACGTGGCCGAGTCGAAGGCGAACACCGACCGCGTGCTCGAGGAGTGGGAGCGGACGGGTGAGCTGCCCGATCCCGGGTCGGACTCGCTCGATGACGTCTTCCGCGCGATCGAGCCCGGCGGTTACGTCGCCATCATGGCCTACGTCGATCCGACCGAGCCGAACGAGCAGCGCTTCCGGCCGGTGCGCACCGGCATCCGCGACCGCCACAGGGTGGCGACGACCTTCGGGTTCGGCCCGCGGTTCCTGCACTCGACCGGCCAGCTGCACAAGGGCGGCCCCCAGGTCGGCTGCTTCATCCAGGTGGTCGACCCCGACCCCGGCGACCTGCCGATCCCGGGCAAGAAGTTCGGGTTCGGCACGCTGATCCGGGCGCAGGCGATCGGCGACCTGCAGGCCCTGCGCGGCCGCGGCCGGCCGGTGGCGCGGGTGACCCCGGACGAGCTCGAGTCGCTCGCGAACGGGCATCGGTAGGCATGGCCCAGGTCATCAGCGATCCGTCGGCCAATCCGCTCCGCACCGGCCTGCGCGCCGGCGGCGCAACCGTCCCCGCCGTGTTCGTCATCTTCGGCGCGACCGGCGACCTGGCCCACCGCAAGCTCCTGCCCGCGATCTACAACCTGGGTGTGCGCGGACTGCTGCCGAACCGGTTCGCCGTCGTCGGCTATGCGCGTCGGGAGATGTCCGACGACGACTACCGCGACCTCGCCCGCACGTCGCTCGAGCGCTTCTCGCGCACGCCGATCGACGAGGCCTACTGGACGGCCTTCGCCGACGCGCTGCACTACGAGAGCGGCGGCTTCGACGATCCCGAGCACTTCCGCGCGCTCGGGCGCAGGCTCGAGCGTATCGACGCCGGCCACGGCACCGAGGGCAACCGCGTCTTCTATCTGTCCACGCCGGCGAGCTTCTTCCCGGTGATCGTGGACCACATGGGCGAGGCCGGCCTGAACGAGCCGCCGGGGTTCGCCCGGGTCGTGATCGAGAAGCCGTTCGGCCACGACCTGCAGACGTCGAAGGCCCTGGCCGAGACGGTGCACCGGTCGTTCGAGGAGCGCCAGATCTACCGGATCGACCACTACCTGGGCAAGGAGACCGTCCAGAACATCTTCGTCTTCCGGTTCGCCAACGCCATCTTCGAGCCGGTGTGGACGAACCGCTACGTCGACCACGTCCAGATCACCGTCGCGGAGTCGCTCGGCGTCGAGCACCGGGCGGCGTTCTACGAGGAGACCGGCGTCGTCCGCGACATCGTCCAGAACCACCTCCTGCAGGTGCTCGCCCTCGTTGCCATGGAGCCGCCCGCCGCCTTCGAGGCGGATGCCGTGCGCGACGAGAAGACGAAGGTGCTGCGGGCGACCCGGCCGCTCTCGTTCGAGAACACCGTCCGCGGCCAGTACGGGCGCGGGTTCGTCGCGGGCGAGGAGGTGGTGGCCTACAGCGAGGAGGAGGATGTCCCGCCCGACTCGAACACGCCGACCTTCATCGCGGCGAAGCTCGAGATCGACAACTGGCGCTGGGCCGGCACGCCGTTCTACATCCGCACCGGCAAGCGGCTGCCCAAGCGCGTCACCGAGGTGGCCGTGCAGTTCAGGCGCGTGCCGCACCTGCCGTTCAGCATGGGGGCGGCCGAGCATCTCGAGGCGAACTCGCTCGTGCTCCGGATCCAGCCCGACGAGGGCATCTCGCTGCGGTTCGGGGCGAAGGCGCCCTCGCCGACCGTGGCGATCAGCACCGTAAACATGGATTTCCTGTACGGCTCGGCGTTCCTGCACGACGTCCCCGAGGCCTACGAGACGCTGATCCTCGACGCGATCCGGGGCGACCGCACGCTCTTCACGCCGCAGGACGGCGTCGAGCGCTCGTGGGAGATCTGCGACCCCCTGCTCGAGCAGTGGCGGTCGGGGACGCCGCAGGTGTACGAGTCGGGGTCGTGGGGACCGGAGCTCGCGTTCGAGCTGATCACGCGCGACGGGCGGCGCTGGCGACGGCCGTGATCGCCCACCCGCCGGTCGAGGTGACCGACCTCTCCCAGGTCGAGCATGCCCTGGCCGCCAGCCGCGAGGGCGGCGTCGGCGCGGTCCGCGCCACGACGCTGAATCTGGTCGTGTACGCCCCGACGCCCGAGGACGTCGCCTACACCCAGCGGGCGCTCGAGCGGATCGGCGGCAGCCGGCCGCTGCGGGCGATCGTCGCCGGCGCGGGTACGAGCGGCGTGCGCGCCAGCGTCTCGACGTCGTGCTGGCTTGGCGGTGGGATGCAGCAGGTGTGCTCCGAGCAGATCTTCCTGACGGCGCGTCGCGACGCCCTGCCGAGCGCGGTGCTGTCGCTGCTCGTCACCGACCTGCCGACGTTCGTGTGGTGGCAGGGGCCGATCCCGCCGGACCTCGAGGTGCTGACGGATCTGGCCCGGCTGGCCACGTCGACGGTGGTCGACTCGAACGTGTCGTCGCTCGAGGGGGTGGCCGCCGTGGGCCGGCTCGAGCCGGCCGTGACCGACCTGGCCTGGCTCCGGCTCGAGCCCTGGCGCGGGGCGATCGCGTCGCTGTTCGACCCGCCGCCGGCCGCCGCGGCCCTGCCGGGGATGCATACCGTCGACGTCCAGGGGCCGATCAACGAGGCCCGGCTGCTGGCCGGTTGGCTCGGCTCCCGCCTCGACCGCACGGTGAAACTCGAGCATCAGGAGCGGCCGCACGTCGAGCGGGTCGCGATGCGCTGCGCGAAGTCGGAATTTGTGATCGAGCGCCGCGCCCGCGTGCACGTCGGCCGGGCGTACGGCATGGGCGCCACCGAGCACCCGGTCGTGCTGCCGATGCTCGACGCATCGACGCTGCTCGGCCGGGCGCTCGACGTCCGCGTCGACGACGTCGTCTTCGAGGCGGCCCTGGCCGGCGCGCTGGGACGGAGCGCTTGAAGCTCGACGTTCTGGCCGATCCCGCGGCGGTCGCGCGGCGCGCCGCCGACGCCTTCGTCGAGGCGGTCGCCGCCTCGGGCGCCCATCCCGCCGTGTGCCTCTCCGGCGGGTCGACCCCGCGGGCCGTCCACGAGCTGCTGGCCTCGCCGGAGTACGCCGGCCGCGTCGACTGGGGACGCCTGCACGTGTTCTTCGGGGACGAGCGTCGGGTGCCGCTTCACGACTCGCGCTCGAACTACCACTCGGCGCGGGAGTCCCTGCTCGATCACGTCCCGGTCGCCGCGCAGCACGTGCACCCGCTGACCGACGCCGACCAGTACGAGGGCCTGCTGAGGTCGTTCTTCGGCGAGCGGGCCGAGTTCGACCTGCTGTTCCTCGGCATGGGCGACGACGGCCACACCGCATCGCTGTTCCCCGGCTCGACATCGCTGCTCGAGTCGGAACGGTGGGTGATCGATCCGCCCGACGTGGTCGCGGGGATGGCCCGGCACACGCTGACCCTGCCGGCGCTCACCGCCGCCCGGCGCACGCTCTTCCTCGTCACGGGCGTGAACAAGGCGCCCGCGCTTGGCCGCATCCGGGCCGGCGAGCAGTTGCCGGCCGGGATGGTCGCGGGCGCCGAGTGGCTCGTGGACGCGGCCGCGGCGGCCGCGTAGCGGCGGTCAGCGGATGGCGCGGTCGGGGCGCAGGTGCGGGTGGTTTGCCCACACGAACTCGGCCGCCGTGCCGATGCCCATCAGGTGCGGCGCCATGCGCCGCAGGCCGGGATGCTGCTCGACGTGGTCGAGGAGCAGGTCGACCCGGTCTTGCAGGCGGGTGAGACCGGCGATGCTCGGCCGGGCAAACACCGCCAGCGCGGCGGCGAGCGCGCGCGCGACCACATCGAGCGGCTCGTGGCCGACGTCGCGATCGTCCAGAGCAAGGTCGATCGCGTGCAGGTGACCCGCCACCTTGCGCAGCGCCCGCGCCCGGTCGTGATCGCGGCTCTCCGGCCCCTTCGCCGCCCCGTCGGCCAGGCGGCCCGCGCCGCGGGCGATGTCGGCGCCGGCGTCGTGGAGCGACGGCACGTAGCAGCCGGCGGCGCGCGCGGCGATGGCCGTCTCGATCGCCCTGCCGTAGTGCATCACCTCGTCGTCGAGCAGGTCGAGCCGCTCGCCGAGCGTCTCCGCCACCTTCTTGTGCGTGTGCGTTCGCATGCCACCAGTGTGCCCGGCGGCGCAGGCCCGCGGGGTGCAGTCGCGGTGAAGGTGCGGCGCGCATCCGGTGAACGCTCCACAGGCGTGGCCGCTCAGTCGATGTCGACGAGCACCTTGCCGACGGCGCCCGCCTCGACGGCCTCGTGGGCAGCGGCGATCTCGTCGAGTGGAAACCTGTGCGCGGGAAGCGCCGTCAGATCCCCCGCCTGCAGGGCGGTCGTCACCTCGGCGACCGCGGTGCGCAGGTCGGCCTCCGAAACGCCGTAGATGAGCACGAACCGCAGGCAGACGTTCTGGGCCATCAACGGCCGCACCGGCGTCGTCAGGTCACCGTCGGACGCGTAGGCGCTCACGATCCCGTGGGGCGCGAGCACCTCGAGGTCGAGCACGACGTTGGCCGCCGGGGCGACCTCGACGACACGATCGATGCCGCCGGGGGCTGCGGTCCTAATCTCCTGCGCCGCGTCCTCGGCGCGATAGTTCACGACGACGTCCGCGCCGGCCGCGCGTGCCAGCGCGGCCTTCTGGTCGGAGCTGACGGTGGCGACGATGCGGGCGCCCGCACGGCGGCCGAGCTCGATCGCGAAGTGGCCGACCGCACCCGCGCCGCCGGCGACGAGCACGGTGTGCCCGTGAAGCGGCCCGTCGGCGAAGAGGCAGCGGTGGGCGGTCAGCGCTGGGATGCCCAGGCTCGCCCCCAGGTCGAGCGACGCCGCGTCGGGCAGCGGTACTGCCTGGTGCTGCGGCAGGCACAGCCATTGCGCGGCCGATCCATGCTGGCGGTTGTGCGCGGCGAAGTACACCCACACGCGCCGGCCGACGAGCGCGTCGGAGACGCCCTCGCCGACGGCGTCGATCTCGCCGGCCCCGTCCTGGTTCGGCACCATGTACGGAAACGGCGGCGCGCTCCCCTGCGAGCCGCTGCGCACCCGCCAGTCGGTCGGGTTGACGCCCGACACGCGCATGCGCACGCGCACCTCGCCGGGGCCCGGGTGCGGCCGCTCGATCGCAGCCACGCGCAGCACCTCACGGGCGGGCCCGTAACGGTCGTATACCGCCGCTCGCATCGTCTCGGTCATCCGCCGAACCGTACCCGGACGTGCTTTCATCCCGGTGCATGAGCGTCGCCGACCTGCACCACCTGTTCGAGGGCCCGGGGACTGCCGACGTCGCGGTGCTGTCGAATTCGCTCGGCACGACCCTGCGGATGTGGGACCCTCAGGCCGCAGCGCTCGCCCGGGAGGCGCGCGTGCTGCGCTACGACATGCGCGGGCACGGACGCTCACCGGTGCCCCCGCCGCCGTACACCCTGGCCGATCTCGGCGCCGACCTGATCGCGCTGCTCGACCGCCACCGAATCGAGCGGGCGTCGCTCTGCGGCGTGTCGCTCGGCGGGATGGTGTCGATGTGGGTGGCCGCGCACGCGCCCGAGCGGGTGCGGCGGCTGGTCTTGTGCTCGACCTCGGCGCTGATGCCGCCGCCCGCGGCCTGGGCGGAGCGGGCCGCCCTCGTGCGCCGCTCCGGCATGGAGGCGGTCGCCGACACCGTGGTCGCGCGCTGGTTCACGCCGGCGTTCGCGGCGGCCCGCCCCGACGTGGTCGCACCGATCCGCGCCGACCTGGCCGCGACGCCGCCGGACGGCTACGCGGCCTGCTGCGAGGTCGTCGGGGCGATGGACCTGCGCGCCGACCTGGGCTCGATCCGGGCGGCGACGCTCGTGATCGGCGCGGCGGCCGACCCCTCGACCCCGCCGGAGCACGCCCGCGCGATCGCCGCCGGCATCCCCGGCGCCCGGCTCGTGGTGCTCCCGCAGGGCGCACACCTGGTGAACCTCGAGACGCCTGACGTCGTCACGGCCCTCATCGCCGCCCACCTCGGAGACGGCGCGTAGGCGCGATCAGGCGGCGTGGCTCGCGGCGGCGGCCGCGTCGTCGACACGCGTGAGGTGGGCCGGCGCATCCGAGCGCAGGCAGGCGACCACCCCGGCCGCGGTCTGCGCGCAGGGCAGGAGCGTCTTCCACGTCGTCACGTGCTCGGCCCGATGGACGTCGCCGCAGGCGACGCTCGGGAGCCGCTCGCGCGCCACCCACGCGAACACGGTGTGACGGTTGACGAGCTCGTACCGGTCGACCAGGTCGCGCATGTGCGCCGGGTCGGTGTAGACGCCGCGCGTCGTTCGGCCCGGCGTCGGGTCGCGCTCCTCGGCATGCGGATGGGCGGCGATGATGGCGGCGCCCGCGGCGCGGGCCTCCGCCATCGCCGCCCGCGGCCCGCCATCGACCCCGACGAACCGGCGCAGCCCCACCGCGACGGCATGCACGGCCTGGTCGGCGTCCATGTCGGAGTAGGTCAGCTCGAGCCCCGGCATCACCAGCAGCCGGTGGTCGCGCAGCGCCCGCTCGGCCACTGCGTCGATGGCCTCGAGGTACGCGGCGTGGGTGCGCGCGTCGACCGCGTGGGAGGTCGGGTCGGATGCGCGCACCACATGGTCGGTGACGCAGAGCACGTCGAATCCCCGCGCGCCGTAGAGGTCGACCAGCTCGTCGAGGTCGAGCTCACCGTCGCTCCAGGTGGTGTGCGCGTGCAGCTCGCACAGGAGCGGGCGGCGGCGGGGTGGCCGGGATCTGGTGGGCATGCGCGAAGCGTGGCAGGTGCAGGGTGAAACCGTGGGGAAGGGGTGGAGACGATCCGGTGTCGCCCGCATCCCTGTGCCCGGCCGGATCGACCCGGTCGGCGGTTATGGTAAAACCATTCGGATGATCCCCGGCTACCAGCTCTTCATCGGCGGCGAGTGGGTCGATGCCGCCTCCGGCGAGTCGTTCGAGACGATCGACCCGGCCACCGGAGCCGCCTGGGCGCGTGTGCCCGAGGCCGGCGCGGAGGACGTCGATGCCGCGGTGCGCGCGGCCCGCGCGGCGCTCGCCGATCCCGAGTGGGCCGACCTGACGCCGGCGGCGCGCGGCCGCCTGCTGCGCCGCCTGGCCGACATCCTCCGCCGCGA
>DASXOR010000092.1:0-7925 GCA_036494095.1 Gaiellales bacterium | reverse complement strand
CCTCGTGTCCGTGCCGCTGCGCATCATCGTGGCGATGCTGACGGCGATGCTCCTGACGCGGCCGAAGCGGGGCGTGAACGTGTACCGCACGCTCTTCTTCATGCCGTCGCTCGCGCCCACCGTCGGCAGCGCGCTCGTGTTCGTCTACCTTCTGAACCCGACCACAGGCCCGGTCAACCAGGTGCTCTCGAACATCCCCGGCCTGAATGCGCCGCTGTGGTTCTACGACCCGACCTGGGCAAAGCCGGCGCTGATCGTGCTCGGCCTCTGGGGGATCGGCGACGCGATCGTCATCTACCTGGCCGGGCTGCTCGACGTGCCGCGCGACCTGTACGAGGCGATCGCGATCGAGGGAGCAAACGCCTGGCAGCGGTTCCGGCACGTCACCCTGCCCATGATCACGCCGGTGATCTTCTTCACGCTCGTGATCGGGGTGATCGACGGCTTCCAGTACTTCGACCAGGCCTTCGTGTCGTCGACCACGGCGGGATCGTCGCCGGGCGACCCGCAGGGGTCGCTGCTCTTCTACGGCGTGTGGCTGTACGAGCAGGCGTTCACGTACTTCCACATGGGCTACGCGGCCGCGATGGCGTGGGTGCTCTTCATCGCCACGATGGCGACCACGGCGATCCTGTTCGCCACCGCGCGCAAGTGGGTGCACTACCGCGGAGGGCTGTCATAGCCGCCGTCGCCGACACCCGCCGGGTGCCGTCGGCCGTCAGGCGCAGGCGAATGCTGCTCGCCATCGCCAACCACGCCATGCTGATCGCGGTCTCGCTCGCGTTCGCGCTTCCCATCGTGTTCATGCTCCTGACGGCGCTCATGACCGACCGGCAGGCGCTCTCGGCCAGCCTGATCCCGCACCCGTTCGTGTGGTCGAACTTCACGAAGGTGTTCTCGAGCATCGACCTGCCCCGCTACACGTGGAACTCGTTCGTCTACGCGGGGCTCTCGACCGTGGGCGTCGTGGTCTCGTCGGTACCCGTCGCCTACGCGTTCGCGCGCATCGAGTGGCGCGGCCGAAACGTGGTGCTCCTGCTCGTGCTGGCGACGCTGATGCTGCCGCCGCAGGTGACGTCGGTGCCGCTTTACATCCTGTGGTCGAAGCAGTACCACGACTGGACCGGGATCCAGTTCATCGGCACGCTCAAGCCGCTGATCATCCCCAACTTCTTCGGCGACGCCTTTTCGATCTTTCTGCTGCGGCAGTTCTTCATGACCATCCCGAAGGAACTCACCGACGCGGTGCGCGTGGACGGCGGCGGCCACTGGCAGATCCTGCGGCGCGTGATCATCCCGCTGGCGAAGCCGGCCATCGCCGCGGTCGCCCTGTTCAACTTCATCTACTCGTGGAACGACTTCTACGGGCCGCTCGTGTACCTCGCCGGGAACACGCAGTCGCAGACACTCTCGGTCGCGCTGGCCTCGTTCCGCACAGTGCACCACGTCGACTGGAACCTGACGATGGCAGCGGCGCTGCTCTTCATGCTGCCCGTGATCATCCTCTTCTTCCTCGCCCAAAGGGTGTTCATCGAGGGGATCACGCTCACCGGCGTGAAGGGCTGACTCCAGTAACGGGTGCCTGGCACCGTCTCGGTGCCAGGCACCTGCCGATCCGCCTAGCTCGCCGCGGCCGCCACCGGCGCCGGCGGCGCGAGCACCTGGCCGGAGATCGCGTCGAAGAAGTGCAGCCGTGAGGGGTCGACCGAGAGGCGGACGCGCTCGCCCACGCGGGCGCTCGTGCGCGCGTCCACGCAGGCCGTGCACACGGTCGTGCCGGCCTCGGCCACGAGCGGCAGCGGGGCCTCCTCGCCGCTCTCCTCCTGGGGCGTGCGCCCCTCGGCGGAGGCGTCCATCGCCGGCCGCGCGTCGAGCGCGAAGATGACGTTTGCCTCGGCCCCCAGCTCCTCGACCACGTCCACGGACACCTCGACCACGGCCCGGGTCTCGTCGCGCCAGACGTCGGCATCCTCGAAGTCCGACGGCCGGATCCCGACCACCACCGGGCCGTCCTGCGTGCGCAGCCGGCCCGGCGCCAGGGGCAGCCGGTGGCCGCCGAAGACGACATGGTCGCCCGCGACCGTGGCCTCGAACAGGTTCATCGACGGCGAGCCGATGAAGGCGGCGACGAACAGGTTTTGGGGGCGCGCGTAGAGGTTGTGCGGCGTGTCGAGCTGCTGGACGACGCCGTCCTTCATCACCGCCACCCGGTCGCCGAGCGTCATCGCCTCGACCTGGTCGTGGGTGACGTAGACGGTCGTCGTGCCAAGCTGGTCGCGCAGCCGGGCGAGCTCGGCCCGCATCTGCACGCGCAGCTTGGCGTCCAGGTTGGACAGCGGCTCGTCCATCAGGAACGCCTGCGGCGCGCGCACCATCGCCCGCCCCATCGCCACCCGCTGGCGCTGGCCGCCCGAGAGCTCCGACGGCCTGCGCTCGAGCAGCGGCTCGAGGCCGAGCACGCGCGCCGCATCGCCGACCTTCTGCTCGATCTCGGCCTTCGGCCGCTTGCGCAGCTTGAGGCCGATGCCGATGTTCTGGGCGACGGTCATGTGCGGATAGAGCGCGTAGTTCTGAAACACCATCGCGACGTCGCGGTGCTTCGGCGCGAGGTCGGTGACGATCTGGTCGCCGATCACCACCTCGCCGTCGGTCACGTCCTCGAGCCCGGCGATGATCCGCAGCAGGGTGGTCTTGCCGCACCCTGACGGGCCCACGAGCACCATGAACTCGCCGTCGGGGATCTCCATCGACACGTGGTCGACCGCGTACACGTCCTTCCCGAACCGCTTCGTCACGTCTTGGAGAACGATCCGCGCCATGGCTCCTCCTCAGGGTACCCGCCGTTTCGCTCGAACTGGGATGCGACGAGCACGCCGCGCAGGCGGGCGTCGGCGCCGTCTGAGACCGCCAGCCGGTCGAGCCCGAGCAGGGCCGCGCCGACGATCGGCAGGTCGTCGACAACCGCGATCCGCGCGTCCGGGGCACAGGCGTGGACGAGCGCGGCCAGGCGGCGCATGAACACCGGGCTGCGTGCCCGGGCGACGCCGCCGCCGAGCACCACGTCGGCGTCGCTCTTGCGCAGCCGCAGCCGCCGCAGGGTCGTGTTCACGAGCACCGCCGCCTCGTCGGCCTGCCGCTCGACGATCGCGACGGCGACATCGTCGCCGGCGTTCGCCTCACCGAGCACCGTCGGAGCCAGATCGTACAGCCGGCCCTCGTTCAGACTGCCCGTGTGCAGCCCGACCATGACCTGGCGCGGGGTGCGCAGGCCGTAGAACGCGGGCACCGCCCGCTCGAGCGAGGTGTGCGGGCCGCGGCCGTCACCGGCGCGGATGCAGGCCCCGATTGCCGCGATCCCGATCTCCTGGCCGCCGGCCGCGTCGCCCGAGATCGGCCCCAGGGCCGGGAAGCGCACAACGCGCCCGTCGGGGCCGACGCCGGTGCAGTTGAACCCGGCTCCGCACACGACGGCCACTCCCCAGCCGCGCGCGGCGCCCGCGCGCATCACCGCGAACGTGTCGTTGCGCAGCAGCGGATCGGACACGAGGCCGAGGCCGCGCAACGACCGCAGGATGCGGCGATCGTCGGCCGGCAGGTCGGCGCCGGCCAGGCAGAAGACGCCGACATCGGCGACGGGACGTGTCCCGATCCCAGCCGCCCGGGCCGCCTGGCGCACCGAACGGTCGAGGTCCGCGATCGAGCGGTCGTGGTCGGCGGGCGAGAACGACGCCCCCGGGCCGCGCCACGTCCCCAGCACCTGGCCGGTCTCGTCCACGATGGCGACGTCGGTCTTGGAGTTGCCGCCGTCGACGGCGATGACGGTGCGCGGGCTCAGGCGGCCACCTCGTCGAGCCGCACCAGCCGCGCGCCGCCCTCGCGCAGGCCGATCAGGATCGCCGGCAGCGCGGCGATCGTGGCCGGCGGCCAGCTGTGCAGCAGCACCACCGCGCCGTCGCCGTGGGCAAGCGCGCCGTCGATCACGAGCCGGGCGAGGTCGGCCGGCGTGCGCTCGGGCCGCCAGTCGTCGGGCTCGACGTCCCAGTGCTGGTTGCGGTATCCGGCCCGTTCGAGCGCCGCGAGCACCCGGGGATCGTCGTGGCCGTAGCCGAACGGGCAGCGGAACCATGGCCGCGGATCGACCCCGGCGAGCTCGCGGATGGCGGCCTCGGCCTTGCGCACGTCGCCCTCGATGCCGGCGTCGGTGAGCGCGTCCATCGGCGCGTGGTGGTGCGAGTGGTTGCCGACCAGGTGGCCGGCGGCAGCGATGCGCCGGGCGCAGTCCGGATAGGCCGTCGCCCAGCGGCCCTGCAGGAAGAACGTCGCCCGCACGCCGGCACCCTCGAGCACGTCCAGGATACGGTCCTGCACGTCGGCCGCCGACGGGTGGCTCCAGTGCTCGGTGTCGAACGTGAGCGCGATCCGGGGCCTACTCATGCGTGGTCACCTTGGACGCGATCGTATACGTGCCGGGGGCGAGACCGCGGCTGCGCGCGAGCGCCCACGAGAGCAGCTGCAGGGGCACGATCGAGACGGCCGAGGAGATCCCGTCGGCCACCTCCCCCGTGGCGATACCGGTCGCTCCCTCAGGCGCCGCGCCGTCCGGGCTGATCACGAGCACGGCGGCCCCGGCGGCGACGAGCTCCTGCGCAAGCCCCAGGTCGAGGTCGCGCGTGCGCCGCTCGGAGGCGAACACGGCGGCCGCGAGCTCGGGCCCCGCCAGCTCGAGTGGGCCGTGCCGGAACTGGGCCGTCTGCAGCGACTCGGCCGGGAACCGGGCGGCCTCCTTGAGCGTGAGCGCCGCCATCTCGGCCGCCGCCCGCGACCCTCCACGCCCGAGCAGGGCCAGCACGGGCCGCTCGCCCAGCCAGTCTGCAAGCGCGTGCGCGTCGCGCTCGGGGTCGGCCAGCAGCCGCTCGGCGCAGACCGCGGCGGCCTCGGCGTCGACGCGAGCGGCGGCCGCCGGCTCCTCGCCGGCCAGCGCCCGCGTGACTGCGGACATCATCACGAGCGTCGCCGCGAACGTCATCGTCGACGGCCCCTGCTCCTCGCCGCCGCGCGTGTCGAGGTTCGCGTCCGCGAGCCCCGCCAGCGAGCTTGTGCTCCCGTTCGTCACGGCCGCGATCCAGGGCCGGTCGCCGCGCTCGATGAGCGCACGGACGACGCGCACGGTCTCGGCGCTCTCGCCGGACTGGCTCACGCACACGACCAGCGTGCCCGAGTCGAGCGCGTCCAGGCGGAAGTGCAGCAGCTCGGCCGCGTCGACCATCGTCGCGAGCACGCCGGCCGCCGCCAACCGGGTCGCGGCCGGATAGCAGGCGTCGTAGGAACTGCCCATCCCGGTCAGGACGATGCGTGTGCGCCGGCCCGCCTCCGCCCGCAGCGCGGCGATGCCGTCCGCCTGCTCGGCGGCAGCGGCCGCCGCCCGGCGGATGGCCGCCGGCTGGCCCGCGATCTCGGCCATGAATATGTCAGGAAAGTTTCCTAACGAATGCACGGCCCATAGATTACAATCTCTCGCCGTGGTTGAAAACCCCAAGATCGCAGTCATCGGCGGGGGCAGCACCTACACCCCCGAGCTGATCGAGGGGCTGGGGCTGCGGGCCGATCGCCTGGGCATCTCCGAGCTCGTGCTGCACGACATCGACCAGGGCCGGCTGGACGTCGTCGGCGGGCTGGCCGGGCGGATCCTGCGCCGGCAGGGCTTCCGCGGCGAGCTCGTCTGCACCACCGACCGCCGCCGCGCGATCGACGGCGCGGCGTTCGTGCTCGTGCAGCTCCGCGTGGGCGGCCTGGCGGCGCGACTGCTCGACGAGACCGTCCCGGCCCGATTCGGCTGCATCGGCCAGGAGACGACCGGGGCGGGCGGTTTCGCGAAGGCGCTTCGCACCGTCCCCGTCGTGCTCGACATCGCCCGGGACATGGCCGCCGGCGGCGCCGACGGGGCGTGGCTGCTCGACTTCACGAACCCGGCGGGGCTCGTCGCCCAGGCGCTGATCGACGCCGGCCACCGCGCGATCGGGCTGTGCAACATCCCGATCGGGTTCCAGCGCCAGCTGGCCGACCGGCTGGGCGTGCCACCGGAGCAGGTCGAGCTCGAGCACGTTGGCCTGAACCATCTGTCGTGGGAGCGGGCCGTGTACGTGCACGGCACCGACCGGCTGCCGGGGCTGATCGACACGTTCGCCGACCAGCTCGGCGAGGACGTCGACCTGCCCGGCGACCTGATCCGGCTCGTGCGGGCGATCCCGTCGTACTACCTGCGCTACTTCTATCGCACCGAGCACGAGCTCGAGCAGCAGGCCGCGCACCCGCCGCGCGCGCAGGACGTGATGCAGATCGAGGCCGACCTGCTCGAGATGTACCGCGACCCGGCGCTCGACGTGAAGCCCGCACTGCTCGAGAAGCGCGGCGGCGCGTTCTACTCCGAGGCCGCGGCGATGCTGCTCGAGTCGCTCGCGACCGACCGCGGCGACACCCAGATCGTGAACGTGCGCAACGCCGGCGCGATCCCGAACATCGCCGCCGACGCCGTCTGCGAGCTGCCCTGCCTGATCGACGCCGACGGCGCGCACCCCCGGCCGCAGCGGCCGCTCCCGCCGGAGATGCTCGGCCTCGTCGAGCAGGTGAAGGCCTACGAGCGCCTGACGGTGCGGGCCGCCGTCACCGGCGACCACGACGTGGCGCTGCAGGCGCTCATGGCAAACCCGCTCGTGGGCAGCTTCGACGTCGCCCGGCCGCTGCTCGACGCGTTGCTCGCCGCGCATCGCGCGCACCTGCCGCAGTTCTCCGCGTAGCCCGCTCGTTTTGACATCTGGTCGTGTTGATTGCTACGATCACGGGCCCCCGGGGCAGAGGAGGGCGCATGGCAGGGACGGAGCGGGTACGGAGAGCGGCACAGACGACGGCGGCCGGTGGCCGAAACGGGCACGGCGCGGCGCAAGACGTCACGACGACGCCGGCCGGGTCGCAGAGCCTCGCGGCGCGGCCTGCGCCGCGGGACACGGCCTGGCACGAGTTCCGCACCGTGTTCGTGCCGCTCGTGATCACGTTCCCCGGCGCAGCCGCGGTCGCCTCGACCGTGATCTACCTGATGCCGCCGATCTTCACCGACGCGCGCTGGAACGGCGTCCTCGCCGTGCTCGCCGGCGTGGCGTTCGGCCTCGTGATCTGGATTTCCGCGTCGTTCATGCTGCGCCGCTTGAGCCGGGCCGACGGCGCAAACCCGTGCGTCCACGGCGAGCTCGTCCGCGACTATCTGAGCCTGCGCGCACGGCTGGACTCCCTGGCGTCCACCACCGATCCCGTGGCGCTGTGCGCGGTGCACGAGGCCCGGCTCCAACTCGACCCGGTGGGATCCGACCTCGGCGCCGACGGGGCGGGTCGCGGGTCGGTCGGCTCGCGCTGGACGCTCGGGTCCGGCTACACGTCGGTGTGGCGGCGGCTGCATCGCGCCGAGGAGTGCCTGATCAACATCGAGCCCCCTGAGGCCGTCGTCGCTCAGGCGCTGAACGACGAGCTGCGCCTGCAGGGCGCGCGCATGCCGATGCGGAGCGACCTGCTGGCCAAGCTGCGCCAGGCGCTGCTCGCGATCGATCCCGAGTCCGCGCGCTACCTCGGCCAGAGCACGCGCGCACCGGAGTCGGGCGCGGGCGCCGAGCCCGAGGCGCGGATGGTGATCCGGATGGTGCGCCACGCGATCAGCGAATTCCGCGACGACCGCCGCGACGGGCTGATCCGCGCCCGCAACAACCTGCTCGGCACCGCGCTCTACACCAGCCTGATCGCCTACCTCGTGCTCGGGCTCGCCATGGTGGCCGGCACCTCGACCCGTATCATCACCGCCGCCTCCGCCTTCTTCCTGGTCGGGGCCGCGGTGGGCCTCTTCCGGCACCTGCGGCTGGCATCTGCCCGCGACACGCAGATGG
>DASXOR010000091.1:0-3803 GCA_036494095.1 Gaiellales bacterium | reverse complement strand
CGGCCCAGGCGCGAAAGCGGAGCGCCTAAGTCCACGGCATTGCCCCTTGGGGGCCTAGCTCTCGGTGGTGTGCTCGAAGAGTTCGCGGCGGGCGCTCTGGGACGGGCGGACGACGAACGTCTCCGGTGCCCGGTAGCCGCGCTCGCCGAACGCTTCGTCGACCGCGAGCCGCAGCGCGGGGATCCGCTCGGCCAGGGTCAGCGCGATCGCCGAGCCGCCGAACCCGCCGCCGGTCATCCTGGCCCCGAGCGCGCCGCCGTCCGTGGCGACCTCGACGGCGAGGTCGAGTTCCCTGGTGGAGATCTCGAAGTCGTCGCGCATCGACCGGTGCGAGGCGGACATCAGGCCGCCGACCGTCGCGTGGTCCCTGGCGCGGAGCGCCTCCACGGTGTCGAGCACGCGCTGGTCCTCCGTGACGACGTGCCGGGCGCGGCGGAAGGTCTCATCGTCGAGCCGGGCGCGGGCCCCGAGCAACTGCGCCGCGGTCACGTCGCGCAGTGCCAGGACGCCGAGGGCACGGGCGGCCCGCTCGCACGCCGCGCGCCTTGCCGCGTACCCGCCGGAGACGTGCTCGTGGTTGACCTTGGTGTCGATGACGAGCACGGCGAGCCCGGCCGCGTCGAGCCCGAGGTCAACCGGCGAGGAGGATGCGTCACGGCAGTCGAGGAACAGGGCGGCCCCCTCCGCCGACAGCAGTGCGGCGGACTGGTCGAGGATGCCGGTGGGGGCACCGACGAAGTCGTTTTCCGCCAGGTGCGTCGCCTCGACGAGCCGCGCGCGGTCGAAGCCGAGCCGCCACACCTCGTTCAGCGCGACGGCGAGCGACGCCTCCAGGGCCGCCGACGACGACAATCCCGCACCAACCGGCACCGCGGAGGCGAAGTGCACGTCGAAGCCGGGGAGCCCGGCCAGGTCGGCGCCTACCCGGCCAAGGCCCCAGGCCACGCCGAGGGGGTAGGCGGCCCAGCCGCGGACGGCGGACGGGGCGATGGCGCTCAGCGCGAACTCAGCGATCGCGGCCCCGGCGCTCGATGACCCCGTGCTCGAAGACCCCGTGCTCGATGACCCGGCGCTCGATGACCCCGTGCTCGACGACCCCGTGCTCGAAGACCCCGTGCTCGAAGACCCCGTGCTCGATCGCCCCGTTCCTGATGGCCCCGTGTCTGATGGATTCGCACTCGATGACACGCGGACGAGGCCGTCGTCTCGCAGCGCCAGCGCGGCGTAGGTTCTGCGGTCGATCGCGAAGGGCAGCACGAAGCCCTCGTTGTAGTCTGTGTGCTCGCCGATCAGGTTCACCCGCCCTGGCGCCGACCACATGCCGCCTGGCGGGTAGCCGAACAAGGCCGCGAAGCCGTCACTTGCCTGGGTGCGCAGGTCGGTCATGCCGGGTTCTCCTGGTCGGCTCGGGCGATCGCCGCGCGCAGTCGCTCGGCCTGGGCCTCCGGCGGGATGTCGCCGATCCAGGCGCCCATCCCTGACTCGCTGCCCGCCTGGTACTTGAGCTTGTCGCTGCCGCGGCGGGGTGACATCAGCCGCAGGTGCAGGCGCGCGCTGCCGCGGTGCGACCGCACGGGCGCCTGGTGCCAGGCGGCGATGTAAGGGGTGGGGTCGGCGTAGAGCGCGTCGAGGCCGCGCAGCAGCCGCAGGTAGATGACCGCGAGCTCGTCGCGCTGCGCCCGGGTTGTCTCCGCGAAGTCGGCGACGTGCTCGTGGGGCAGCAGGTGCGCCTCCACGGGCCAGCGGGCGGCGAAGGGCACGAACGCGGTCCAGTGCGCGCCGGACAGCAGGACCCGGGGTCCCGCCTGCTCCCGCTTGAGCAGGTCGGCGAACAACGAGGGCCCGTAGGCGTCGATCTGCGCGAGCAACTGGTGCGTGCGCGGCGTGACGTAAGGGTAGGCGTAGATCTGGCCGTGCGGGTGCTGCAGGGTGACGCCGATCTCGGCGCCCCGGTTCTCGAAGACGTACACCTGCGCGACGCCCGGCAGCGACGACAGGAAGGCCGTCCGGTCGGCCCACGCCTCGATGACCGTGCGCGCGCGGGAGCGGCCGATCGAGCCGAAGGCGCCCTCGCGGGCGGGGCTGAAGCACACCACCTCGCAGCGGCCGAAGGCCGGGACGGCGCGCCCGAGGCCGGTGCCGTCGAGGTGCGCCGGGTCCGCCGCGGGAGAGCCAGGCGGCGGCAGTCCTGGGCCGAACGACGGCGAGCGGTTCTCGAACACAGCCACGTCGTAGTCGGACGGGATCTCCGACGGGTTGCCTGGCGACTGTGGCGCGAGCGGGTCAAGGCCGGCCGAGGGCATGACGACGCGGTTCTGCCGCGCGGCGGCGATCGAGATCCACTCGCCCGTCAGCGGGTCCTGCCGCATCTCGGCCGTCGGCGGGCGCTCGCCAAGTTCACGCAGGTCGGGGGCGCGGTCAGGCGGCAGTGCGGTGTCGGCGTCATCGAAGTAGATGAGCTCGCGCCCGTCCGCGAGCGCGTGCACCCGCTTGGTGATGCTCCCGGTCATGTGGGTAGCGTAGGTACTTTCGCAATCGCAAGCAAGTCGCCTTTCGATTTGACAAGGCAGGGCTCCGTCGCGACGATGACGTCGTGACGAGCGCGACCAAGCAGCCCGGGCCTGGTCTGAGCACGGGCGAACGCAGGGACCGCATGCGCGCCATCATCGAGAAGCGTGCCTTCGCGAGCGTGGCCGAGCTCAGCGGGGAATTCGGCGTTTCCGCCGTCACGGTACGCCACGACCTTGACGCGCTCGAGGCGGAAGGCGGCGTGCGCCGCATCCGCGGCGGCGCGATGCCGTTCGACGCGGCCCGGCTAAGGGAGCGGCCTTTCGAAGAGGCAGCGGTCGAGGCCGCCGGGGCCAAGGCGCGCATCGCCGCCGCGGCGGCGGACTTGCTTGAGCCCGGCATGAGCGTCTTCCTTGACGTCGGCACGACCGCGGCGGCCGTCGCCCGTGAGCTGCTCCGCCGCGACGGGCTGCGGGAACTGACCGTCATCACCAGCGGCCTGTCGATCGCCCTGCTGCTCGAGGCGGCGGTACCGCGCCTCCAGGTGGTCGTCACGGGCGGCACGCTCCGGCCGCTGCAGCACTCCCTGGTCGCACCGCTCGCCGGCCAGGTGCTCGGCCGCGTGCACGCCGACGTTGCCCTGATCGGCTGCAACGGCGTCGACGCCGAGGCGGGCGTGACCAACATCAACCTGCCGGAGGCAGAGGTCAAGGCGGCCATGATCGCCGCCGCCGCCCGCACCGTCGTCATCGCGGACGGCTCGAAGATCGGCCGCGTCCAGCTCGGCTACGTGGCCGGTGCCGCCGCCGTCAACGTGCTCATCACCGACCCCACGGCGCCGGGTGCGCCGCTAGCGGAACTGCGCGCGCTAGACGGGCCGCGCATCGTCCTCGCCTGACGCTCGTCCGCACGTGCGGGCCTGATACGATCGCGATTTTTGCGATCAGGCCCGCACGGGCGGACCTCGGGGGGTACGGGGGGTCGTCCCCCCGGGAGATAACGGCTCAGCCGTAGAAGAGGCGGTCCATGACCTGGCGGGCGCGGCGCCCCGTGCGCCGGTAGTCCTCCTCAAGGGCCGCCGCCGGGGTGTCGGACCACGATGAGGGGCCGCTCGGGCGCGGGTGATACTGGTCGGGATCGGTCGGCTTGTAGCCGAGGAGCCTGGCGACCGCGGTGAGCTCGTCGTGCTTGGCCGGGAGAGTGTCGCCTGGACGCCCGCGCACCAGCACGATGGCGTTCCTGATCCGAGCCGCGAAATTCCAGGCGGCGCGCAGCGCGGCGGCGTCCGATGTCTC
>DASXOR010000090.1:0-8673 GCA_036494095.1 Gaiellales bacterium | reverse complement strand
GGATCTCGGGCTTGCCGTCCGGCCCGCGGGCCGTCAGGTCGACCGGGTCGTGCTCGGCCCTCTCGCCCAGCGGCGCGCCCGAGAGCTTGACGCGGCCGATCGTGTCCTGCTGGTCGTCGAGCGACGAGTCGTCCCACTTCTCCACGAGCATGCGGATCCGGCGGGTGACGACGTACGTCCCGCCGCGCATCCACGCCTGCGGCTCGTCGCGCCCGACCCAGACGAAGCGCCCCGTCTCGGCCGCGTCCGTCACGTCGAGGTTGTTCGTGCCGTCCTTGAAGCCCTGGAGGTTGCGCGGCGTCGCCTGGGTCTTGGAGGTCGCCGACGCCTTGCCGAACCCGAACTGGGCCCAGCGCATCGTCGCCGCGCCACGGCCGATCCGGGCCAGGTCGCGAACCGCGTGGAACGCCACCTGGGGGTCGTCAGCGCAGGCCTGCACGCACACGTCTCCGCCGGAGCGCGCCGCCACGAGCCGGTCGCCCGGGAACGGCTCGAGCGGCGAGAGCGGGCGCGGCCGGCGGGTGGCGAGACCGAACCGGTCATGCCCCTCCGCCACGAAGATGCCCGGCCCGAGCCCGAACGTCACGGTCAGGTTGGCCGCAGATAGCCCCACCGCCTCGCCCGTGTCCGCCGGGGCCGTCGTGAGCGCGCCCCCCGGGGGCCCCACGGGATGTCCGGCTGTCATCAGCGCCGCGGCGTGCGACCACGCGTGCAGGAGGTCGCGCAGGCCGGTCGCCGTGGTCACGGTGAGGTCGAATGCTGCGAACATCAGCCGCTCTTGCGGCGGCGTCGTCACACCGGCCTGATGTGGGCCGTGGAACGGCACGGTGCCCGTGTGCGGACGTGACGACGCGGAGGCATAGCCGACCGCACCCGCGCCGGCGATACCGAACGCTCCGCCCCCGGTGGCCGCGAGCAGCCGCCTACGTGTGAGTCCCCGCACCCTTCAACGCCTCCGCACGAGACCTTACCGGCTATCCGGGCGGCCGGCCAGGCCCGGGGTGGACATGTCATTTTCGTGAAATACTCGGCGCCCACGATCCAGGAGACCTCGATGCCGTCGGATGCGATGGGCCGCGGGTGGGCCGATGTGCTCGGCCAGATCCCCCTCTTCGCCGGCCTCTCCAAGCGCCACCTGAACAAGATCGCCGCCCTGGCCAAGACCCGCCGGTACGCGCGCTACACCCCGATCGTGCGCGCGGGCGACCGCGCGGACAACTTCTACGTCATCCTCGACGGCGAGGCCGTCGTCAAGCCGCCGGGAAAGCGCTCGGTGCGGCTGAAGGCCGGGGACTCGTTCGGCGAGATGGCGCTGCTCGACGGTGCGCCGCGCACGGCGACGGTCGAGGCCCAGACCGACGTGCTCGCGATGCTGCTCGGACGCTCGGCGTTCCTGAAGGTGGTCACGGCCGAACCGAAGATCGCGCTCCTCTTGATGCGCACGCTGGCCGAGCGGCTGCGAGCGTCCGAGCGTTCCGCCTCGCACTAGGCCGGAATCGCCACGAGCTCCTCCGGCGTCAGCACCCAGTCACCGGCGGCGGCGTTGCACCGCACCTGCTCGGGGGTCGTCGCGCCCGCGATCACCGACGCCACGCCCGGCCGTGACGCGAGGCCGGCGACGGCCAGCTCGAGCAGGCTGTGACCGCGCTCGCTCGCGTACGCCGCCAGTCGGTCGACGAGGGCGAACGCGGTCTGCGAAGCCTCGACGCCCGGGCTCACCCAGGTGCCGTCGGCCATGACCTCGGCGGCCGCCCAGCGCGAGCCCGGCGGGGGCGGCCGGCCGTGGCGATACTTCCCGGTGAGCAGGCCGGAGGCGAGCGGGTAGTAGGGCACGAAGGCCACGCCGAGCTCGAGGCAGCGCGGCAGGAGCTCGTGCTCGGGCGCGCGCTCGAGCAGCGAGTACTCGTTCTGGAGCGCCGCGATCGGGCCTGCCCGTGCCGCCTCGTCGAGCTGCGCGAGGGTCAGGTTGGAGACGCCGATCGCCCGCACCTTGCCGGCCTGCACCAGGCCGGCCATGGCGGCGACGGTCTCGCCGATCGGTGTCACGTCGTCGGGCCAGTGGTAATACAGCAGCTCGACGTGGTCGGTGCCCAGGCGCTCCAGCGACCGGTCAAGCGCGCGCCGGACGTACGCCGGGGCGCCCCGCGCGGCGGCGCCGTCGCCCATGTCTCCGCCGAACTTGGTCGCCAGCACGACACGATCGCGGCGGCCGCGCAACACCTCGCCCAGCATCGCCTCGCTCGCTCCCAGGCGGCCGTGGACCGCCGCTCCGGAGCGGTTGCCGTAGATGTCGGCCGTGTCGAGGAAGGTGATGCCGGCGTCGACGGCGGCGTCAACGACGGCACGGGTGCGGGCCAGATCGAGCCGGCCGCCGAAGTTGTTGCAGCCGAGGCCCACGCGGGACACCTCGAGCGGTCCGATAGGCACGTGCTCCACGTGGCGGGGACTCTAGTGCTGTGCCGGGCGCTCACCATGCGGCGATCGCGACGGCGCGCGCCTCGGGCGCCACGGTGCGCTGCATCCGCCGCCGCAGCGTCGCCGCCGCGAGCTCGGTCACGCGGCCGTCCAGGAGCGACGTCGTCACCACCACATCTCCGGCGACGGCCAGGTTGAAGGAGCCGTACGGAAGCGCCGTACGGCGCACGACCCGGCGGCTGCCCGGATCGACCATCTCGAGCGACGAGCCGTACCCGCTCGCGATGTAGGCACGGGGGATGCCCGGCCCGGCGAAGGCGACGTGCTGGGGCGGCGCGCCGGCGGGAACGCGCGCCAGCGGCCGGCCCGAAGCGGCGTCGAACACCGTCACGTAGGGCGCGGCGGCCGAGGTGACCCAGACGGTGGCTCCGCTCGGGCTGAAGGCCAGGTCGTGCGCCGCCACGGGCGGGTGCAGGCGGCCGGTCACGGTCAGGCGCAGCATGTCCGAGCAGTCGAGCGTCACGATCGTCCGCGCCGTCTCGCCGAGCGCCACCCACGCGGCGCTGCCGTCGGGGCTGATGGCGAGGTGGTGCGCGCCGCGGCCGACGCGCACGCGATCGGCGATCCGCCCGGTGTCGAGGTCGATGGCAGAGACCGAACCGGCCGCCGCGTCGCTCACGAGCGCCCAGTGGCCGCCGGGAGCGACCGCCGCGATCTGGGGCGAGCGGAAGCCGCGCAGGACGGCGACCGGCCGGAGCGTCCGCGGCCGCAGGATCGTGACGGTGCCCGACCGGGGGCTCACCGCGACGGCCGGGCCGGCGGCGCCGGCGGCGACGGTCGTCGGGCGCGCGGCCAGCCTGACGCGGCCGGTCACGCGGCCGCCGGGGAGTGACACGGCGAGCACCTCGTCCTCGCCCTCCGCCGTGACGAGCGCCACCTGCCGGACGGCGGCCGTGTGGCCCGGCCCACGCACCCGGCGGTGACCGGCCGGCCGACGGTGATGAGGCTCACGAACATGGTGTGTGGACGCTGTGTGGGCAGACGATCCCGCCCCCGACCCGGCGCACCCCGCCGCGCCGGCGCAACACCCCATCACAACGAGAAGACGCGCCATCCGCATGTGCATCGATACGCCTGGGATGCCCGCCGGCGTCCCCGCCGCCGGCCGCCGGGCATCAAACGGGTCTCCAACCTGGCCGTCAAACGAGCGGCGTATACTCCGCCGACCCGTGCCCCCGCGAACGTCGCAGCGAGCCGCCGGCCGTTGCACTTGAGGAGCCGTTTGGCAACCCAGACGCCGCCCAGAGGCCCCGGCGAGGGAGATTCCCCCCGGCGCGCACCGAAGATGGTCGTATACGGCAGCGAGCCGCCGAAGCCGCCTCGGCGCAAGGGGCGGCGCAGGCGCCACCGCCTGCCCCGCTGGGCCCGCTGGACGCTGGCGGTGCTCGGCATCGTGCTCCTCGCCGTGCTCGGCGCGGGCGGATACGAGCTCTGGTACCTGAACAACGTCTACAACAAGGTCACGAAGCTGCACGGCACCGACAATCAGGCGTCGAAGAGGCTCGTACCGACGATCCCCACCGCGAGCCAGCCGATCACCGCCCTTCTGATCGGCTCCGACCACCGCGGCGACGGGGCGACCGGCAAGAACGGCCTGTCGGACACGCTGATGCTGGCGCGGCTCGACCCGCACCACCACATGGTCTCGCTGCTCTCGATCCCGCGCGACCTGTGGGTGCCGAGCCTCGGCGCCAAGATCAACTCCGCCTACTCCGAGGGCGGCGACGCCCGCTCGCTGGAGACCGTCGAGGCGGTGACCGGCGTCAAGCCGAACTACCTGCTGAACGTCGACTTCACCGGCTTCCAGCGGCTCGTGGACACGCTCGGCGGGATCTACGTGAACGTCGATCAGTACTACTACAACCCGCCCACGCAGTCGCAGTACACGGGCTTCTCGGCCATCGATGTGAAGCCGGGCTACCAGCGCCTGAGCGGCGCCGACGCACTGGCGTTCTCACGCTACCGCCACACCGACGACGACTTCCACCGCCAGGCCCGCCAGCAGATGTTCCTGCGCGCGTTCGAGGCCCGCGCGTCGGCCCGGATCCACGGCATCTCGGTAACCGACATCCCGTTCATCAACAACCTGCTCGGGGCGCTTTCGAGCAGCCTTACAATCGTCGGCCCGGGCGGGCACGCTCCCAGCCCGCGCACCCTCCTGAGCTTCGCCGCCACCGCCTACAACGCCCGGTCGCACATCGTGAGCGTGCACCTCAACTGGACGCCGTACACGGCGCCCGACGGCGAGGCGGCGCTGAACGTCACCAACCTCTCCCAGGCCATCTTCCAGTGGAAGCACCCCTGGCTGCTCTCGACCGCAGCCGGGACGCTGCCGGGCAAGTCGCCGCACAAGAAGCACGTATGGAAGCTGGCGGTGACGCCCGCAGGCGTGAAGGTGGCGGTGCTGAACGGCAACGGCCTGAACGGCGCCGCCGGGCGGACGGTGCGGGCGCTCAAGGCCTGGGGTTACCGCGCGAAGGCGGGCAACGCTCCCGGCTCCGGATACACCACGACGTGGGTCTACTACCGCCCCGGCGCGGCGGCTGCCGCCGCCGACCTGGCCCACATCGTCGGCAACGCGTCGGCGGCCGCGATGCCCGCTGCGATCGCGGGGGCGACCGGGCCGCGGGTGCAGGTCGCGGTCGTGATCGGCCCCGGGTTCAAGGGGAGGCTGGCCGTGACGGCGCCGAAGAAGCAGCCCAAGAAACCGTCAGGTCCGCCACCGACGATCACCCCCACGACGTCCTACCGAGCCGACTTCGTGCACGCACAGCAGGCGCTGCACTTCCCCGTCATGTACCCGACGGTCGCCCAGGCCGACTCGACCCTCTGCCCGTGGGTACCGGCGCCCGCCGGGGCGGGCGTGCTGAGCTGCCAGGGCACGTCGACCTCGCCCACGCGCGTCTACGCCATCCCCGCGGCGGGGCACGGCCTGAACTCCACCTACGCCGTGTTCCACATGTCGAGCCCGAGCGGCGACGCCTACTGGGGCATCGAGGAGACGCGTTACACCGCCGCTCCGCTGCTCGAGACGCCGAACGCCACCCGCCACGTGGACGGCCGCGACTACCTCTTCTTCTTCAACGGCAGCCACATCCAGACGATCGCCTTCGTGCAGGGCGGCATCGCGTACTGGGTACAGAACACCCTGCTCGACGATCTCACCGACCCCGAGATGCTGGCCATCGCGCGCTCGCTCAGGCCGGTGCGCTCGCACTGAGGAATGCGGCCACGAGCCGGTCGAACGGCTCGGGCCGCTCCAGGCTCGGCAGGTGTGCGGCGGCGCGGATCGTCGCGAAGGCAGCGTCGGGGATGCCCGCGACGAGCCGGGCCGCGATCGCGTGGATGTCCGGCTGGTCGACCTCGCCCACCAGCACGAGCACCCGCCGGCGGATCTCGCCGAGCCGCTCGCCCACATCCGGCACGAGCAGCTCCTCGTCGGCCTCCTCCCACACCGGCGCCTGCAGCTCGAGCGCTCGCCGCTGCATCGCCCGGACGTGATCGCGCACCGCCGCGTCCACCTGCGTCTCGGCGCGCAGCGGCCCGTCCACCCAGAAGCGGACGTTCAGCTCCGCGGCGGCGTCGAGATCGCCGCGCGCGACGGCCGCGTCCTCGGCCGCGCCGTAGTCCCGCACCGCCTGCGACCACTCGTGGCCGGGCAGGCCCGAACCGACCAGCACGAGCCCCGACACGCGGTCGGGCGCGGCCAGGGCGACCTCGAGCGCGACCCTGCCGCCCAGCGAGGTGCCGACGATCGCGGCCCGGCCGAACCCGGCGGCGTCCATCACCTCCAGGAGGTCGCGCGCGTTCGAATAGGGCCCCGGAGGCAGCGCCGAACGGCCGTAGCCGCGCATATCGTGGCGCAGCAGGCGGTGCGAGCCGGCGAGCGAGCGCCACTGCGGGTCCCACATCCCGCTGTCGCAGATGCCGGCATGGACGAGCACGAGCGGGTCGCCCGTGCCGGCGGTCTCGAAGTGGAGGTCGTCCACCCGCCTCAGCCGACGTAGGTGACGGCGGCGATGGTCTCGACGATGGTCTCGTCCCAGGTCTTGTTGTGCGGGCCACCTTGCACGTGCACCGCCCGCTGGACGTCCATCCGGTCGGGATCCTCGGCGTACGCATGGGCGCCGCCGCGCGAGGTGAACTCCACCACGCCGATGTACTCGTTGGGATCGTCGACCGAGCGCGCGATCCAGTGCCCGACCGCGCCGTGCTTCACCCGCTGCGGCTCGTGGGCGGCAAACGCGGTCTTCCACGCCTCGTAGTCAGGTCCCCGGAAGCGGATCACGATCTGGAACCTCCCTGGTGCGGATGTCTCCACGCCCTCCCCCCTTCTCGACTAGATCGCGGATCTTGCCACGTCAGGCGCCCGGCGCGTCGGCGGCGAGGATCCCGACCACCTGGAACCAGGCGGGCTCGGGCTCCGGGTTGCGCTCGATGCGCATGCCGAGCCGGCGCATGACGCCGATCGACGCCACGTTCTCGTGCTCGGTGGTCGCGATCACGCGGTCGACCCCCACCTCGGCAAACGCGTAGGCGATCAGGACGGCGGCCGCCTCGGCGGCGATGCCGCGGCGGCGGTGCTCCGGCGCCACCGCCCAGTAGACGCCCATCTCTGGCCGGTGGCGGCGGCCCGGCTCCGGCCACGAGGGCAGGAGGCCGAACGGGCCGAGCGCCGGCACGAGCCCCACCAGTCCCACCAGCTCGCCCGAGTCGCGCAGCTCGATGCCGCGCTCGCCGTAGGGCGGCTGGCGCAGCTCGTCGAGCTGCTCGTAGGCCAGGCAGGTCCACTCGAGCCACCGCGCCCGGTCGCCTCCGGCCACATGCTCGACCGCCGCCCGGTCGGCGGCGTGAAGCTCGCGGACGATCAGCCGGGACGTCGTTAGCGGCGGGATGCGCATGAGGAGATGACTGATTCCACGTCGCCGTGATGTCCAAGGTGAGAACCGAGCGGGGCAAGGACGCAGGGGGCGTTCATACTGGTCGTAAGTATGGTGCGACCGAGAAGCCGTTCAAGGGCAATGCCCTTGAACGCGGTCTGAGGCGTCTGCGATCTACGCAGACGCCGGGGGCGCGATGACCCCTTTCCGGGTGGTTGTCGCCCATTCGGGCGTGCGCCACCCTGAGCATGACCCCAAGCGTCTCCACGAGGATTCCCCGTGCTCCAGAACGCCACCGCGCCGGCCGGCGGATCGGCACAGACCGGCCCCACCCAGCGGCTCCACTTCCTGCGCGAGGCGGGGTGGTCCGCCGCGGTCCTGGTGGCGACGGTGGTGGCGATGGCCGGGCTGACGGCCCTCTCGTGGTTCACCATCTCGACGACGAGCCGGGCGAGCGAGCGCGTGCGGGCGGCCTCGGTCGCCGCCGGCGCATACACCCGCGCGCGCGACGCCATCGAGCGGCTCGAGCTGGCCGAGCACGCATACCTCATCAATCCCGTCCCGAAGAACGGCGGCGTGCTCACGCGCTCGATGGGCTCGGTCGACATCGCGCTGGCGCAGCTGAGCGCCTCGGCCTCCGGGCGCGACGCCGAGGCGCGCAGCGCCGAGGGGCGGGCGATCACCGCGCTCAACCGCGACGGCCGCCAGCTCGTGATCGCCGTCGACCGGGTGACCGCGATGGCCGCGAACCTGAACGCGCAGGGCGTGAGCGTCACCGACTCGACGGTCGTGCGCCCGCTCCTCGGCCGCATGCTGCGCATCGCCGATCGCCAGGTCGCCGTCCATCAGCGCGAGGCGAATGCGAGCCTCGCGAGCTCGCAGACGACCGACCGCCGCGCCAGCATCGTGGTCGTGATCACCGGAATCCTGTGCCTCACGATCTCGTGGACGGTGGTGCGGATGCTGCGCCTGCGCCGGCGCCTGGCCGAGGCGAACGGGCGCGAGATCGGCCGCCTGCGCGACGCCGCCCTGCGCGACAGCCTGACGGGCCTTCACAACCATCGCTGCTTCCAGGAGGACATCCGCCGCTCGCTCGCGAGCGACAGCGGCCTGCACGCGCTCCTGGTCGACATGGACGGCCTGAAGGCGGTTAACGACGGCCTCGGCCATCAGGTCGGCGACGAGCGCATCTGCCAGCTCGCGGCCGCGCTCACCACCGCATGTGCGGGGATCGAGGCGGTGCCCTATCGCATCGGCGGCGACGAGTTCGCGATCATCGCGGCGGGCCGCAACCAGCGCGCCGAGCGGATCGCCGACT
>DASXOR010000089.1:0-22487 GCA_036494095.1 Gaiellales bacterium | reverse complement strand
GACCTCGACGGGCCGTATCCGGGGGTGTATCCGCGCATGCTCGTCCGTGGCGAGGGCGCCTACGTGTGGGACGACGAGGGCCACCGTGCGCTGGACGGGGGGGGCCACCTGGGCGCCGGCATCGTCGGCCACGGCCGCGGCGAGGTGGCGGATGCGATCGCCGAGCAGGCGCGGACGCTCGAGTGGAGCTCGCTCGACCTCGGTCTGTCGCATGGGGTCGCCGCGGAGCTCGCCGAGCGCCTGGCGCCTCTGGTGCCCGTGCCCGACCCGACGTTCCTCTTCGGCTCGACCGGCAGCGAGGCGAACGAGACGGCCTTCAAGATCGCGCGCGCACACCACCGAAACGGCGGCCGGCCGGGCCGGGTCAAGATCATCGGCCGCGACGGCTCCTACCACGGCGCGACCTTCGGGGCGATGTCGGCCAGCGGCATCCCCGAGTCGTCGGAGCCGTTCGCACCGCTCGTGCCCGGCTTCCTGCACTGCGCCCAGCCGTCGCCCGGCCGGTGCGGCCTCTGCACGGTGGAGCAGGGCTGCTCGCTCGAGTGCGCCCGCGACGTCGAGCGGACGATCCTGCGCGAGGGACCGGAGACTGTGGCGGCGGTGGTGGGCGAGCCCGTGGCGTTCCGGCAGGCGATCAAGGTGCCGGCCGACGGCTACTGGCCGTTGCTGCGCGACATCTGCACGCGGCACGGTGTGCTCCTGATCGTGGACGAGGTGATCACCGGCTTCGGCCGCACCGGCCGGCTGTTCGGGCTCGAGCGCTGGGGCGTCCAGGCCGACATCGTGACGCTGGGCAAGGGGATCACGAGCGGGTATGTGCCGCTCGGCGCGACGCTCGTAGGCGGCGCGATCGCGGCGCCCTTCCGCGACTCGCCACTGCCACACATCAGCACCTACGCCGGCCATCCGGTCGCCTGCCGGGCAGCCCTTGCGACCCTCGCCATCATCGAGCGCGAGCGGCTGGTCGAGAACGCGGCCCGCTGCGAGGGCGTGGCTCTCGAGTGCATGCGGCGGCTGCGCGCCGCGCTCGGGGCCGTGCAAACGGTCGTCGCGACGGGCCTGCTCACGAGCATCGAGTTCGACCTGCCGGACGGCGCGCCGGCGGCGGACACGGTCCGCGGCATCCTCCACGAGTGCTACCGGCGCGGGCTGATCGTGCGGGCGGTGCCCTCCCCGCCCGGCGGCGTCCTCTACTTCTACCCGCCGCTCGTCGTCACCGAGGACGAGGTGCGGGGCGCGTTCGCGGTGATCGGCGAGACGCTGGCCGCCGCGGTGGGGTCGTGAGCCGGACGGAGGCGCTGATCGGTGGAGTCCGGGTGCAGCGCAACGCCGAGTGCCCCGCCCGCGACGGCACCGTGCTGCGGGCCGACGTGTACCGGCCGGCGGCGGCCGGAGCCTTGCCGGTGCTGCTCATGCGAACCCCATACGGCAAGGCGCACGCCCAGTCGAACTCGGGGTACGCGCACCCGAGCTGGTACGCGGCGCACGGGTACGTGGTGGTCGTGCAGGACTGCCGCGCCCGCTGGGCGTCCGACGGCGAGTTCGTGCCCTACCTGCACGAGGCGCAGGACGGCCACGACGCGGTCGAGTGGGCGGCCCGGCCGCCCGGGGCGGACGGCAGGGTGGGGATGTACGGCTACTCGTACCCCGGGCTCGTCCAGCTGCTGGCCGCCGCCGAGCGCCCGCCCAGCCTGACCGCCATCGCCCCGGGCTTCACCACGGGGCAGGCGTACGAGGGATGGACGTACCGGCAGGGCGCACTGTGCCTCGCGTGGGTGGCATCGTGGGCGCTTTACCTGGCCTGCGACACGGCCCGGCGCGACGGCGACGACGCGCGGCTGGCGCGGCTCCAGGCCGAGCTCCTGCGCGTCCACGACGCCTACTGGACGCTGCCGCTGCGGTCGCTCGCGCCGTTGTGCGAGGCCGGGTATCCATCGTATTTCGCCGACTGGCTGGAGCATCCCCGGCACGACGAGTACTGGCGGCGGTGGAGCGTTGACGCCGACTACGGGCGGCTCGACGTGCCGGCCCTGCACTTCACCGGCTGGTACGACGCGTTCCTCAACGGCACCGTCGCCAACTTCCACGGGATGTCGCGCACCGGCGCGCGCGAGCAGCGGCTGGTGATCTGGCCGTGGCCGCACGAGCCGTGGGAGCCGGTGTGGGGCGCCGCGGGGGCGGAGGGCTTCCGCTCGGCCGACGATGTGCACCTGGCGTGGTTCGACCTGCACCTCAAGGGCATCGGGCCGGGGGTCGCCGCGCCGGCGGTGCGGGCATTCGTGCTGCACGACGGGTGGCGCGACCTGCCGGCCTGGCCGCCACCGGGCAGCGCGCAGGTCGAGTGGCACCTGCGCTCCGGCGGGCGCGCGAACTCGGCCGGCGGCGACGGGGTGCTCGCGCTCGATCCGGCCGGCGCCGAGCCCTGCGACACGTTCACCTACGACCCGGAGCTGCCGATCGTGAGCGCCGGCGGGCATGCCTGCTGCGAGGCGGGCACGTCGCCGGTCGGCCCGGAGTGCCAGTGCGGCGCCGAGGCGACGAAAGGGATCCTCGTCTACACCTCCGCGGTGCTGGACGAGGACCTCTGGCTGATGGGGGAAGCGACGGCCGTGCTGCACTGCGCCACCGACGCCGCCGACACCGACTTCGCCGTCCGGCTCTGCGTCGTGGATGCCGAGGGCTGCTCGCGGAACCTCCAGGAGGGCATCGTCCGGTGCTCGTTCCGGGAGGGGAGCGAGCACGCCGCACCGGTCGAGCCCGGCGTCGTTCACGAGTACCGGATCCAGCTCGGCCACGTGGGCATCCGGGTGCCGGCCGGCTTCCGTCTGCGGGTCGACGTCACGAGCTCGGACTTCCCCCAGTGGAACCGCAACCTCAACTCGGGCTGCAACCCCGGCCGGGACGGCGGCGCGGCCGCCGTCGTCGCCACACAGACCGTGCACCACGACGCGGCCCATCCCTCGCGCGTGCTCCTGCCCGTCGCGCCGCCGCAGCCGGCGTCGGTGTGACGCCGTGGACGAACGCAACGCCCGCATCGCAGCGCTGCTTGGGCCCATCGGCGCCGACTGGGCGCTTCTGACCGGGGCCGACTCGGTCTGCTACGCGACGGGGCACGAGGCACCTGCCGGAGCCGGGCCGAGCCCGTTCGCGGGCGGGCCGTCGCTGGCCGCGGTCGGCCGCGACGGTCGCACAGCGCTGGTGGTCGAGGCGAGCGAGCGGGGGCCGGCCGAAGGCCTGCGCGCCGACCTCGTGCTCGACTACGACGGCTTCGCGCCCGACCCCGCCGGGCCATCGCTCGAGCGCCTGTACGGCGAGGCCGTGCGGGCCATGCTCGACGAGCTCGGAGTCGGCGGCACGGTCGCTGTCGAGCCGGCCGGCTATCCGGCGGCGATGCGCCCGCTGCTCGACGGACGGATCGCCGGCCTTGCCGACGTGACCTCGTCGCTGCGCGCGGCGCGCGCTGTCAAGACGGCAGCCGAGATCGTGCAGCTGCGGGCCTGCGCCGCGCTGACCGGCATCGGCCAGAACGCCGCCCGGGAGGCACTCGCGCCCGGCCGCACCGAGCTCGAGGTGTTCGGCGCGATCCGGGCGGCACTCGACGCCGCCGAGGGCGGTCCCGCGGTGCTGGCGTCCGACCTGCTGTCGGGCAGCGACCGCACCGCGGCGGCGATGGGGCCACCTGGCCCGCGCATGCTGGCCGAAGGCGATCCGGTGATCTGCGACCTCGTGCCGCGATCCGGCGGCTACTGGGGCGACTCCTGCAGCACCTGGGTGCTGGGCGAGCCGCGCGCCGGACTCGGCCGGCTGTATGCGGCCGCCCGGGCCGGTCTCGACCGGGCCGTCGAGACGCTGCGGCCGGGCATCACCGCCGGCAGCTTCGCCGACGGCGTCTACGCGGCCATCGAGGCCGCCGGCGGCCACGATCCGATCCACGCCGGGCATGGGATCGGCACGTCCAACTTCGAGCACCCGCGGCTGGTGCGCGGCGCCCGGGCGCTGCTCGAGCCCGGGATGGTGCTGATGGTCGAGCCCGGCGCGTACGCGGCCCGCGTCGGCGGCGTGCGCCTGGAGTGGATGTTCCTCGTCACCGAGACGGGCAACGAGGTGCTGAGCCCGTACCCGATCGAGGCCGTGCTCACGCCGGCTTGAGCCCGCCCTGGCCGTAGTACTTCCAGGCGCGCACGAACTTCAGGTTGCGCTCGCGCCGCATCGCCCGGTCGATGACGTTGACGACGCTCGGCTCGCCGGCTGCGTTCAGCAGGTTGTCGAGATCGCCGCCGGTCTCGCCCTTTTGGCCGCCAACGGCGTCATGGCCGAGGGCCTCCTCGAACGACGTGGCGTTGCGGATGCCGTAGCGCCGAAGCGTCGCCAGGTCGGTCGCGCCGCTCGGCGCGAGCCGGTGCTTGCCGTCGATGTGGAGCATCAGGATCGCCTGGTCGACCCAGTCGACAAGCCGGCCGATCGGGATGCGCGTGTTCAGCATCAGCTCGACGAAGCTCGCGTGGGCCAGGTTCTGCATGTCCTCGATCCCGAGCTCGAGCAAGCGCGACTGGTACCAGACGTTCAGCCCCTCGATCCCGTCCAGGGGATGGTCGGGCTTGAGGCTCGGCAGCACCCACCTGGCGGGCTTGGCGATCAGGCTCGTGAGCAGCTGCCAGCCGGCCATCGGGAACACGCCGATCACGAACGCGACGGCGCTTCGCTGCGCCTGGGAGCGATCGGCCATCAGCGGGTCGATCGTCCACACGAGGAGCACCGACATGATCACGCGCATGGTGGCGTGCAGGTAGGCGTTCGGCTTGAGGTCGCCCTGGAAGTAGCGGCGCACGATCATCTGGAGGATGTAGAAGTAGGCGCCGAGGAAGGCGAACCGGACCGTCTCCATCGGGAACGGCGGCAGCCCGCTGGGGACGAAGGCCGCCGGCACGCCGAGCGACCGGTTCCAGATGCTCTCGGGTGAGGCGACGAACACCCAGCCGATGGCCATGATGAAGGTCGTGACCGCGACGGGCATGGCGTTCTGGCTGCGCAGCCGCGACCGGCGGTCGCGGTCGACCTGGCCGAACAGCCCCTCGAACTTCAGCTGGTACAGCGTGCGCCTGCCCTCGCCGGTCGTCTCGCCGCCGCCCCGGCCGGCCTGCTCGCGCCGCCCGGCCACCCATTGCGCGTGGTACTCGGAATAGGCGGGCGGCTCCGGCAGATTCGCCGGATCGTCGATCGACAGCTGGTAGAGGTTGATGACGTACTCGTCCCACACAGCGTGGATGCGCTCGGACACGAACTGCAGGTAGATCAGCGCGGGTAGGAGCGCGAAGAAGACGACGGCGACGATCTTGAAGATCATCTCCTCCTCGGCGGGCGCGAAGAACACAGCGGAGAGCGCGATGCCGAGCACGAGGCTCAAGAACAGCACGAGGTCGGTTGCCCGCCGCAGCCCGTCGGGCCGGTGCGGCCAGCGCCACCTGCCGTCGCCATCCTTCGCGCCGAGCCGCCGCAGCGCGTGCGACCAGTCGAATCCGCGCACGCCGGCCGGATCGAGGGACTGGTCATTGATGCCCATGATGACCTCCCGAAACGGGGTGGTTTCCCTCGGCCGGAGAGTGGCCGAGCCCATGTACTCAAGGACTCGGCGCCGGGCCGAATTCTTCCCGTCGCTGCGGCGGCGGCCCGGCGCAGAATGGGTGAAAAGGCCCAGTGTGACGGCGCCGGGGCGAGGGTATCGTCGGGGACGTGCGCCGTGGGAAGGGGAGGCCGGCCGTCTCGGTTGCGTTGCTCAGCACCGGAGTCGTCGTCGTGACGGCCGGGCTCGCGACGACGCACATGGTCGTGATGGCGGCGGGCGTGGTGGCCATCCTGGCGGGATGGCTCGCCGCCGCCGGGATCACCGCGAGCTCGTCGTCCTGAACCCGGCCACGAGCTCCTGGAGCGTCGCCGCGGTCGTCGCCAGCTCGTGCGCGCTCGCCGCGAGCTCCTGGGCGCTCGCCGTCGTCTCCTGGGTCGAGGCCGACACCTGCTCGGTCGCGGCGCTGGTCTGACCGGCGACGCTCGCGACGTCGCCCGTGGCGGCGGCGATCTCGTGGATCTGGCTCGTGACCGTGCGCACGGCGGCGTCGATCGCGGCGAAGGCCGCGCCCGCGCTCGCGACGATGGCGGTGCCCTGCGCGGTGCGACCGGACGCCTCCTCCACCACGCCGACGACCCGGCCCGTGTCGGACTGGATCTCGGCGATCAGGTCGGCGATCCGGCCGGCGGCGGTGTGCGACTGCTCGGCGAGCTTGCGCACCTCCTCGGCGACGACGGCGAATCCGCGGCCCTGCTCGCCCGCCCGGGCGGCCTCGATGGCCGCGTTGAGCGCGAGCAGATTCGTCTGGTCGGCCAGGCTCGTGATCGTCACGACGATCCCGCCGATCTGCTCCGACTTGCCGGCGAGCTGCTGGATCGCGTCCGTGACCGCGCGGGTCGAGTCGTTCACCGAGCCCATCGCATCCGAGGCCTGGCCCGCCGAGGCAGCGCCCCGCTCGGCCACCGCGCGTGCCTCCGCCGCCGCCTCGCTCGTCCGGTTCGTGGTGGCGTTGGCCTGCTCCACCATCTGCGCCTGCCGCTCGGCGCCCTCGGCCATCGCCGTCATCGCCACCGCGATCTCGCCGACCGCGCGGCTGGCGTCCTCCGAGGTCTGGGCGATGTCCTGCGACGCCTCGCTGATCGCGGCGGCCACCTCGGAGATGCGCGCGACGAGCGCCGACAGCTCGGCGCGCATCCGGTTGTAGGCCTCGACCGATGCCACGGTGGCCGTCGTGATGGCGTTCACCGCCTCTGCGGTCTGCCCGATCTCGTCGTGGCCAGGCCGCTCGATCAGGGTCATCACCGGCACGACGGCGACGGTCAGGTCGCCTTTCGCGAGGGCCTCGAGGCCGATCTTCAGGTCGGCGACGCAATGCTGCCGCAGCATCGTCAGGCGATCGAGCACCGGCCGCAGCCCGCGGGTGACGCCGCGGCTGACGAGGAACGCGAAGACGCCCGCCAGGAGCGCGGCGACGAGGGCGACGCCGGCGACGAGCCACGTGGCGAGCGACTGCGTCGACGCAAACCGGGCATCGGCCGCGGCCTGCTCGCGGTTCGCAGACGTCTGGTACGCGGCGGCGGCGGTGGTGAGCGTGTCCGCCGCCTCGTCGGCCCCTCCCTGGACGACCCCGGTCGCCACTGCGAACTGACCGGAGCGGACGTCCCGGATCAGGACGTGATCGAAGCCCGTCACGGTGGCGAACGCGCGTCGGATCGCCTCGAGGTGGGCGCGGTCGGCGGGGCTCGCCGACTCGGTGGACAGGGCGTGCAGACCGGCGATGAAGTCGTGCAGGTCGCCCACATGATCCCCATACGAGAGTCCCCGGGTGAGCACGAAGCGGGTCTGCGACTCGTGGATGTACGACGCCAGCCCGCGCACGTCGCCGGCGGCCTCGGCCCTGCGGGCGGCCGTGTGCGCCGACCGGCTCGCCTGTCCCATGCTCGCCTGCGCCCACAACGACACGCCGGCCACCACGGCAAGGAGCACGACGACGACGCCGAAGCTCGCGTAGAGCTTCCGGCCCATGGACATATCACGAAGACCGAACATCAAACACCTCCGCCTGGTGCTAATCGAACGCAAGACAGATGATCGGCGTTGCCCGGTCCGACTTGAGCGCCGAGTCGGGTCGGCGGCGCCGCCCCTCAGCGGGGTCAGTTCGTGCGGTCCTCGCCGGTCAGGTGCTCGATCTCGGTGCGGGCGCGGTCGACGCGTGACGCCCCTTCCGGCTCGATGATCGCGCTCTCG
The DNA here is from genome assembly GCA_036494095.1 of Gaiellales bacterium. Lineage (GTDB taxonomy): Bacteria > Actinomycetota > Thermoleophilia > Gaiellales > JAICJC01 > JAICJC01. Next base: position 14,677 of record DASXOR010000089.1, on the reverse strand, counting down.
GGCACGTCGTGCAGGGGCAGGTGCCGGGCCTCGGCAGCCGTGATCGCCAGGCCGACCCGCTCGGCGTCGTCGATCTCACCGACCTGCGACGCCTCGACGTAGTGCGGGCGGTCGACGTAATTGTGAAACGCGAACCCGGCATGGTGCGTGATCGCCAGGCCGTCGAAGATGTCCGCGTTCTCGTCGCCGACGACGAGGAAGACGACGCCGACATGCTCGCCGTCGCTCGAGAGGACTGACCAGCCGTGCTGGATCACCTTCCACGAGACCGCGGTCATGCGCGCATCCTAGCTACTCCCGATCGCTCCGCCTGGCGCGGGCGGAGCTTGCGGAAGACGCCGGGGCCGAGCGCGTCGCCGGCGGTCACGCGGTGAGCCACCCGCTCGCTCTACGGTATGCTCCGCGGCGATGGGGAGGCTGCCGATCAGGGGGCGAATCGGCATGGCGGCGGCGCTGGCGACCGCCGTGCTCGCCGGGGTGGCGGCCACCGCGACGGCGCATCACCGGCCCGCATGGCGCGTCGTGCATCACGGTGGAACCGCCGACCTGCGCGCCCTGAGCCCGGTCTCGCGGCGGGTCGTGTGGGCGAGCGGGAGCAACGGCACCGTGCTCCGCACGACGAACGGTGGCCGGTCGTGGCAGAGCGTCGGCCCGGCCGGGACGGCCGCGCTCGAGTTCCGCGGCCTGAAGGCATTCGATGCGAACCACGCCGTGCTGATGTCGGTCGGCGACCACCCCGGCGACTTCCGCACCTACCTGACCGCCGACGGCGGCCGGCACTGGCGGATCACGAACCAGAACTCGAACCCGCAGGCGTTCTACGACTGCATGGCCTTCTCCGACCGTGAGCACGGCCTCGTGCTGAGCGACCCGGTGAACGGGCGCTTCCGCATCCTGATCACCGCCGACGGAGGCCGCAGCTGGCGGATCGACCCCGCCCGCAACGTGCCCCGGGCGCACTCCCCCAACGAGTACGGCTTCGCCGCCAGCAACGAGTGCCTCGCGGCGTCCGGACACGACGCCTGGTTCGGCAGCGGCGGCCCGGCCGGCTCCCGCGTGTACCGCTCGACCGACCGCGGCCATCATTGGCTGGTGGCGCAGACGCCGCTTCACCGCGGCGCGAGCGCCGGGGTGTTCGCGGTCGCGTTTCGCACCCACCTGCAGGGGCTCGCGATCGGCGGCGACTTCGCCGTGCCGGGCACGGCGCCGCGGGCGCTCGCGCTGACGGGCGACGGCGGCCGCACCTGGACGCTCGTCGGTGCCGGCGCCGCACCGGGCGGCTACCGCTCCGGCGCGACGTGGGTACCGCACACCGCGGGCACGGCCGTCGCCGTCGGCCTGACCGGCAGCGACATCTCGACCGATGGCGGCTTCTCGTGGAGGCAGTTCGACGGCGGCAGCTTCGACGCCGTGGTCTGCACACCTGGAGGATCGTGCTGGGCGTCGGGCGCGAACGAGCGCATCGGCCGGCTGACCGGGCGCTGAGCCGCCGGGTCGGCGCCGCCCTCAGTGCGGCCCAGTGGCGCAGCGTCGCGGTCATGGCGGTGGTCGTCGCCGGCCTGCACGCGGTCGGCTTCTTCCTCCTGATCGCGGTCGCCGCCCCGCACCACTACCGGCTGGGCGAGTCGGGCGCCTTCACGACCGGAGTCGGCCTCACGGCGTACACGCTCGGCCTGCGGCATGCCTTCGACGCCGACCACATCGCGGCCATCGACACCACCACCCGCAAGCTCATGGCCGAGGGCCGCTTCTTGGGCCTGGCCCCGCTTCTTGGGGCCTGGCCCGCTTCTTGGGGCCTGGCCCCGGTTGGGGCCTGGCCCCGCTTCTTGGGGCCTGGCCCCGCTTCTTGGGGCCTGGCCCCGCTTTTCGCCTTTCCCGGTCAGGCGCCCGAGAGCTCGATCAGCTCGCGCAGCGCGTGGTAGGCGATGGCCTGGGCCTCCTGGATGCGCGGGATGTGCTGCGACGGCGTGACCACGACGTGGTCGGCCAGCCGCTCGGCGGCGATGCGGCCGCCGTCGTAGCCGACCATCGCCACCGTGACGAGGCCGCACCGGCGCGCCTCCTCGAGGCCGGCGATGATGTTCTCGGAGCCGCCGCTCGTGGAGAGCGCGCAGACGGCGTCGCCCGGCCGCCCGTAGGCGATCACCTGGCGGGCGAACAGCACGTCTGGGCCGATGTCGTTCGCAAGGGCGGTGAGGATGCCGGAATCTGCGGTCAGGTCGAGCGCCCGGCGGGGGCGCAGCCCCGAGCGCAGATCGGCCACGAGGTCGGTGGCATCGGTGGCCGAGCCGCCGTTTCCGAACGCGAGCACCGTGCCGCCGCCGTCGAGTACGGCGCGCAGCGCGGTCGCTGCCGCGACCAGCTCGGCGCGGCTCTCACGCAGCGTCCGCTCACGCAGCGCGGCGATCTCGTCGGCCTTCATCAGCACCGACCGGCGCACGTCCTCGAGCACGGCGTCCAGGTCGTGCTCCCCCTCGGCCAGGAACGGGTACAGGAACGCCGAGGCGCCCGAGTCGTGCACCGCGCCGGCGGTGCGGCCGGCCAGCAGGCCGCGATGCTCGAAGAACACGTGCACGAGCTCCCACAGCAGGTGGTAGAGCGTCTCGGTCAGCTCCTGGCCGACGAACGCGTCGCCGCCCGCCGGGATCGCCTCCCACTCGGCGCCCACCGCGGCGAACGCGACGGTCAGGCAGCCGCGGTCGCGCGCCGCGGCGATCGCGGCCGCGACCGCCGGGTCGGCGCCGAACCCGATCACGATGTCGTCGGCCTCGGCCAGCAGCTCGACCTGGGCGGCGAGCGCGCCCGCGGCGGGCACGAGCCCGAGGGCCGGGAGCGCCCGCTTGCCGACGATCACCGGGTGCACGAACTCGACCGCAACGTGGCGCACGTCGCTCTGGTCCTGGGGCGAGCTGCCGATCGCGATCAGGCGGCCGCCGCGGGCGAAGCGCTCGGCCATCGCGTGGCACAGGGTCGCGATCCGCGCCGCGTGCTCGGCGAAGAACGCCGCGTCGGCGCCCGCGCGCCGCTCGATCGCCGCGTCCAGCGCGCGGCCGGCGCGATCCGTCGCCGGCGCCCCGGTCACGCCGGCTGGCGCTCGAGGGCGAACTCGCCCAGCCAGTCGCGCCACGCGTCCACCCCATGTCCCGTGCGCGCGCTCATCAGCAGGCGCGGAACGCCGGGGTGGACGGCGTCCAGGTGGTAGTTGAACCGGTCCATGTCGAAGTCGACGTGCGGGAGCAGGTCGATCTTGTTCACCAGGACGAGCTCGCATGTCCGGAACATGAGCGGGTACTTGAGCGGCTTGTCCTCGCCCTCGGCAACCGACGCCACCATCACCCGCACGTCTTCCCCCACCCGGAACTCGGCCGGGCACACCAGGTTGCCGACGTTCTCGATCACGAGCAGGTCGATCTCGTCCAGAGGCAGCGCCGGGATGGCCGACCGCACCATGTTCGCGTCGAGGTGGCATTCGCCCCCGAACCCCGCCTCGGTGTTGATCTGCGTCACCGGGACGTGGATGCCCGCGATCCGGTCGGCGTCCAGGGTGCCGGCCACATCGCCCTCGAGCACCCCCACCCGCACCCCGGCCAGGTCGGGCAGCGTGCGCTCGAGCAGCGTCGTCTTGCCGGCCCCCGGCGAGCTCATCAGGTTGACGACGCGCACGCCGGCACGGTCGAAGTCGGCCCGGTTGGCGCGGGCGATGGTCGCGTTGGCGTCGAGCACGTCCTCGAGCACCCTCACCTTGGTGCGATGCATGCGTCCTCCTCGTCGGCGACTTCGATCGACTCGAGCAGGAGCTCATCCCCGGCTGTGATCCGGACCCCGGCCGAGCCGCAGCGCGGGCACCGGAACATGGCCTCGTCGAGCTCCCAGCCGAGCCCGCAGCCGGCGCACTCGAGCCGGGCCGGGACGACCTCCTGCTCGAGCCGCGCACCCTCGCACAGGGTGCCGACCGCGACGTGCACGAAGGCGAACGCGAGCGAGTCGGGCACGACCTGGCGCAGGTGGCCGACGCGCAGCTGCACAACCGTCACCCTGCGGCCCTCGGCGTGCCGGGTGGCGGTGGCGATGACGGCGCGGGCGACGGACAGCTCGTGCATCAGCAGATCCTCGGCAGCGGATCGCCCACGAGCTGGTCCATGACCCGCTTGCCGCCGAACGCCGTCTCGACCAGCACCATCCCCGGCGGGTCGGTCTTGACCTCACCGATCTCGACCGCCCGCTCGCACCCGGGCACCGCCCGCAGCGCCGCAAGCGCCGCCTCGGCCCGCTCGGGCGCGACGAAGGCCACGAGCTTGCCCTCGTTCGCGACGTACATCGGGTCGATCCCGAGCAGCTCGGCGGCGCCGGCGACCGCGGGCTGCACCGGGATGTCGCGCTCGCGCACGACCATCGCCACGGCGGACGCGCGCGCCAGCTCGTTCAGAACCGAGGCGACGCCGCCGCGGGTGGCGTCGCGCAGACAGCGCACATCGGCGCCTGCGGCCGCGAGCAGCGCATCGACCGCCGGCCACAGCGAGCAGGTGTCGGACTCGACGTCGGCGTCGAGGTCGAACTCGCCCCGGGCGAGCATGATCGCCGTGCCGTGCTCGCCGATCGAGCCGGACACGATGATGCGGTCGCCGGGGCGCAGGCCGGCCGGGGAGAGCGCAGCCCGCGGGTCGACCCGGCCGATCCCGGCCGTGCACAGGTACATCGAGTCGGCGTGGCCGCGCTCGACGACCTTCGTGTCGCCGGCGACGATCTCGACGCCGGCCGCGGCGGCGGCGGTGGCAATCGCCTCGACCTCGGCCCGCAGGTCCTCCGCCGAGAGGCCCTCCTCGAGCACCATCGACAGGGTGAGCGCGAGCGGCCGGGCTCCGGCCATGGCCAGATCGTTCACGGTGCCGTTCACGGCCAGCTCCCCGATCGAGCCGCCGGGGAAGCGGATCGGCTTGACGACGAAGCTGTCCGTGGTGAACGCCAGGTCGATCCCGGCGATCGCGACCGCGCCGGCGTCGGCGAGCGCCCGCAGGGCGGCCGAGCCGTACGCCGGCACGAGCAGACCCTCGATGAGCGTCTGGGTGGCCTTGCCGCCGGCGCCGTGGGCCATCGTGATCCGGGTGTCGCGGAACTTCGGCGGCTTCGCGCGGACGGTCTCGATGATGTCCAGCACCCGCTGCTCGCGATCGGTCGGGTCGGCGGCGCGGGGCATCCTCACACCACCTCGCGGTCGCGGGCGAAGCGGCCGTAGTTGTAGTAGGCCGCGCAGGCGCCCTCGGGCGAGACCATGCACGTGCCGATCGCGTGCTCCGGCGTGCAGGCGCTGCCGAACACCTTGCACTCCCACGGCTTGATGACGCCCTTCAGGACCTCGCCGCACTGGCAGGCCTTGGGGTCGGCCACACGCACGCCGGGGACGCTGTAGCGCACCTCGGCATCGAGCTCGCGGTAGGCGTCCGCCAGCCGCAGCGCGCTCTGCGAGATGAAGCCGAGCCCGCGCCACTCGAAGTGCGGCCGCAGCTCGAACACCTCGGCCAGCACCCGCAGCGCCGCGGGATTGCCCTCGTAGGGCACCACCCGTGCGTACTGGTTCTCGACCTCGCAACGGCCGTCCGCGAGCTGGCGCAGGAGCATCTGCACCGACTGCAGGAGGTCGAGCGGCTCGAACCCCGAGATCACGACCGGGCGGCCGTGTTCGGCGGGGATGAACTCGAACGGCCGCCCGCCGACGACCGTGGCGACGTGGCCGGGGCCGATGAAGCCGTCCAGGCGCAGGTCGGGCGACTCGAGCAGCGCCCGCAGCGGCGGCACGATCGTCACGTGGTTGCACATGCACGAGAAGTTGCCGATGCCCTCGGCCTTGGCCCGCTTCAGCGTCAGCGCCGTCGAGGGCGCGGTCGTCTCGAAGCCGATCGCATAGAAGATGACGGGGCGATCCGGGTGCTCCTTCGCGATCCGCAGGGCGTCGAGCGGGGAGTACACCATGCGCACGTCGGCGCCCTCGGCCTTGGCGTCGAGCAACGTGCCGGCGGATCCGGGGACGCGCATCATGTCGCCGAAGCAGGTGAAGATGACGTCCGGCTCGTGCGCGAGCGCGATCCCGTCGTCGACCCGGCCCATCGGGATCACGCACACGGGGCAGCCCGGCCCGTGGACGAGCTCGACGTTCGCGGGCAGCAGGTCGTCGACCCCGTACTTGTAGATCGAGTGCGTGTGCCCGCCGCACACCTCCATGATCTTGTAGTGGCGCCCGGGCTCGACCGTCGCCAGGATCTCGCCGGCCAGGGCGCGGCCGAGGCCGGGGTCGCGGAACTCGTCGACGAACCTCACGCGGCACCCTCGCCGAGGCGCGCGAGCGCGGCGCCCGCGTGGACGAGCACGAGGTCGCCCGGACGCACGTCGCCGACGAGCTCGGTGTCGACCCACTCTCCGCCGGCGGCGGAGCCGTCCCCCGGGGCCGCCTGGGAGCACCACGCCAGGCGCGTGGCAGGGTCGCGGCGGACGATGCGCATTCCGACGGCCAGGTCGCCACAGGTGATGCAGTGGTCGTCCGGGCCGCGCGCGGTCACTCGATCGCGCTCGCCTTCAGCTCCTCGAGCTCCTGTTCGTACTCGGCGCCCATCTGCTCGAGCAGCGCAAGCGTGGCAAGGGCCTCGGCCTCGTCGACCCGCGAGAGCGCGAAGCCGACATGGATCAGCACCCAGTCGCCCGGCTCGGCGCCGCCGCCCGCGTCATCGTCGAGCAGGCTCACGTTCACGTTGCGGCGCACACCGGCGATCTCGACCTTGGCCAGCCGGTTCTGGTTGTCGACGATCTCGATCACCTGCCCGGGGATGGCCAAGCACATGGGCAGATGGTAGTGCGGATCGTGCGACGATCAGGCTGCGATGGACAGGGAGCCCCGTGACGAGCGCGGTCCGGGCCCGGAGCGCCGCGGGCTCCAGGTCACCGGCACCGTCCAGGGCGTCGGCTTCCGCCCGTTCGTGCACGGCCTCGCGACCCGGCTTCGCCTCGCGGGCTTCGTGCGCAACGACGGCGGCGGTGTGGCGATCGAGGTCGAGGGCGACCCCGCCGCGCTCGACGCCTTCGCCGCGGCGCTCACCCGCGACGCGCCGGGCCTGGCCCGGATCGACGCGGTGCGGTCGCGCACCGTGGCGGCGCGCGGCGATGCCCACTTCGTGATCGCGCGCAGCGCCGCCGCTGCCGTGACGGCGCTCGTCCCGCCCGACGTCGCCACCTGTGACGACTGCCTGCGCGAGCTCGCCGACCCCGGCGATCGCCGGCACCGCTACCCGTTCATCAACTGCACCCAGTGCGGCCCGCGCTTCACGATCGTGCGCAGCCTCCCGTACGACCGCGCGAACACGACCATGTCCAGCTTCGCGCTCTGCGCCGAGTGCCGGGGCGAGTACGAGGACCCGGGCGACCGCCGCTTCCACGCCGAGCCGATCGCCTGCCCCGCCTGCGGGCCGCGCCTGTCGATGCCGCTCGAGGAGGCCGTGGGGCTGCTGCGCGACGGGGCTGTGGTCGCGATCAAGGGCCTCGGCGGCTACCACCTGGCCTGCGCGGCGGCCGACGAGGGCGCGGTGGCGCGCCTGCGGACGCGCAAGCTCCGCGACGAGAAGCCCTTCGCGGTGATGACGGCCGACCCGGCCGAGCTGGCCGACCTCGACGCGGCCGAGCTCGCGCTGCTGCGCTCGCCCGCGCGCCCGATCGTGCTCGTGCGCCGGCGGCCCGGGGCGGCCGTCGCGAACGCGGTCGCGCCGGGGACGCCCTGGCTGGGGCTGCTCCTGCCCTACACGCCGCTGCACCACCTCCTCGTCGCCGACGTCGCCGGCCCGCTCGTCATGACCAGCGGCAACCGCTCCGACGAGCCGATCGCCGTGACCGACGCCCAGGCCCGCGAGCGGCTGGACGGGATCGCCGACGCCTTCCTGGCCCACGACCGCCCGATCCACCGCCGTTGCGAGGATTCGGTCGTGCGGCCGCAGTTCCCCCTGCGCCGCTCGCGCGGGTACACGCCGTCGGCCCTGCCGCTGCCCGTGCCCGCCCGCCGGCCGATCGTGGCGGCGGGGGCCGAGCTCAAGAGCACCTTCTGCGTCGCGCGTGCGGGGTCGGCGTATCTGTCGCCGCATCTGGGCGACCTCGACTCCGAGGCCGCCTACCGCGCATTCTCGGCCGACCTCGAGCTGTATCTGGCCATGCTCGGCGTGCGGCCCGGCGTGATCGCGTGCGACATGCATCCCGACTATCTCGCGAGCAAGTGGGCGCGCGAGCGCGACCCCGAGGCGGTCGAGGTGCAGCACCATCACGCCCATGCCGCCGCCTGCCTGGCCGAGCACGGGCTGCACGGCCCGGCGCTCGCGCTCGTCTTCGACGGCACCGGCTACGGCCCGGACGGCACCATCTGGGGTGGCGAGCTCCTGCGCTGCGACCTCGAGGCGTTCGAGCGCGTCGCCCACCTCGAGCCGGTGCCGCTGCCGGGCGGCGCCGCCGCGATCCGCGAGCCGTGGCGGACCGCGGCCGCCTACCTCGAGCGCGCCGGCCGGCCCGTGCCGTTCCCCGAGTGGCCGCGGCTGCGGCCCGTGCTCGGCGTGAACGCGCCACTCTCGTCGGGCATGGGCCGCCTGTTCGACGCAGCGGCGGCGGTGCTCGGACTGCGCGAGCGGGTGAGCTACGAGGGCCAGGCCGCCATCGAGCTCGAGCAGCTGGCCGGCGCCGAGACGGCCGCGCCGTATCCGTGCGGCGTGGGCGACGGCGTCATCGCCGGCGCCGACCTGATCGCGGCGGTGCACGACGACCTGGCCGCCGGCCGGCCGCGCGCCCAGATCGCCGCAGCGTTCCACGAGGGCGTGGCTGCTGCCGCTGCCGCCGCCTGCGCGGCGGCGGGTGAGCCGGCCACCGTCGTCCTCTCGGGCGGCGCGTTCCAGAACCTGCGCCTGCTCGCGTCGACGCGCCGGCGGCTCGAGGAGCTCGGCTTCGAGGTGCGAAGCCACGCCGCCGTCCCGCCCAACGACGGCGGGATCAGCTACGGGCAGGCGGCCGTGGCGGCCGCCCGCACCCGGTGAGCCCGGGGGAGGCGGGCGCCGTGGCCCGCCTCCCCCGTGTCGGCTCAGGCTACGACGCCGGGCACGGGTTGCCGCTCAGTGTGCGCCGGAAGTTCTCGAACGCAAACTGGGGCACGAAGCCCGTGTTCGGGTACACCGTCCGCAGGATGTGGCCGTACTCGGTCTTCACGTTGCCGCCGAAGTCGCTGATATGCGGCATCAGCGGCCCTGCTGGAAGGTGCACGACCCGCCCACCTGACGGGTCGTCCAGATGGGAAAGAACTTCGTCCCCGGCGCGGGCAGCGTGCACCCGGCCCCCGTGCCCGTGTCGCACACACCGCCGACGTCCGGCGTCTCGTTGCCGGACAGGTCGACCTCGAAGAGGACCTTCTTGTACTGATGGCCGCGCGTCGTCGGGCTCGAGAACGTGCGCAAGATCACGTTTCAGCGCAGGTCGATCCCCATCACCGATCCCTCACGGCCCCACTCGGTGATCTCGGTACGCAGGTGACGCCCGCCCATCATGCGATAGAAGCCGAGCGCGTTGCGCTCCGCCTCCCACTCCAGTGCCGTCGCGCCCAGCTCCCGCGCCCGTTCGGCGGCGAACTCGAAGAGCCGGGAGCCCAGGCCCCGGCGGATCAGCGCCGGATCGACCCACAGGTGCTCGAGCACGCAGACGCCCCCGGCCGGCGGCAGGATCTCGGCCCAGGCCACCGCGCGCCCATCGAGCTCGGCCACGTACGCGTACGCCGTCGCCAAGCGTCCGGGCGAGAGGTCGAGCGCCGCCCCCCACTCGCGCACGCGGGCGGGGTCGTAGTCCCAGAACCCCTTCGCGGCGGTGGTGATCTCGCGGAGCCGCTCACCCTCACCGGCGGCGGCGGCGCGGATACGGACATGCGCGGTGCGATCGCGGGCCGAGGCCGGCATGGGCGGACCCTATCCACCCGCTCCGTCTGTCCAGTCCGTGGGGCTAGATTCTGGTCATGAGCACGGCGCCCGCCGAGCCGACGGTCCTGCACCTGTCGCTGATCGCCGGCGGGGTGCTGCGCGATCGCAGCGGCGAACGACTGGGCAAGGTCGACGACCTCCTGGTCAGGCTCGGCGAGGACTACCCGCCCGTGACCGGGGTGCTGGCCTCGGTGGCGGGCCGGCCCGTATTCGTCCCCGCCTCCGAGGTGGCCGAGATCGCCCACGGCCGCGTCGACCTGCTGGGCGAGAAGATCGACCTGCACCGGTTCGAGCGCCGCTACGGGGAGGTGCTGCTGCGCAAGGACGTGCTCGACCGGCAGCTGATCAACGTCGACGGCGCCCGCCTCGTGCGCGCGAACGAGATCGAGATCGCTCGCATCGACGGCTGGTACCGGGTGGTCGGCGTCGACACGGGGCTGCGCGGCATCGTCCGCCGGGTGGCGCCGCGCCGGCTGGGCGAGAACATGCCGCCGGGCGCCTTCCTCGACTGGGCGAGCGTCGAGGCCTTCACCGGACACGTGCCGAGCGTGCGCCTGCGCGTCCCCCACCCCAAGCTGGCCCGCCTGCACCCGGCCCAGCTGGCCGACCTGGTCGAGGCGGCGTCCCACAACGAGGGCGAGGAGATCATGCGCGCCGTCGGTGGAGACGAGGAGCTCGAGGCGGACGTCTTCGAGGAGCTCGATGCCCAGCACCGGCGCGAGTTCATCGAGCAGCGCTCGGACGCCGAGGTGGCGGCCGTGCTCGAGCGGATGGAGACCGACGACGCGGTCGACCTGCTCGGCGATCTGCCCGAGGAGCGCCGCGAGGGTGTCGTGCGCCTGCTCCCTGCCGTCCCGCGCCGGCGCGTGCGCGCCCTGGCCGGCTACGACCCGGCCACCGCCGGCGGCCTGATGAGCCCCGAGTTCGTGTGCCTGTACGCGCAGGCGACCAAGCACGAGGCGATCGGGCGGATCGAGCGCAGCCGCGCGCCGGCCGACACGCTCGCGTGGGTGTACGTGATGAACCTCGATCGCCGCCTGAAGGGCGCGATCGCGCTGGCCGACCTCCTGCGGGCCGACCCCGACGTGACGATGGGCGAGGCGGCCACCTTTCTGCCGCCACGTGTCACGGCGGAGGCCGAGCTCGAGGAGGTGGCGCGGCTCATGACCGACTACGACCTCACCGTCGTGCCGGTCGTCGACGAGCGCGACCAGATCATGGGCGTCGTCAGCGTCGACGACGTGCTCGAGATGGTGCTGCCGCGTGGCTGGCGGCGCCGCTTCGACGTGCTCGGCGGGGAGTAGGACGATGGCGGGCCGCATATCCGCGGCCCGGGCGCTGCGCGAACGGTTGATTCGGGGTGGCTCCGGCCGCCCGCGCGGCTGGCTGAGCCGCCGCAGCACCCGGCTGCTCGCGATCGTCGGGTTCCTCGGGCCCGGCCTGATCGCCGCCAACGCCGGCAACGACGCCGGCGGCATCGCGACCTACTCGTCGGTCGGCGCCCGCTACGGCTACGACCTGCTGTGGATGATGGTGGTGATCACCGTCTCGCTGATCGTCGTGCAGGAGATGGCCGCCCGCATGGGAGCCGTGACAGGCAAGGGCCTGGCCGAGCTGATCCGCGAGCAGTACGGCGTGCGCTGGTCGCTGTTTGCGACGACGTCGGTGCTGATCGCGAACGTCGGCATCTGCGTGTCGTAGTTCGTCGGCATCGGTGCGGCCCTGGGGCTGGCCGGCATCCCCGCGCAGGTGTCGGTGCCGATCGCTGCGGTCGGCGTCTGGCTGCTCCTGATCCGCGGCTCGTACAAGGCCGCCGAGCGGATCTTCGTCCTCATGACGATCCCCTTCTTCGCCTACCCGATCGCGGCCATCCTCGCCCGTCCCGACTGGGGCTCGGTCGGGCATGCCGTCGTCGCCCCCAACATCCACGCCTCGCACGCCTACCTGCTCTTGTTCATCGCAACTGCGGGCACCACGATCACGCCGTTCATGCAGCTCTACGTCCAGTCGGCCGTGGTCGAGCGCGGCGTCGGCACCGACGAGCTGAACGCCGAGCGGGCCGAGGTGACGTCGGGCTCGATCTTCGCCGACATGGTCGCGAGCTTCATCATCATCGCCACCGGCGCCACCCTGTACCTGCACGGCGAGCACAACATCACATCGGCGGCGCAGGCGGCGAAGGCGCTCGAGCCGTTCGCGGGCCGCTACGCCGAGGTGCTCTTCGCCGTCGGCCTGCTCGGCGCGAGCCTGCTCGCCGCCGCCATCCTCCCGGTCACGGCCGCCTACGTCGTCGCCGAGACGTTCGGGTTCGAGAAGGGCATGAGCCGCCGCATCCACGAGGCGCCCGTGTTCGTGGGCGTCATCACGGCCCTGATCGCGATCGGCACGATCGTGGCGATCATCCCCGGGATCCCCGTGATCAGCCTGCTCGTGGGCGTGCAGGTCGTAAACGGCGCGCTCCTGCCGGTGCTGCTCGTGTTCATCTGGAAGCTCGCGAGCGACCGCGAGCTGATGGGCGACTACAGAAACGGCCGCATCTTCAACGCCATCGCGGGGCTGACCGTGCTGGCGACGTCGGCCCTGTCGATCACGCTGCTCGTCGTCACGCTGGGCGGATCCGTGCTTTAGAGTCGGCACCGTGAGCGAGGAGGCATTCGTGGTCGCGGTCGGGGACGGCGTGCTCGCCGGCCACCGCGGCGGCGACGGACCGCCCGCGCTCCTGCTGCACGGCGGCCCCGCCTGGCCCGACCACACCGAGGGCTGCGCCGCGGAGCTGGCCGGCCTGCTGCAGACGCACCGCTACACCCAGCGCGGCACCGCGCCCTCGACGGTGGGGGGGCCGTACACGATCGAGGCGCATATGGCCGACGCCGTGGCGGTGCTCGACCACTTCGGCATCGAGCGGGCGTGGGCAGTCGGCCACTCGTGGGGCGGCCACCTGGCACTGCACCTCCTCGTCGCCCACCCCGAGCGGCTGCTGGGTGTGGTCTGCATCGACCCGCTGGGCGCGTTCGAGCGCGTATTCGCCGAGTTCGGCGCCAACCTGCGGCGGCTGATGAGCCCGGAGCAGACGGCCCGCGTCGATGCGATCGAGGCCCGCCGCCGGCGCGGCGAGGCCACCGAGTCCGACCTGGTCGAGTGCTCCGCGATCGTGTGGCCGCTCTACTTCACCGATCCCGCTACGGCGCCGCCGCATCCCGGGGGCCGCGTCGGCGTCGCCTGCTCGACGGGCACGAACGCCTCGATCGTCGACCACTTCCGCCTGAGCACACTGGCCACGGGCCTGCCGTCGGCGAAGCTGCCGGCCCTCTTCGTCCATGGCGCGCTCGACCCGCTGCCGCCCTCGTCGTCGCACGAGGCGGCCGCGCTCATCCGCGGCGCGGTCGTCGACGTCATCCCGGGCTGCGGCCACTTCCCGTGGATGGAGCGCCCGGGCGAGATCCGCCGCGCGGTTTCAGCCTTCCTGCCCGGCCCTGAATAGCGGTGCCTGGCACCGGTTATTCACCATCCCACTTGGGGTGGTGGCGGCGGGCCCAGTCGCGCCGCACCGTGCCGAGCACCATCCCGCGCAGCGACGGGCGCGTCGACGGGTGCACCAGCGCCAGGTACAGGTGACCGGCGATCAGCGGCACGGCCAGCCACGTGGCGATGTCGTGCACGAGGATCGCGCTCGTCTTGCCGCGCACCGCGGCGTCGGTCTCCTGCAGGTAGATCAGGATGCCGCTTGCGGTGAACACCACCATCAGCCCGGAGACGATGGCCGCGTTCAGCTTCTGGCCGGCGTTGAACCGCCCCTGCGGCGGCTCAGCTCCGCGCCGGGCGACCGCCCAGCGCAGCCAGCGCACATCGTCGTCGTCGAAGCGGTCGATCTGTGCGGCGGTGCGCCGCAGCCGGCCGCGGGTGTCGCTCAGCAGCAGCACCACCAGGCCGGCCCAGAACGCGATCGCCGCGCCCAGGTGCAGCGACTTCCACAGCCGCCGGTCGGCCGCAAGCTGCGAGAACGCCGGCAGATACAGGATGAGGCCGGTCGCCAGCATGATCAGGAACGTGATCGCGAGCAGCCAGTGCAGCGATCGCTCCTCGGGCCAGAACCGGCGCACGTAGTCCGGCGCCGGCCGGCTGCGCTCAGTAGCCGTTGGAACGGCCGACCCAGGCGTCGACGTCATAGCCGTTCTGCTCCCAGAAGCCCGGCTGCAGCCTGGGCACGAGCTCGATCCGGTGCAGCCACTTGACGTTCTTGTATCCGTACATCTCGGGGATGACGAGCCGGATCGGGGCGCCGTGGGCGCGCGAGAGCGGCGCCCCGCCCATCGTGTGGGCGAGCATCACCTCGGGCAGCGTCGATTGCGGTAGCGAGAGCGTGTCCGTGTAGCCGGGCTCCATCGAGACGAAGTTCACGTAGCGGGCGGTCGGCAGGGGCTCGACCATGTCCCAGAGCGTCTGCAGCCGCACCCCCTGCCAGTGGACGTTTCCGACCGTCCAGCCGGTGACACAGTGAAACGTGGTCGTCTGGGCGACGGCGGGCAGCGCGCGCACGTCCGACCAGGCGAGCGTCACCGGCTTGCGCACGTGGCCCGTGATCTCGAGGCGATAGCTGGCCGGCTGGAACGTCGGCCACGGCGGGTTGATGGCGTAGATCCGCCAGCCCGACGGGAAGACGTCCTTGATCGCGTTTGGCACCACCGCGCCGGCGTCGGCGA
>DASXOR010000088.1:0-5459 GCA_036494095.1 Gaiellales bacterium | reverse complement strand
CAGATTGCCGAAGGCGACCCGGGTCGGCACCTGCGGCATCTGCAGGGCGAAGAACGCGCGCGTGAGCAGCAGCGCCACGCCGTTTCCGATCAGGCCGAGCGAGAACGCGACCAGGGTGGTCGCGACGTGCGTCGTGTCGGTCGCCGTGAAGCTTGCATGCTGGAAGAGGACGCGGGTGATCGGCTCGGCCAGCGCAATCGAGATCGCCGCCGCCGGCAGGAGCAGGAACAGGATCGTGCGCGTCCCCGCGGCGAACGTCGTCGCGAACCCGTCGAGGTCGCCGCGGGCGGCAAGGCGCGAGATGCGCGGGAAGAGCACGGCCGAGACCGCGACCGAGAACAGGCCCTGCGGCAGCATGAACATGCGGAAGGCGTAGTTCAGGTAGGCGTCTGCATGGCCGCCGGGCACGAGCGTCGCGATCGACAGGTCGAGCGTGAGGTTGAAGTTGATCAGCCCGAGGCCGATCGTGACGGGCACCATCAGGCGCAGGATCCGGATGACGTGCGGGTTGCGCCAGGCCAGGCTGAGCACGATGCCCGGGTCGCGCCCGCGCAGGAGCGGCAGCGGAATCACGAACTGCACGATGGTCGCGACGAGCACGCTGATCGCGTATGCGCGGGCGCTGCCCGGGACGAGCACGAGCGCGACGATGATCACCCCGTTCCACGCGATCGGGGCGAGCGCCGGCAGGCCGAAGATCTCGTACGAGTTCAGGATGCCCGTGACGACCCCGGTCATCCCCAGGATCGCCACGATCGGGAACATCCAGCGCGAGAGCGAGACGACCAGGTTCGGATCGATGTTCTGGTTTCCCGGCACGAACAGCGGCATCAGCCACGGCGCGACGAGGATGAAGAGCGCCGAGAGTCCGCCGAGGATCACCGCCGCGAGCCAGAGGACGACGCTCGCCACGCGCCACGCTTCGGGCTCCTTGCCCTCCTCGCGCAGCTGGACGAAGACCGGCACGAACGCGGCCGAGATCGCGCTGTCGGCGACCAGGCTGCGCACGAGGTTCGGCACGTTGAACGCGATCAGAAACGCGCCGAGCGCGGGGCTCGCGCCGAAGAACCGAGCCGCCACGATCTCGCGTACGACGCCGGCCACGCGCGACACGGCGGTGGCTGCCCCGAACACCGCCGTCGACGCGGCCAGACGCCTCTGCTCGCTCATCGGCGCCGGAGTCTACCGACCCGCTGCTATGCTCCTGCGGCCCCGCCGGCAGGCGGGCGTTTGCGTGTCTAGGAGAAGGGGACCGGTGGCCAACTCGAAGCAGCAGGCAAAGCGCGTACGAACGGCGGCGCGGCAGCGGCTCGAGAACCTGCGCTACCGCACGCAGATCAAGACGCTCTTCCGGCGCCTCTCCGAGGCCGTCGAGGCGGGCGACTCCGAGCAGGTCGACATCGCGCACAAGCGCCTGGTCGCCCTGGTCGACAGGGCGGCGGCCCGGCGGGCGATTCATCGCAACGCGGCTGCGCATCGCAAGTCGCGCGCAGCCCGGATGGTCAACCGGACGAACGTCTCCGCGTAATCAGGCCGAGCAGGATCAGGGTCACGCCCGCGGCCTGGGCGAGCGCGAACAGGGTGTAGCTGCCGAGGCGGGTGGCGCTCGACGCGAGCGCGATCACCGCCACGCCCGCCGCCACGAGCAGCGGCCGGGGATCGCGCCGACGGCGAGCCGAGAGGATCGATCCGACCAGCAGGACGAGCGTCCCGGCGGAGTTGAGCGCGATCGCCATCACCGTCGGCCACGGCCCCTTCAGGGCCCCGTTCGGCGGGGTCGCGCCGGCGCGCGCGAGCTCGCCGGCGTCGACCCGGGCGGCGAGGACCGCGGCGGTCGCCGCGAAGGTCAGGAAGAGCATCGTCGCGGCGACGAGGCGCGTGATCGTGCGTCCCGGCAGCACGAGCAGCATCTCCCCCACCGCCAGATAGGCGACGACGAGGACGCCGCCGCTCAGGTAGTAGATCCGAAACGGGATCGCCGACCAGCCGCGGGCGGCCCCGTCGAGCAGCGCGACCGAGGCAACGGTGAAGAGCGCGAAGCCGATCGTCCACGCGATCAGCGGCGGCCGCCGCGACCGTGTCGACGCGAGCCGCCTGGCGACGATCGCGGTACAGGCCGCCGCCACGCCGGCCGCGATCGCGGCCGCGAGCGTCTGCGCGCTCATCCGCCGGTGATGTCGGCCAGGGCG
Organism: Gaiellales bacterium; assembly: GCA_036494095.1. Lineage (GTDB taxonomy): Bacteria > Actinomycetota > Thermoleophilia > Gaiellales > JAICJC01 > JAICJC01. The sequence continues at coordinate 3,270 of DASXOR010000088.1, read as the reverse complement.
AGCTCGAGCTCGAAGCGCGAGTCGACCCGGCTGCCGCCCTTGACCGCCAGGTCGAGCGCGGCGAGGCGCACGATCGCCCGGCCCAGCTCGGCCGGCTCGAAGCGGCGCGCCTGTGCCACGAGCTTCTGCGCCGGGAAGGGCTTGAGCCCAAGCTCGCGGGCGATGTCGGCCTGCGCAGCGCCCGTCTCGACCAGCACCGCTGCCCGGTGCACCCGGCGCACGTGCGCGGCGAGCTGCGCCACCACGCGACCCACGTCCTGCGGGCGCTCGACGTCGGCGGTGGCGAGGCCGATCACCGCGGCGGCGTCGCCGCGGCCCCACGCGTCGGTGATATCCCACGGCTTGATGTCGGAGCTCGGGATCACCAGCCGCTCGACATCCTCGAGCGTGGGCGGCTCGCTGCCGCAATACGCGATCAGCTTGTCGGTCTCGAGGGCCAGATCGCCCACGTCCTCGCCGACGAGCTCGACCACGCGGCGAGCGACCGCGGGCGGGCAGGGCGAGCGCGCGTCGGCGAAGCGGCGCACGACCCAGTCGGCCGCCTGCTTGCGCTCCGGCGCGTCGAAGAGGCGCACCTCGCCCACCGCCTCGACCGCCTTGACGAGCGGGTGCTTCGGGCCGAACCCGGCGGCTCCGAAAAGGCCGAGGCACGTCTCCGGCGCCGGGGAGCTCAGGTACGCGACGATGGCCGCGACGGCGTCGTCGTCGAGGGCCTCGGCGTTTCGTACGAGCACAAGCCGCCGGCCCGGGAAGAGGCCGAGCGCGTTGCACGCGCCGGCGACGTCGATCGGGTCGTCTCCGCCCGGCGAGAGCTGCTCGACCGACTCGGGCGAGAACCGTGCGCGCAGCCGGGCGATGGCCGCGTCCACCTTCGGCCAGTCGCTGCCGGCGATCAGGTAGGCCGGCTTCATCTCCGACTGTGGCTGCGTACTCACCCTCTACTTGAACCTTAGACTTTCTTGGCCCTCGCGGGGACGCGAGGGGCGCGCCGCTCGCCCTGGCCGGCGAGCACACGCGACCGCTCGACGAGGTCGGCGAACGTCGTCGTCTCGAGCACCGAACGGAGCATCCCCCGCGCCTCGAGCCACACGCCGGGCAGCGCCTCGGCGCCGGGCGGGTACGTAACCTCGTCGGGCCGGACCCCCGCGACCGCGGCGATCGGCCCGTCGACGATCCTGATCACGTCGGCGATCGAGATCTCGCTCGAGGCGACGGCCAACCGGTAGCCGCCCTCCGGACCGCGCTGCGATGCGACCACGCCCGCGTGCTTCAGCTCGCCGAGGATGTTCTCCACGAACTTGAGCGGCAGGTCCTGGGCCCGGGCGACGAGCTCTCCCTTCAGCGGGCGCGCGCCCTCGTGCGCAGCCAGCACCAGCACGGCGCGGACGGCGTAGTCGGCCTTGGCGGAGAGCTTCACGGTGCGGGTATTCTCGCACGCCGGGATGCGCCGTGCCGGACGTGGTGTCCAGCGTGGTGACCGTCGATACGACACACCCGTTGGAGGCGAGCGCAGATTCGATACATCACGCGCTGTTAGGTATCGAGGTGCTCCGGGCGTCCTGCTCGGCGCCGGCGAGTTTCCGGCGTGGACCCGTGCATCCATGCGTTACGCAACGCGAGGGACCGCTCGAGGTACAGATCGTCGAGCCCTTCAACGTGTATCGCACGGCGACACGCAACCGCATGCACGTGAACTGCGACGCGTCGCGCTGTTATGCATCGCTCTGTGCGCGCCTGAGTCTCGAGCGCGTTCACGCGGTAGGCCACGACCACGGAGAGCGGCAGCTGGTAGCCCAATGCGCAAGGAGTGACCAGGGCGAAGCTGACGACCAACCAGGAGGCGCCGAGGCCGGCGACGCCACCAGGCAACCAGACCAGGACGACGTCCGTCCGGCGAGACCAGTCCCGGTGATGCGCCGGACAACGCAGGCCGAGCGTAGCGGTGTGCGGCTGTGGCGTCGAGCGGGCCCGTCGGTCGCCTGCTGCGGCTCCCCCACGCCCGCACGGGATCGCAGCGGGTCTCGAACTCTGATTCGATATCGACGCTGAATCAGATATCATGGCGCGATGCAGCCTGAGTCGATCCTGCTCGCCGAGGCTCGCCGCCGCGCCGGGATCTCCCAGCGCGAGCTGGCGCGGCGGGCGGGCACGTCCCAGGCTGCGGTCGCCAGGATCGAGCGCGGCCGCCAGTCGCCGAGCGCCGCGACGCTGCGGCGGCTGATCGCCGCGTGCGGCGTCGATCTGCAGCTGGGCATTCCGCCCGAGGTGCCGCCCGAGCGGCGGATGCTCGACGATCGGCTCGTCCTCTGCGACATCGGGGGTGCGGCGTATGCCTTTCCGCTGGCCGCGGTGATGGAGGTCGTCCCCCATGTCGTCCCAAGGCGGCTGCCGGGCCAGCCGCCCCACGCCGGCGTCGCCGCCGTGCGGGGGCGGGTGCTGCCGACCGTCGATGCCGCGGTGCGTCTGGGCGTGCCTGCCGAGGACCCGCCGCGGCGAATGGTGCTGCTCGCGACCCGGGCGGGAGTGCACGCGGTCTCGGTCACCGACGCGAGCGACATCACGGCGGCCGAGGCCCACCGGCTGAGCCCCCCGCCGCCGGGAGCCGCCGTGTCGAGCTGCGTTTCCGCGCTCGTCGACATCTCAGGTGACCTGATAGTCGTGCTGGATCCGGACGAGCTGTGCGCGCCGGCATAGCCGAGGCCGGGTGAGCGAGCCGACCGCACATCCCGGTCCCGCGGATCAGCGGCCCGATCGAACACCTGCGGGGCGACAACCGGCGAACGCATACGTAACACGTCCTTACGAGCACGCCGCCGCCACAACCAAGATGTATCCGGCGAGCAGGTCGGCAAGATCGAGTAACGGTACGGCCAGGGGCGCCCATACCGCGTGCGCCACGATCGCCGCCAGGGCCAGCCACAGGATCGGCGCGACCGCCGGTAGTGCCAGCAGATTCGCCGGCACGGCCATCGGGCTCGCCCGGCCGAAGTGCCACCACACGATCGGAGACGTCACGACCGTACACGCCACGGACACGGCCGCCGCCTGTCCGAGCACACCCCGCAGCCGTGGCGCCACCATGAAGATCGCGAGCACCGCCGCGAACGACAGCTGAAACCCCGGGTCGAACAGCTCGAGGGGATTCAGCCCCAGGACGATAACCGCGCCGCATGCCAGCAGGTGCCATCGTGACACCACCCGCGACCCCAGCCACGCGACCGCGACCAGCACCCCCGCCACGCCGGCCCGCACGATCGACGGCCCCGCTCC
>DASXOR010000087.1:0-28423 GCA_036494095.1 Gaiellales bacterium | reverse complement strand
GGCCGTCGACGAGGATCGTGCCCGCATCGATCTGGCCGACCACGGAGACGCCGTCGTCGTCGAGCTCGAGCACGGTGCCGTTGTCGGCGATCCGCACGGCGTGTGCCGGCACGCCGGTCGCCTCGGCGAGGCGGGCGTGGGCCTGGAGCATCCGGAACTCGCCGTGCACCGGCACGAAGCTGCGCGGGCGCACCGCCTCGAGCATCCGGGTCAGATCGCCGGCCGACGCGTGCCCCGAGACGTGCACGTAGTCGGTCGCCTCCGTCATGACCTTGGCTCCCAGACGGGCGAGCCGGTTCACCGTCTCGTTCACCTTCACCTCGTTGCCGGGCACGGGCCGGGCCGACATGACCACCGTGTCGCTGTGGTGGATCTGCACGGCCGGGTGATCGCCGCCGGCGATCCGGGTCAGCGCCGATCCGGGCTCGCCCTGGCTGCCCGTGCAGATGATCACGAGCTCGTGGGGCATGAACTCGTCGAGGCGCTTGGCCCGGATCAGGCCGTCGTCGGCGACCTTTGCGTATCCCAGATTGCGCGCGATGTTCAGGTTGCGGATCATCGAGCGTCCGATCACGCACACGGTGCGGCCGTTGGCCTGCGCGGCGTCGATCACCTGCTGGAGGCGGTGGATGTGCGACGAGAACGAGGTCACGATGACGCGGCCGCGGGCGGTGCGCACGATCTCGCGCAGCGACGCCCCCACCGTGCGCTCCGAGGCCGTGTGGCCCGGCCGCTCGGCGTTGGTCGAGTCGGCCATGAGCAGCGCGACCCCCGCGTCGCCCAGCGCCGAGAGCCGCGGCAGGTCGGTCACCCGGCCGTCGATCGGGGTCGCATCGAGCTTGAAGTCGCCGGTGTGCACGATCGCGCCGTGCTCGGTGTGCAACACGACGGCGACCGCGTCGGGCACCGAGTGCGTGATCGGCACGAACTCCGCCGAGAACGGGCCGACCTCGACGATGCCGCCGTCGGTATCGATCTCGACGAGCTCGGTGTGTGCGAGCAGGCCGTGCTCGTCGAGCTTCGACTTGACCATCCCGAGCGTGAGCCGGGTGCCCCACACCGCGGCCCCGGTGCCCACCTCGCGCAGGAGGTACGGAAGTGCGCCGATGTGATCCTCGTGGCCGTGCGTGAGGATGATCGCCTCGAGCCGGTCGGCGCGCTCGGCCACGTAGCGGAAGTCGGGCAGCACCAGGTCGATCCCGAACATCTCCGAGTGCGGGAACGACAGGCCGGCGTCGAGCAGCATCAGGCGCCCGTCGCGCTCGAAGACGGTCATGTTCTTGCCCACCTCGCCCAGCCCGCCGAGCGGGATGATCCGCACGGGTTCTGCCACGCCTAGACCTGCGCCGCGGCCTGGATGCCGGCCGCCGCGAGCGCTGCCGCGACCGTCGCCGTCTGCGCGGCGTCCGCCTCGACCAGCGGCAGCCGCAGGCCGCCGACGTCATGGCCGAGCAGGTTCAGTGCGGCCTTCACGGGGATCGGGTTGGTCGTCACCGCGAGGGCCGCGTAGAGACCGTGCAGGGCCTCGTCCTGCGCGCGGGCGGCCGCCATGTCGCCGCGCCGGGCATGCTCGACCATCGCGCGCATCTGGGCGCCGGCCACGTGCGAGGCGACGCAGACGCCCCCCTTGCCGCCCAGCTCCAGAAACGGGCACAGCAGGTCGTCGTTGCCGGCATAGAGCGAGAGCCCAGTGTCGGAGACGATCGCGCGGGCCTGGTCGAGGTCGGCCGTGGCCTGCTTGACCGCGACGACGTTGGGGATGCGGCCGAGTTCGGCGAGCAGGTCGGGCTCGAGATTCACGACCACCCGCTGGGGGATGTTGTAGATGATCACCGGGCGCCCATCGGCCGCCTCGGCGATGGCGGTGAAGTGGGCGATGATGCCGGCCCGGGGAGGCTTGTTGTAGTAGGGCGTGACGGCCAGGAAGGCATCGACGCCCGCCTCGAGCGCGGCGCGCGTGAGGGCGACCGAGTGGTGCGTGTCGTACGTGCCGGTGTTCGCCACGATGCACGTGGACTCGCCCACCTCCTCGGCGATGGCATCCATCAGGTCGAGCTTCTCGCGGTCGGAGACCGTCGGCCCCTCGCCGGTGGTGCCGCAGACGACGATCCCGTCCGAGCCGGTGTCGACCAGGTGGCGGGCCAGGCGCCGGGCCGAAGGGAAGTTGACCGACCCGTCCGACTGAAACGGCGTGACCATCGCAGTCAAGAGTTCGCCCACTGGCGCAGCCATGCGAGGAGTCTACCCGAGCCGGTGCCTAGACTCTCCTGACGTGAGCGCCAGCTTCCGGCCCTCCGGCGTCCTCGTGCCGCTTGTCACGCCGTTTGCGGCGGGCGGCGCGGTCGATCTCGAGGCGCTGCGCGAGCTCGCCGAGCGCGTGCTCGGCGCCGGTGCGGCCGGCATCGTCGCACTGGCGACCACGGGCGAGCCGACGTCGCTCGACGACGGGGAGCGGACGGCCGTCGTTGCCGTCTGCGCCGAGGTGTGCGCGCAGCGCGGTGCGGTGCTCGTCGTCGGCGCCGGAACGAACGACACGCGCACGACCATCCTGCGCCACGAGGCGCTCGCGGAGGTGCCGGGCGTGGCCGCGTCGCTGGCCGTGGTCCCCTACTACGTGCGCCCGTCGGAGGCGGCGATCGTGCGCCATTTCCAGGCCGTCGCCGAGCGCTCCCCCGTGCCCCTGATCGCCTACAACATCCCCTACCGCACGGGCCGCGGACTCGGCGCCGCCGCACTCATCGAGCTGGCCGCCACGCCCAACATCGCGGGCGTGAAGCAGGCGGTCGGGAGCATCGACGCCGACACCCTGCGGGTGCTCGCCGCCGTCCGCGAGACCTTCGCGGTGCTGGGCGGCGACGACGCGTTCCTGTTCCCGCTGGTGCTGATGGGGGCGACCGGCGCGATCGCGGCGTCGGCCAACCTGTGCACGGCCGCGTTCGTCGAGATGATCGAGTGCGGCCGCCGCGGCGACCTCGAGGGCGGGCGCTGGCATGCCGAGGCGCTGCTGCCGCTCGTGCAGGCGCTCTTCGCCGAGCCCAGCCCGGCCGTGATCAAGGCCGTGCTCCACGTGCTCGGGCGCATCCCCACGCCCGACGTGCGGATGCCGCTCTCCGCAGCGTCCCGCACGGCGCGGAAGGCTGCGCTCGAGGTGCTCCGCGACCTCCACGACCTACAGCCCTGAGACGAGCTCCGCGCCCAGTCTGACCGCCGCGTCCACCAGGGCATCGATGTCGTCCGCCTCGGTGCGGTGGTTCACCAGGCACGCGCGCAGGCAGTAGCGCCCGCCGAGCTCGGCATTGGACGGGAACGCCCGCCCGTCGCGGCGGATCGCGATCATCAGCCGCTCGTTCAGGGCGTCGAGCGCCGCGTCGTCGAGCCCGGCCGCGGCAGGTGCGTAGCGGAAGCAGGCGATCGAGAGCGTGACCGGGCACATCGGCTCCAGGTCGGGGTGCTCACGCACTCGCCGGTCGAGGTAGCGGGCGAGCTCGACGTCGTGGCCGATGCGGCGGCCGTAGGCGTCGGTGCCGTGGGCCGCGAGCGACAGCCATACCTTGAGCGCGTTCCACGACCGCGACCACTGCGGCCCGAGCTCGCCGATGTTCGTGCCGCGGCCCGACAGGCGGGCGTCGTCGCGCACATAGGCGGCCTCGATCGAGTAGCTGCGCAGCAGGTGACGGGGATCGCGCACGAGCAGGCACGCGCTCGACTGGGGCGTGTACAGCCACTTGTGCGGGTCAAACGCGATCGAGTCGGCCCGCTCGATCCCCGCGAGCAGCGGGCGCAGCTCCGGTGCCAGCACCGCCGCCCCGCCGTACGCCGCGTCGACGTGCAGCCACAGGTCGTGCTCGGCACACAGGTCTGCGACCACGGGCAACGGGTCGACGGCGCCGGTGGCGGTGGTGCCCGCCGTCGCCACCACCGCAAACGGCTGCAGGCCGGCCCGGAGATCCGCCTCCACGGCGCGGCGCAGCTCATCGATGCGCATGCTGTAGCCGGCGTCGGTCGGGATGGCACGCACCGCCCGCTCCCCCAACCCGAGCATGTCGGCCGCCTCCGCGATGGTCGCGTGGGCTTCCGCGGACGCATACAGGACGAGGCGCAGGCCGCCCACGCCGTCGCGGCGGACGTCGCCCTCGGTGCGCGCGTCACGGGCTGCCTTGACGGCGGTCAGGTTGGAGGCGGCTCCGCCGCTCGTCATCAGACCGCCGGCGTCGGCCGGGAGGCCGAATCGCTCGGCCACCCATCGCATCAGGTGCAGCTCGAGCTCGGTCGCCGCCGGGGAGATCGTCCAGCCGCCCACGTTCGGGTTGAGTGCCGCGGCCAGCAGGTCGGCGGCCGCTCCGGGGACCGTGCCCGAGCCGGATACGTAGGCCATGAAGCCGGGGTGGCCGCAGAGCGTGGACTGCTCCATGACGAGCGGGCGCAGGAGCGCGGCCAGGTCGGTCACCGGGAGCGGCTCGGACCCGATCGGCAGCGCGGCGGCCGCGGCGACCTCGGCGGCGGCGAACGGTCGCGAGACGGGCAGGTCGCGCATCCGCTCGAGGAGCTCGCCCCACAGGGCGACCATGGCGTCCGTGAGGTCGCGGGCCTGCGCCGCCCCCCAGTCGAGGTCGGCGACGGGCTGCGGGCGGCTCACAGCAGCGCCTCGAGGCCGCTCGTGAGACCGGGCGCCAGGTCGGCGACGCGCCGGATCGCGAGCAACGTGCCGGGGACGAACGCCTCGCGCGAGGTCGTGTCGTGGCGCAGCGTGAGCGTCTGGCCCGGTGCGCCGAAGATGACCTCCTGGTGGGCGACCAGGCCCGGGAGGCGGACGCTGTGGATGGGGACGTCGCCGCCCAGGCGGGCGGCGGTCGCAAGCGCCGTGGCGGAGGGCGCGTCGCGCTTCGTGCTGGCGTGCAGCTCGATGATCTCGCAGGTGGGCATGTGCGCACGCGCCTGCTCCGCGAAGCGCATCATGAGCACCGCGCCGATCGCGAAGTTCGAGGCGACGAAGATCGGCACGCCGGCCGCCGCCGCGCGTTCGCCGAGGGCTGCGAGGTCGGCGACGGGCAGTCCACTCGTCCCCAGGACGAGCGGCACGCGGGCCGCGATGGCGGCCTCGCAGGCCGCGCCCGCGGCTCCAGGGACCGAGAAGTCGACCGCGACGTCGGCGCCGCCGGAGAGCGCCTCGGCAAGCGTGCGGCCGAGCGACGGCGCCGCCAGCGCGGCCACCTCGAGGTCAGGCTCGGCCGCGACGGCCGGCACAAGCGCGCGCCCAACCGCCCCCGTCGCGCCAGAGATCACGACCCGCAGCATCACCGACGATGCTACAGGTCAGCCGGGGACCAGCCCGCAGGTGACGTTCACGGTCGTCCCGGTGATCCCGCCCGCCCGGTCGGACGCGAGGAACGCTGCGGTCTCGGCCACCTGGGCCAGGCGCGGGGCGTGCCCCAGCATCGTCATCGGGCCGAGCATGCGCTCGATGTCGGCCGCGGTCATGCCACTGGCCTTGCGGCTCGTGTTGGTGTCGTCGTCGAGCCCGAACGTCTCGGGGACGCCGGCAGTCCACAGGCCGATCACGCGGACGCCGTGTCTGCCGACCTCGGCCGCCAGGTAGCGCATGAACGTCTCGGTGGCGGCGTCCGCCGGCCCGGTGCCGCCCATCATCGGGTGGGTGCCGCGCGACGAGCCGCTGGTCAGCGAGAGGATCACGCCGGAGCCCTGCCCGGCCATGTGGCGGGCCGCGGCGCGGGCGGTGATGAAGTTCGTCGTGGCGCCCGCCGTGATGGGCTGCAGGAAGTCCGCGAGGGTCATGTCGACTAGCGGGATGCCCTGCACGTCCCCGCGCGAGACGAGGTTGAACGAGACATCGAGGCTCTCGACGAGATCGGCGACCTTACGGGCGTGCTCGGCCACCTGCTCCTCGTCGAGGGTGTCGACGACGGCGACGTCCGCTTGACCGCCCGTCCGCGTGATGTCTCGCGCCACCGCCTCGAGGGACGCCCGGGTGCGCCCCGCCAGAAAGACGCGGGCGCCCTCGCGGGCGAACGTGCGCGCGACGCCGCGGCCGATCCCGCCGCCGGCGCCGTAGACGATCGCGTTCTTGCCCTTGAGAAGCGGGTCCATGCGGCTAGGCCGCCGGGTCGCCGGCCGCTCCACGTCGGCCTGGCCGACCGGCTGCGGCGACTGGCGTTTCGGTCGCCGCCAGTGTGGGGTTGAGCGCGTGAAGCGCCTCGGAGAAGCGCTCCTGGTCGGGGCCGATGCCCGCCGCCGAGAGCCGCTCGGGCGCAAACAGCTGGCGCGCGAGCGCCGCGACCGCCTCGGCGTCGACGGCATCGATCTCGGCGCAGATGCGGTCGAGCGACAGCAGCTCCGTGTCGGTCAGCACCGACTTGCCGAGCCGGCTGGCTCGGTTTGACGTCGATTCCATCGAGAGCATGATCCGGCCCTTCAGATTCTCTTTCGCCCGCTGGAGCTCGGTCGGCTCGAAGCGGCCCTCGCCCATCAGCCGGAACTGCTCGGCGACGATGCGCAGGCACTCGGCCAGGTTGTCCTCGCGCGTGCCCAGGTACACGCCCACCATCCCGGTGTCAGCGTGCTGGGAGGCGTAGGTGTAGACGGAGTACGCCATCCCGCGCCGCTCGCGGATCTCCTGGAACAGCCGCGACGAGGCGGAGCCGCCGAGCATCGAGTCGAGCAGCGAGGCCGCGAACCGGCGCCGGTCGGAGCGCGGCAGCCCGAGGCCGCCCAGCGTCACGTGGAATTGCTCGGTGTCCTTTGTCTGGAACAGCGACCGCGGCAGCGCCTCCCCCACCCACACCGGCCGCACGCCGGCGGTCGGGTCGGGGATGCGGGTGAGCGGGGCAAAGCGAGTCTCGACCATGTGTGCGAGCGGCTCGTGGTCGAGGTTGCCCGCGGCGGCGACGACGATGTTCGGGCCGACGTAGCGGGCGTCGTGATAGCCGCGCACGGCCGCGGGAGTCGTGCTCGAGATGACGCTCTCGGTGCCGATCACCGGCCGTCCCAGAGGGTGGTCGCCGAAGACCGCCTGGGCGATCAGGTCGTGCACGAGGTCCTGGGGGGTGTCGTCGTACATGGCGATCTCCTCCAGCACGACGTCGCGCTCCGAGCTCATCTCGTCGGCGTCGAACTGCGGCTGCAGCACCATGTCGGCCATCACGTCGAGGGCCGTCTCCAGGTGGGCGTCGAGGACGCGCGCGTAGACGACCGTGTACTCGCGGGAGGTGGCCGCGTTCAGCTCTCCGCCCAGTCCGTCGAAGATCTGGGCGATCTCGACGGTCGTGTAGCGCGCCGAGCCCTTGAACAGCAGGTGCTCGATCAGGTGCGACATGCCGGCCTGATCGGGTGTCTCGTCGCGCGAGCCGGCTCCGATCCAGATGCCGATCGCGACGGATCGCACGGAGGAGACCCGCTCCGAGACGACCCGCTCCCCTCCGTCGAGGGTGGTGATGGTGTAGCGCTGCACGGCGGTTCAGGCTAGCGCTGGAGGGGGCGGCATGCGCCGCCCCCTCCAGCCGCTGCTGCTAGCGGCGGCGCGGGCCGCCGCGGTCGCCGCCACGCCTGGGCGGCCGCTCCTCGCGCGGCGGCGCCGGCGTGCGCTCCGCCACCTCGACGAGCTGCTCGGGCGTGATCTCGGTGTCGCCCTCGAGCTTGGCCAGGAGCGTCAGGCCGATCCGGCCCTTGTCCTTGTCCACCTCGGCGACGGTCACCTTCACCGTGTCGCCGCGGTCGATCACCTGGGCGGCCGACTGCAGCCGGTTGCCGCGCGGCAGGATCCGGCTCACGTGCAGCAGCCCGTCCACGCCCTTGCGCAGCTCGACGAATGCGCCGAAGTCGGTGATCTTGACCACCTTGCCGGTGTACTCGTCACCGACCTCGACCTCCTTCGTCATCGCCTCGATTGCGAGCCGGCACTGCTCGGCGAGCTCGCCGTTCGTGCCGTAGATGCGGATCGTGCCATCCTCCTCGATGTCGATCTGCACCTCGTAGTCGGCCTCGAGGCCCCGGATCGTCTCGCCACCCTTTCCGATCACCATGCCGATGAAGTCGGGGTGGATCTTCGTGCTGACGATCCGCGGCGCGTGCGCGGCGAGCTCCGTCCGCGGCTCGGCGATGGCCTCGCGCATCTTGCCCAGGATGTGGATCCGGGCGTCACGGGCCTGGCTGAGCGCGCTTCTCAGGATCTCGGTCGTGACCCCCGTGATCTTGATGTCCATCTGCAGTGCGGTCACGCCTGCGTCGGTACCCGCGACCTTGAAGTCCATGTCGCCGAGATGATCCTCGGCTCCCTGGATGTCGGTCAGGATGACGTAGTCGGAGCCCTCCTTGATCAGGCCCATCGCGATGCCGGCCACGGGCGCCTTGATCGGGACGCCCGCGTCCATCAGCGAGAGGGTCGAGCCGCACACTGACGCCATCGACGAGGAGCCGTTCGACTCCAGGATCTCCGACACCAGACGCAGCGTGTAGGGGAAGTCGACGGCGCTCGGGATGACGGGCACGAGCGCCCGCTCCGCCAGCGCGCCGTGACCGATGTCGCGCCGCTTCGGGCCGCGCATGAAGCCGGTCTCGCCGACGCTGAACGGCGGGAAGTTGTAGTGGTGGATGTAGCGCTTGGTCTCGTCGAGCGACAGGTCGTCGATGCGCTGCTCCTCCTTGGCCGTCCCGAGCGTGCACAGCGTGAGCGCCTGGGTCTGGCCGCGGGTGAAGAGCGCCGAGCCGTGCGTACGCGGCATGACGCTCACCGACGAGGTGATCGCCCTGATCTCGGTCTCGGAGCGCCCATCGGGCCGGCGCTTGTCGACGGCGATCTTCGTGCGCACGATCTCCTTGTAGAGCTTGTCGCACACACCGAGCACCACCGGTCGCGTGGCGGCGTCGAGCGGCCCCTGGCCGTCGGTCTCGACGCGGCTCGGGAACGGCAGCCGGATCGTCGCGGCGATGTGATCGTAGAGCGCGTGCCGCTTGGCCGACTTGAGCTCCTTCGAGTCCTGCTCGGCATCGGTCAGCGCTCGGATGGCGTCGCCGAACTGCTCCTTCACATGCGGGTAGACCGCCCCGTCGCGCACCTCGGTGCCGAGCTGGACGAACCCGAACTGCACGCGCTGGCGCTGGAGCACATCCGCATCGGTCGAGCTGCCGCCGATCTCGGGCAGCTCCGTACGCTGGATCGCGTCGATCTTGCCCGGCAGCGCGGCCAGGCCGCCCTCTGCGATCGCGGCAGCGAGCGCGCCGCCGTGCGTCGTTCGCAGCGACTCTGTGACCGCCCCGTCGACCCACTTGGGCTGACCGGCCTTGGCGGCGAGCTCGATCTGGAGCTGGCACAGCTTCTTGATCTCGCCATGGGCGAGCTCGAGCGCCGTGATCAGGTCCTCCTCGGCGATCTCCTGCGCGCCGGCCTCGACCATCGTGATGGCCTCGGGGCTGCCGCAGACGATCAGGTCGAGCGTCGAGTCCTTCAGGTCGGGCAACGTCGGGTTGACGACGAGCTGGCCGTCGATGCGGCCGATCCGCACCGCGCCCACCGGGCCGAGGAACGGCATCGGCGAGAGCATCAGCGCCGCCGACGAGCCGTTGATGGCCAGGATGTCGTGCGGGTGCACCTGGTCGGCCGAGAACGTGGTCACGATGACCTGGACCTCGTTCTTGTATCCCTTCGGCCACAGCGGCCGGATGGGCCGGTCGACCATGCGGGCGGTCAGGATCGCCTTCTCGCCGGCGCGTCCCTCGCGCTTGAAGAACCCGCCCGGGATCTTGCCGGCGGCGTAGGCCTTCTCCTCGACGTCGACGGTGAGCGGGAAGAAGTCCGCTCCCTCACGACCCTCGGTCCGGCCCACCGCGGTGGCGAGCACCACGGTGCCCTCCTGCTGCACCAGCACCGCGCCGTGCGCCTGCTTGGCGACGGCGCCGGTCTCGAAGCTGATCTCCTTGTCGCCGATAGTGGCGAAAAGACGCGTCGCCCCGGCCTCAACTGCAATGCTCATATCTCTCTCTTCTCTCCTCGGGCCCGCGCCAATCGCGGGCCATCCGCTTGCCTGGTCGTGCGCCCTTACCGGCGCAGGCCCAGCTCCTTGATCAACGCGCGGTAGCCGTCCAGGTCGTGCTTCTGCATGTAGGTCAGCAACCGGCGCCGCCGGCCGACCAGCTTGAGCAGGCCGCGGCGTGAGTGGTGGTCGTGCTTGTGCACTTTCATGTGTTCGGTGAGCTCGCTGATCCGCTGCGTGAGCAGGGCGATCTGCACCTTCGTCGAGCCGGTGTCGGCCTGGCTTGCCCCGAACTTGCCGATCAGCTCCGTCTTCTGTGCCTGCGTGAGCGGCATGCTCACACCTCCTTGCCTCGTTTCCATCCAGTCGCCGGCATCCCAGAGCTGCGTCGGCAAGCTTCGCCAGCTCCGCGGTGCGGCCGGGGGCAGGGTAGCAGAGCGGCTTCCAGCCGCCCCGGGACCGTCCCCGTCGTGCCGGGACAGTCCCCTACACTGCGCCATCGCCACCCCCCTTCTGGAGGATCACTTGAGCACTGCAGTCGTCACCGGCGGCGCCGGATTCCTGGGTTCGCACCTGTGCGAGTACCTGCTCGACCGCGACTGGCGGGTGATCTGCCTCGACAACCTCGACACCGGTAGCCTTGAGAACATCGAGCGCCTGCGCGGCGAGCAGTTCGACTTCCGCTACCACAACTGCGTCGAGTTCATCCGCGTCGACGAGCCGGTCGACATCGTCTTCCATCTGGCCTCGCCGGCCAGCCCGGTCGACTACCTGCGCCTGCCCCTGGCGACGCTCAAGGTGGGCTCGTACGGCACCCATAACGCGCTCGGGCTGGCGAAGTTCAAGCGGGCCCGGTTCCTGATCGCCTCGACGTCGGAGGTCTACGGCGACCCCGAGGTGCATCCGCAGCGCGAGGAGTACTGGGGCAACGTGAATCCGGTCGGCCCGCGGGGCGTGTACGACGAGGCCAAGCGCTACTCCGAGGCCATGACGATGGCCTACCACCGCCAGCAGGGCGTCGACACCCACATCGCCCGCATCTTCAACACGTACGGCCCGCGGATGCGCCAGCACGACGGCCGCGCGATCCCCACGTTCCTGCGGCAGGCACTTGACTGCAAGCCGATCACGGTGTTCGGCGACGGCAGCCAGACGCGCTCGTTCTGCTATGTCGACGACCTGATCGAGGGCCTCTTCCGGCTCGCGACAAGCGAGTACCACCAGCCGGTGAACGTCGGCAATCCCGACGAGATGACGCTGCTCGAGCTGGCCGAGAAGATCGTCCAGCTCACGGCATCGCGCTCGGAGATCGTGTTCGAGGGGCTGCCGGTCGACGACCCCAAGGTGCGAAAGCCCGACATCTCGCGGGCTCGCGAGGTGCTGGGATGGGAGCCGAAGGTGTCGCTCGACGAGGGCCTGCGGCGCACGATCGAGAGCCTCGGCCGTACACCCGTACCGGCGTAGGCGGCGCGGTGGACGTCGAGGCATTCCTGCGCGACCTGCCCGCGCTCTTCGCCGACTTCCCCCGCTCCGACGTCCCGGTCGACCGCTCTCTGCAGCCGGTGTGCGAGGCCGTCGAGGGGCTGTCGGAGGAGAACAACCTGGCGCTGCTTCGGCTGGCAGCCCGCCACCTCGAGCCCGGCGAGTGCTACCTGGAGGCGGGCACGTACCGGGGCCGCAGCCTGATCGGCGCGGCCCTCGGCACCGGGGCGACGTGCATCGGCATCGACAACTTCTCGTTCGCCGACTCCGATCCGGAGGGCCTGGCGCACAACATCGAGCGCTTCGGCGTCGGCGACCACGTGCGGGTGATCCACGGCGACACGGTCACGGCTCTGCGCGAGGAGGCGATCCCGCCCGTCGGCGTGTTCTTCTACGACGCCGACCATTCGACGGAGGCGACGCGGGCGGCCCTCGAGGCGGTCACGGGGCGGCTCGCGGAGGCCGCCGTGATCGTCGTCGACGACGCGGAGTGGGAGAAGGTGCGTGCCGCCACCGACGCGTTCCTCGCCGCCCATGCGGGCGCCGAGCTGCGCCTGCGGATCGCCGGCCGCGCCGCCGGCCGGCCCTGGTGGTGGGACGGGATGGATGTGCTCAGCTGGACGCGTGCATAGCGGTGCCTGACACCGGTTATTCAGCCAGCGAGCGCGCCGCCGCGACGTCGCGGCGGAGCTGCTCGAGCAGGTCGTCGACCGAGTCGTAGCGGACCTCGTCGCGCAGCCGGTGGGTCAGATCGAGCCGGATCGGAGACCCGTAGATGTCCGCGTCGAAGTCGAGCAGATAGGCCTCGACGCGTACCGCGCTGCGGTCCTCGGTGAACGTCGGGTTGTAGCCGATGTTGATCGCCGCCACGTGGCTCGATCCGGGCAGGTGGGCGGTGCCGGCGTAGACGCCGACGGCCGGGATCGCCGCGCGCGGGACGAGCGCCAGGTTGGCGGTCGGGAACCCCAGGTCGCGCCCGCGGGCCTCGCCATGGACGACGGCGCCCTCGACCCACGGCGGCCGGCCCAGGAGCGCGCCCGCCCGCTCCACTGCGCCCGCCGCGATCAGCTCGCGCACCCGCGACGAGGACACCGGCGCGCCGTCGACCTCGAGCAGGGGCTCGACGTGCACGTCGAACCCGAGCCGGCCGCCCTCCTCGGCCAGCTTCTCGGGGTTGCCGCGGGCCCCCTGGCCGTAGTGGAAGTTCGCCCCCACGCTCACGTGCCGCGCCCCCAGCGCCCCGGCCAGCACGCGGGTCGCGAACGCGTCGGCGTCGAGCGCGGCGAACTCGCGGTCGAAGCGCACGATCACCAGCTCATCGGCGCCGAGCTCCGCGATCAGCGCCGCGCGGCGGCTGAGCGCCGAGAGTTGCACGAGCTGCACCTGCGGCCGCAGGATGGCGATCGGCGGTGGATGGAAGGTGATCACGGCCGACTTCAGGCCGCGCCGCGCCGCCGTTTCGACGGCGGCGCCGATCACCGCGCGATGGCCCAGGTGGACGCCGTCGAAGCTGCCGAGGGCGACGGCCCGCTCGCCCGCCGGCACATCGGCCAGGTTCTGGCGGACGATCACAGCACCACCACCGGCTGCAGGCGCTCGCCGCGCGGCTCCGCCACCGCGCGCAGCTCGCCGCCGGCGAGCAGGCGGGTGACGCCGTCTTCGCCCTGCCGGCGCAGCGCCCGGCCGTGGGCGATGTCGCGCTGCTCGGAGTCGTCCAGCGCGCGGGCGGGCAGATGCGGAAGCGCGTCGGCGCAGGAGCGGTACCAGCGGCCGTGGGGATCGGCGCGAACCTCGTCCGGCGTACCGGCGTCGGCGACCGAGAAGCCGCCCACCTGCGTGCGGCGCAACCCGACGCAGTACGCCCCTGCGCCGGTGGCGCTGCCGAGGTCGGCGGCGATCTGGCGGATGTAGGTGCCCTTCGAGCACTCGACTGCGATGGTCGCGCGCTGGGTGGCCGGGTCGAACCGCTCGACATCGAGCCGGTGGATCGTCACCAGTCGCGGCGGCGGCGCGACGGCCTCGCCGCGGCGCATGCGCGCATATGACCGCTGCCCGTCGACCTTGACCGCGGAGGCTGCGGGCACCGCCTGCTCGACCTCGCCGACGCAGGCCGCGGCCGCCGCGGTCACGGCGGCCGCGTCGGTCTGCGCCCCGCCCGCCGTGATCTCGCCCTCGGGGTCAAGCGTCGTCGAGACGGCCCCGAACTGCACCACCGCCGAGTAGGCCTTGTCCACCCCCGACAGGTAGGTCGCGAGCCGCGTCGCCCTGCCGGCGACGACGAGCAGGAGGCCGGTTGCGAACGGGTCGAGCGTGCCCGCGTGGCCGAGCTTGCGACCGAGCGCCGGGCGCAGCCCTCGCAGCACCGCGAACGACGAGGGCCCGGAGGGCTTGTCGACCAGAAGGAGGCCGGTGACCTCGGGCACTGGTGCTCCCGCCGCTACGCGGCGGACTCGGCGAGCTGTGCGCTGACCTCCGACACGATGAACCGGCGGATGTCGTCGACGCTGCCCGGATGGGAGAACCCGGCGGCCTGCTTGTGCCCGCCGCCCGACGAGAGCCGGGCGATTGCCGAGACGTCGATCAGGCCGCGCGACCGCAGCGAGACGCGGTTGGGGGCGAGCGTGCCATCGCCCAGCGGGACCTGCTCGCGGATGAGGCCCGCCACCTGCACGCCCTCGACCGCGCGGAGGTGGTCGATCAGGCCCTCGGTCGTGGCCTCGTCGCCTGCCACGAGCGCCAGGTCGTCGCGGGTCACGTGCGAGACCAGCACGCGCCCGTCGCAGTAGGAGACGGCGTGGTCGATCACCCGTCCGAGCAGCTTCAGCTTGCCCGGCTGGACGCTCTCGAACACGCGCTCGAACACCTTGTGGACGTCGACCCCGGCCTCGACCAGGCGCGCCCCCAGGCGTAATGCCGCGGGGCTCGTGGTGCGGTACTGGAAGCGCCCGGTGTCGGTGACGAGGCCGACGTACAGGGCCTCGGCGATCGCCGGTGTGATCTCGGCGCCGAGCCGGTCGAAGATCCGCACCAGGATCTCCGCCGTCGACGATGCGCTGCCATCGATCAGGTTGGCGGTGCCGAAGCGGCTGTTGTCGTGGTGGTGGTCGACGTCGATCACCGGCGAGCAGCCGGCGAGCAGGTCGGTGTACTGCGCGCCCATCCGGCGCTCGTTGCCGCAGTCCAGCGCGAGCAGCGTCCAGCCGGAGAGCGTGGCCGGGTCGACGTGCCGCTCGAGGCCGTCCGTGTCCAGGAACGCGACCTCGTGCGGGACGCTCGACTCGGGCTCGAGGTAGGTGCGCACCTCCTTGCCGAGCCGGCGGATCGCGGCCGCTGCGGCCGCCATCGACCCGATGGCGTCACCGTCGGGGTTCTCGTGCGTGGCGATGAGGACACGGTCGGCCGCAGCGAGAGCGGCGACCACGGCCTCCAGGTCGGTTTCGAGAGCGATGTCGGTCATTCCAGGCTGGGCCTCGACCGGCGGCCCCTGTTCACGGCTGATCAGCTCCTCGAGCCGCATCGCCTGGTCGATCGTCTCATCATAGTGGAAGGAAAGCTGCGGAGTGCGCTTGAAGTGGAGCTCGCGGGCGACGCGTGACTGGAGCACCCCGTGGGCGCGATCGAGCGCCCGTAGAGACCGTGCCCGGCGCTTCTCGGAGCCGAGCACGCTCACGTAGACCGAGGCCTGCGACAGGTCCGACGCGGCCCGGACGGCCGTGATCGTGACGAACCCGAGGCCGGGGTCCTCGAGCGCCTCGACGCCCTCGGCCAGCACCTCGCGAAGCACCATGTTCACCCGCCGCATGCGCTCGGTGGGCATTCAGAAACGACCCACGGGCAGGTCGCTCTCGACCGAGAGGACGGTGCGGTTCGAGCCGACCAGGTCGTACTCCTGGCCGCTCAGGTAACGCTCGGCATCGACGAGCGCCTGCTGCACCGCGTTGTGCTCGCGGCGCACGATCGCCATCGTCAGCCGTGAGCGCTGCCACCGGTCGTGGAAGTCGACCTCGGCCACGGAGGCGCCGAACCGGCGTTCGAGCTGGGCCTTCGTGTGCAGCAGGTGCTTGCGTTTGCCCTTGAGCGATCCGCCATCCGGCAGATGCAGCTCGAAGCTCAGGATGCCCACGAAACCCGCCGCCATGGCAGGGCGCATCGTATCGGAACGTTCCCGATGCACTAGAACCCTGCGCATGAGAGAGATCAGCGACTTCGCCGTGGTGCTGGCGGTGTGTGCCGGCGGCCTGTGGCTCGCGCTCGTCTCGACGACGCTGACGGCCCGCCTGCGCGTGCCCGCGCCGGTCGTCTTCCTGCTCGCCGCGGCGGCGATCTCCGACATCCAGCCGCGCCTGTCGGAGCCGGTCTCGATCCGCGATGTCGAGCGGATCGGCGTGGTCGCCCTGATCGCGATCCTGTTCGACGGCGGGCTCCAGATCGGCTGGCGGCGGCTGCGGCCGCAGATCCGCCCGATCGCGCTGCTCGGGACGGCCGGCACGTTCCTGACGGCGGCCCTCGGCGCCGTCGCCGCCCAGATCATCCTGCCCGTGTCGTGGACGACCGCCGCGATCATCGGCGCGGCGCTCGCCCCGACCGACCCGGCGGTGATGTTCTCGGTGCTGGCCCGGCGGGACATCGGCGGACGTGTGCCGACCATCCTCGAGGGCGAGGCGGGCGCAAACGACCCGGTCGCGATCGCGCTCGTCGTCGCCCTGGCGGACTACGCGACGACCGGCGCATCGGGGGTCGGCGGGGCGGCCGACTTCCTCGTCGAGATGGTGGTGGGCGCCACCGTGGGCATCTTCGGGGCGATGCTGCTCGTGCGGGCGATGCGGCGAAACCCGCTGCCGCGCGAGGGCCTCTACGCCGTGCGCACGCTCGCCATTGCCGGGCTGATCTACGGCGGGGCGACCCTCCTGCACGGGTCGGGATTCCTGGCCGTCTTCGTCGCCGGCGTCTGGATCGGTGACACGCGCATGCCCTTCAAGGGCGAGATCGAGCGCTTCCACGGCGCGCTCGCCTCGCTCGGCGAGATCGTCGTGTTCGCCGCGCTCGGCCTCACCATCCACCTGTACGACATCGGCTGGTCGACCCTCGGCTACGGCCTCGTGCTGGCCGCCGTGCTCGTCCTGGTCGTGCGGCCGGCGGCGGTGTTGCCACTGCTCATGGGCGAGCGCCTGCGCCGCGGTGAGAAGGGCTTCATCGCGCTCACCGGGTTCAAGGGCGCCGTGCCGATCCTGCTGGCCGCGCTCGCGGTGCTCGAAAGCGTGCCGCACGCGGATCTGATCTACAAGCTTGTGTTCGTGGTCGTGGCCGCGTCGGTGATCGCCCAGGGGCTGGCCCTGGAGCCGCTGGCGCGGGCGCTGCGCGTGCCGATGACCGTGCGCCGGCGCCCGCGTGGTTGGGCCCTGCGGATCCCACTGCGGCACGAGCCGGAAGGGGTCGTGCGGCTGGTGGTCGCCCCGGCGGCGATCGCGGCCGGCCGTCGCATCCGCGAGCTGCCGATCGGCGAGGGCGCGTGGGTCGCCCTCGTCGTTCGCGCCGGGCGCACCGAGCAGCCGCGCGGCTCGCTCCAGCTCGAGCCCGGCGACGAGGTCGTGCTCCTGGCCGACCCCGGCGACGAGGCCGCGCTGCGGCATGTGTTCACCCGTCCGCGCGGCGAGGTTCCCCCGGACGCGTGACGCGCCCGCACCGGCCGGCGGGCACGCTGGGCGGTATGCAGACTGCTCCGACGAGCGCATACGCGAGCGCCCTCACCGGCATCTTCACCGCGATGCACGCGCTTGACGCGGACGCGGCCAAGGTCGCCGCCGACCCGACCGACGTCCACGCCCTGGTCGACGCCACGACGCGGCCGCTCGCCGTCGCCGCCAACGCCATCGTCCTGCGCGCCGCGCGCGAGGCCGACCGCTACCTCTTCGACGCCTGGGCGTGAACGCACCAAAAGGGGCTGACCCCGCTTGGTGCGGAGCCTACGCGGAGCGGGCGACCTCGCGGACGGTGTAGACCTCGAGCACGTCGCCTTCCTTGATGTCGTTGTAGCCGTCGATGGTGAGGCCGCACTCGAAGCCCTGGGCCACCTCGCGCACGTCCTCCTGGAAGCGCTTGAGCGTGCCGATGCGGCCGTCGTGGACGATCGTGCCGTCGCGGACGATGCGCACCTGCGCACCGCGCTGGACGGAGCCCTGGGTGACCATGCAGCCGGCGATCGTCCCGACCCGCGAGGCGCGGAAGGTCTGGCGCACCTCGACCTCGCCCAGCACCTCCTCGACCCGCTCGGGTGAGAGCATGCCGATCAGCGCCCGCTGGATGTCCTCGGTCAGCTGGTAGATGACTCGGTAGGTGCGGATGTCGACGCCCTCGCGGTCGGCCAGCGCCTTCGCCTCGGCGTTCGGGCGCACGTTGAAGCCGACGACGATCGCGCTCGACGCCGCGGCGAGCATGATGTCCGACGCGACGATGCCGCCGACGCCCGAGTGGATGACCTGCACCGAGACCTCGTCGTGGTGGATCTTTCCGATCTCGTCCACAGCGGCCTCGACGGAGCCCTGCACGTCGCCCTTGATGATGAGGGCGAGCTCCTTGACCGCGCCCTCCTGCATCTGCGAGAACAGATCCTCGAGGCTGATCGCCTTGCTGCGCTTTGCAAGCATCTCGGTGCGCTTGCGCTGCGCGCGCTGCTGCGCGGTCTGGCGGGCGACGCGGTCGTTCTCGACGACGCGGCACACCTCGCCCGCCGGCGGCGGCTTGTCGAAGCCGAGGATCTCGACCGGCACACCCGGCCCGGCGTCCTTGACCCGCTTGCCGTTGTGGTCGTTCAACGCCTTGACCTTGCCCCACGCATCTCCGGCGACCACGGCATCGCCGACGCGTAGCGTGCCCCGCTGCACGAGCATCGTGGCGACCGGGCCGCGGCCGACGTCGAGGCGCGACTCGATGATGACGCCGCTTGCGTCGGCGGTCGGATTGGCCTTCAGCTCGAGCACGTCGGCCTGGAGCAGGATCGAGTTCAGGAGCTTGTCGAGGTTCGTCCTGGCCTTGGCCGAGACATCCTCGAAGATCGTGTCTCCGCCCCACTCCTCGGGCTGCAGGCCCTGTCCGACCAGCTCGTTGCGCACACGCTCGGGGTTCGCATCGGGGCGGTCGATCTTGTTCACGGCGACGAGGATCGGCACGCCCGCGGCCTTGGCGTGGTCGATCGCCTCGATCGTCTGCGGCATCACGCCGTCGTCGGCCGCGACCACCAGCACCGCCACGTCGGTGACCTTCGCCCCGCGGGCGCGCATGGCGGTGAAGGCCTCGTGGCCCGGGGTGTCCAGGAACGTGACCTTGCGCCCGTCGCCGACGTCGACCTGGTAGGCGCCGATGTGCTGGGTGATGCCGCCGGCCTCGGTCGTGACGACCGACGACTCGCGGATCGCGTCCAGAAGCGTGGTCTTGCCGTGATCGACATGCCCCATGATGGTGACCACGGGCGGGCGGGAGACGAGGTCGGCCGGGTCGTCCTCGAAGACGACCTCCTCCTCTTCCTCGTCGTCGGTGTGCTGGATGATGATCTCGCGTTCGAGCTCGGTGCCGATCAGCTCCACGGCCTCGTCGGTCAGCGACACGGTCAGCGTCACCATCTCGCCGAGGCCCATCATCATCGTGATGATCTTGGCGGGAGAGATGCCGAGCTTCTCGGCCAGATCCTTGACCGTGATGCCGGACGGCACCTTGACGGGGCCGGCGGGGACCTCGGCCTCGCGCTTGGGCTCTGCCCGCGGCGCGCCGCGTTCGCGCCGCATGGCCGGCTTGCGCCCGGCCTGGGCGTCGATCACGACCCGGCGCTTGCCCTTTGGGGCTGCGCCGCGCTGCGGCCTGGGAGCACGGCCGGGCTGAGCAGGCCGATCCTGCTCGGGTGCGGCCGCCTTCGCGCCGAACGCGCGGCGGGCCTCTTCCGGATCTACGATTTCGTCAGCCATCTACGCCGGTCAATCCTCCCAAATTGCGGCCCTCGGCCGCCTCAACTGCCACCCGATCCTCGAGGTCGGGCGGCACTGTCACCATGCATCGTAGCCTTCTCGGGATCGCGCCCCGCCTGCGAGCCTGCTCCGCGCAGCGCCTGGTCGGGCACAGGTACACCCCGCGGCCGGCAAGGCGGCGGTCGCGGTCGATCACGAGCTCGCCGGCAACGACGCCGATCCGCACCAGCTCAGGTTGCGGCCGCCGCCGGCCGCAGCCGGCGCACTGCCGCACCGGAGTGCTCACCGCGAGGACGCGCGCCCCTCCTCTGCCGCCAGCGCCATGTGCGCCGGTACCCCGCAGTAGCGGCTGCCGTCGAGCGCCTGGTTGGGACAGCGCTTGCCGGACGAGGTCACGGCGATGCAGCGGCCGGGGAACTCGTCCTCCTCGCCCGACTCGCCCGTGTAGGGCGCGTCGGAGTCGTCGGTGTAGTACTCGGTCTCGGAGACGATGTCGATCCGCCATCCGGTCAGGCGGTGGGCCAGGCGGGCGTTCAGCCCCTCCTTGCCGATCGCGAGCGAGAGCTCGCCGTCCGGCACGACCACGGTGGCCTGGCGGTTGTCGTCGTCGACGTACACCTCGCGCACCTTCGCCGGCGCAAGCGCCTTTGCGACGAACCGGGCGGGCTCGTCGTTCCAGGGGATGATGTCGATCTTCTCGCCCCGCAGCTCGGACACGACCATGCGCACACGCGAGCCGCGCGGGCCGACGCACGCACCGACCGGGTCGACGCCCTGCACCTTCGACTCGACCGCGATCTTGGCCCGGTAGCCGGGCTCGCGGGCGACGGCGCGGATGTTCACGAGGCCGTCGGCGATCTCGGGTACCTCGAGCTCGAAGAGCTGGCGGATGAGCTCGTCGGAGCGGCGAGAGAGCACGACCTGCGGCCCCTTGCCCTCGGCCCGCACCTCGATGATGACGGCCTTGATGCGGCTGCCCTGCTCGTAGCGCTCGCCCGGCACCTTCTCCGAGCCGGGCAGAATCGCCTCCATACGGCCGAGGTCGACGAACGCGTAGCGGTGGTCGTCCTGCTGCACGATCCCGGTCACGATCTCGCCCACCCGGTCGGCGTACTCGTCGTACATCATCGAGCGCTCGGCCTCGTTGATCCGCTGGCGCAGCACCTGCTTGGCGGTCTGGCCGGCGATGCGGCTGAAGTTGTCCGGGGTCACGTCGACGAGCACCGTGTCCTGGAACCAGTCCCACTCGATCTCGGGCTCGGGCTCCTCGGCGGCGTCCTCGGCCGGCGCCATCGGGTCGATGTCGACGGCGGGCGCCTCGGCCAGCACGTGATGGTGCGGATGGGCATCGAGGTACTTCGACCAGGCGTCGTCGGTGACCGTCCAGGCGGTGAAGTCGCCCGTGTCGCGGTCGAGGTCGACGCGCACCGGATGGCGCGCATCGGGCATCTTGCGGTAGGCGGCGAGCAGCGCGTCCTCGATCGCGGCCAGGAGCGTGCCCGGCTCGATCCCCTTCTCCTTCTCGACGAGCTTGACGCCCTCCAGAATTTCCTTGCTCACGAGCGCCCTCCCCAGGACTCGAACACCAACCGGCCGCGGCGGATGGCGGCGTAGTCGATCCGCACCCGTCGATCGTCCTGCTCGAGATCGATGCCCGCGTCGTCGGCGTCGACGAGCAGGGCGGTGAAATGCCTGCGCCCGTCGATGGGCTCGACCGTGCGCACGTCCACCTTGCGGCCGACCGCGCGCCGGTAGTGGTCGGGACGCACCAGCGGCCGCTCGACGCCCGGCGAGGACACCTCGAGCGCATAGCGCTCGCGCAGTGGCCCGAGGTCACGGCTGACGCGCTCGCACAGGTCGGTGTCGACGCCCTGCGGGTGGTCGATGAACACCCGCACGAGGCCCGGCCCGGCCCGTTCCGCAAGCACGACCTCGACGTCCGGGCTACGGTCGTGGAGCATCTGCTCGATCTCGCTCTGAAGTTGTTCGTTCATTCTCATATGTACACCTCGAAGCCTGATCGCGGGCGAAAAAAGAGGCGGGTTGGAGCCCACCTCGACGACCGCTCTCAGAAACTCGGAAACGACCTTGAGTGTAGCACCGCACCCTTCCAGATGAGAAACTCCGGCCGACCGTGCGAGCACTGATCCAGCGCGTGATCGAAGCCTCCGTGGAGGTGGACGGAGACCGTGTGGCGGCGATCGGCGCCGGCCTCCTCGTGCTCGTCGCGGCGGGCGCCGGGGACGGCCCCCAGGCCGCCGCGGAGCTGGCCGGCAAGGTGGCCAGGCTGCGCATCTTCGCCGACTCCGACGGGCGCATGAACCGATCGCTCGTGGACGTCGGCGGCGCGGCGCTCGTCGTGTCGCAGTTCACGCTCTACGCCGACGTGAGCGGCGGCAACCGGCCCGGATTCAGTGATGCCGCGCCGCCCGACCTCGGCGAGCCGCTCGTGGCAGCGTTCGCGGCCGAGCTCTCGGCGCTCGGGGTGCCGGTCGCGACGGGCCGCTTCGGCGCTCACATGCACGTGGCGCTCGTGAACGACGGGCCGGTGACGATCTGGCTCGACTTGCCGGCCTGATGTTGAGGTGCCTGGCACCGTCCCGGTGCCAGGCACCGGTCATTCAGTCACGCAGGCCGTCGACCGCTTCCTGGTAGTAGTCCACGCTCGGGCGCAGCCAGGCCGCCATCTTGTAGTGACCGAGGGCGATGCGGCGCTCGCCCATCCGGTACAGGCAGCGGCCGAGGCAGTAGTGGGCGTAGTCGTTGGCGGGCGCGGCGGCCAGGATGTGCTCGAACTCGGCCGCCGCCTCCTGGTAGCGATGCATGCGCAGGTACGCGACTCCGAGCGCCTCGCGGATCGACGCCTTGTCGGGCTCGCGCCGCTTGGCCTTCTCGAGCGAGACGGTGGCCTGGGCGGTGTCGCCGCGCTTCATGAGCTCGCGGCCGCGCTGAAACAGGTCGTAGGTGTCCTCGTGTTCCGCCATGCCCCTCGTCATCAGCAGGGTCAGCTTCCGAGGGTAGCCTGCGAAAGCGCCGCGCGCAGCCGCAGCGCCCCCGTCGCCCGCTCGCGCGGCGTCAGCCGCCGGCGCACGTCGTGCTTGATGCCGCGCAGCTGGCGGCGCAGCTGCCGTCCCTCGCGCTCGGCCGTCGGCAGCGGTGCGTACCGGGCCATGGTGGCGCTGCGGGCGAACGCGGCCGCGTCGACGCCGAACGTCGTCTGCAGCCTTGCGGCCAGCTCCTCGAAGGTCTCGTCCGGCCGCAGCGCGACACCCTGGTCGCCGACGAAGGTGGCCAGGTCGCGGTAGGCCGCCGCCGCCTGCGCCCGCGGGCCGCGGCGCAGATAGCGCCAGCGCACGCTGACGGCCTTCAGCACCAGGAGGGCGGCGAGCAGGACAAGGGTGATGCTGAAGAGCCAGGTGATGAAGCGGCCGTGGCTGCTGCCGTGCGAGGCGAGGATCGTCCCGCTACCGAGGCCGATGCCCTTGCCCTGGCTGCCGAAGCGCCCGAACTCCTCGCCCTGCACGTGCCTGATCCCCGGGGCGACGCCGCCGGAGACGAGCTTGGCGAAGCCCTGGAACTGCTTGCCGATGCCGGTCGTGGTGCTTGCGAACTTGGGGCTCGACGAGGACGTGTCGGACGGCAGGTGGCTGCCCGGAGTCGGCTCGAACGGCATCCAGCCGTAGCCGGGGAAGTACACCTCGACCCAGGCGTGGGCGTCGCGGTCGTTCACGACGTAGGTGTCCGAGCCGCGCAGCTTGCCCGACATGAACCCGACCGCGACCCGGGCCGGAATGCCGTGCATGCGCAGCACGAGCGCCATCGCGCCCGAGAACATCTGGCAGTAACCGCGGTGCGTCGTCAGCATGAACTGGGCCAGCGCCGGGATCGGCCCGTCGAGCTTCGGCGTGAGCGTGTACTTGAACGGCTTCGCGCGGAAGTAGTGCTCGATCGCGAACACGGCCTCGTACTCGTTCGTCGCAAAGCTCGCGTGCGACGTCTGCCAGGCCTGCTCGACCGCCCGCATGAACACCGGGCTGAGCGGCGGAGGCGTCGCTTGCGGATGGGCTGTCCCCCAGACCGGCACGGTGACGCTTCCGACCTCGACGCCGGCCCTGATCGACGCGGGGAAGTCGTGGCCGGCCGTGGTCAGCTGGGCAACCGTCGGGCTGGGGTCGTACACCTGCACCCCATAGGTGGCGTTGCGGGCCGGGTCGGACAACGTGGTGACCGTGCCGTTCGAATCCAGCAGCGACTGGACGCCGCTCGGCACCGTCCAGCGCACCGGCTGGGCCGCGCCGATCAGGTGGTCGTCGGCGAGGCCGACCACCTTCACCTTGATGTTGACGACGTGATGGCCGACCGGCTCGAGGGCCGGCAGGCTGTCCGGAGACGCCGTCAGCGTGCCGCCCGTGGACGAGCCCACGAGCTGCCCCTGCTGCGAGAACTGCCAGTGGTCGATCAGGAACGTGTCGAGCGTGGCGGCCTTCCAGTACATCTGCTTCTTCGACGTCACCTCGAGCACCGTGGTGCGCTTCTTCGGCCAGTGCAGCGGCGCGTAGCTCTGGTTCCACATGTAGTCGACGCTGACGCGCGGGCCCTGGTTCGCGAGCGGGTTCCACGTCTGCCAGGTCAGGAAGGCGGTCTTGGTGACCCCCGGCGCCGTTCCGACGATGAGCCCGGCGAGGACAACGGCGACGCTCAGGCCGACCACCTGCGCGTCCCCGGCCAGCGGCCGGCCGGTGCGCCGCGCGGTCGCGACGAGCGTGAGCAGCGCCAGCAGCAGGAAGACGCCGGCACGGAAGCCGTTCGCGTGCAGCGAGAGCACGGTGCTCGGGAGGGCGAACAGGGCGAAGGCCACCCCGATCCCCGGCAGCGCGGCCTCGCGGCGCACGATCAGCCAGGCGAGTGCGACGGCCGCCGCGAAGAAGGCGAGCTGCAGGTCGTGGTCGGCGCCGGCGAAGCGGCCGGCGTCGATCGGGGTGTGCGTCCCGAACCAGTCGCGCAGCCCCCTCCCCACGAGCTCGACCACGCGGGCCGGGTAGATGCCGTGCTGGGTCTGCCAAGGCCAGGTGTGGGTGATCTGGCCGATTGCGGCGACCGTGGCGACGGCGAGGGCGATGAGCGCCGGGGTGCGCCCCCCGCCGAGCATCGCGACGACGGTGGGCACGACGCCCAGAAGCGCCAGCAGCGCCAGCTCGCGGAAGCCGATGTGCGGCTGCTCCAGCCGCGCCCAGTGCCACCCCGTGAAGAGCAGGAACGCCGCTGTCAGCAGCACGGGCGCGACGCGGAGCCGGGGCGGCCTACGCACGGGCCACCACCAGGCGCAGGACGGGAGCCGAGAGCGCCTTGCCGACGTGATCGCCCGATCGGATCCGGGCCACGGCGACGCCCGATCGCGTCAGCCGTAGGGCGGCCGCCTCGGGCGCGGTGTCGCGCTTGCGGCCGTTGGCTGCAAACGAGGCTCCGTCGACCCACACGACCGCCGGCTCGCACTGGGCCGACACGAGCGCGAGCACGCGCTCGGCGAGCAGTGACGACATGCTGGCCGTGACGACGAACACGCGCGAGGCATCGACCGGGTCGGGGCCGCGCGAGCTCTCGGCGAGGTAGTCGTGCAGCGGGCGCGGCGCCGTCGCCTCGACCGCCGCGAGCTCGCCCAGCACGGCCGCCCAGTCACCACTGCCGAAGCCGAGCCGGTAGCGGCTGCGCTGGGCGGCGTGGATGAGCAGCGAGCTGCGCTGGCCCGCGTCGGACATCCGCCGCAGGAGCGACGCGGCGGCGCGCACCTGCATGTCGAAGGTCGAGTCGGGCGCGATCCCGGTGAGCGCGGCCGCCTCGCCGTCGAGCACGACGCAGGCCTCGTCGCGCGGGGTGTCCTGAAGCTCCTTGACCATCAGCCGCCGGCGGCGGGCGGTGGAGCGCCAGTGCACCCGGCGCAGGCTCTCGCCCACCTGGTGCTCGCGGATGCTGTGGAGGTCATAGCCGGCGGTGCGGTGGAGCATCGAGCGGCCGTGGTCGCCACCGGGCGTGCCGCCGTCGGTGAAGAGCCCCTCCAGCTCGTAGACGCGCGGGTACACGAGCATCTGGTCGGCCCGGTCGAGCGGGATCCGGGCCTGGGCGAGGCCGAACGGGTCGGCGATCAGGAGCTCGGCGCCGTCCATGCGATAGCGCCCGCGCGGCGCCGATTCGATCTCGTAGCGGCCGCGCAGGACCCGGCCGCGCCGGCCCAGGTCGGCCTGGATCACGCGCGTCTGGCCGAGCCGGTCGAGCAGCATCGCCCGCCCCGGGATCGGCCCGCCCGTGTCGGGGCGCACCTCGAGACCGACGTCGACGCTCTGCCCCTCGGTCAGCTCGAGATGGCCGGTGCGCCGGCGGAGGAGCATCGGCCGGTCGAGCGCCTTCACCCACCCGAGCGCGAGCAGCGGCGCGAGCGCGAGCCCGACCGCCACGGGGAACATGACCGCCGTCCCGAACCCCCACGACACCAGGTAGAGCCCGGCGGCGAGGAGGAGCAGGCGGCGGCCGCGCGTGGTCATACGGGTATGGCCGTGCGCTCGAGCGCCTCGCGGATGGAGTCGGCGGCGTCGATGCCCGCGGTGCGGGCCTCCGGGGCCAGGATCACCCGGTGGGAGAGCACGTCCTCGGCGACCGCCTTGATGTCGGCCGGCGAGACGTAGTCGCGCCCCTCGAGCGCCGCGTGGGCCTTCGCGACGCGCAGCAGCGAGATGCCCGCACGCGGGCTCGCACCGAGCGAGAGCCGGGTGTCGCTGCGGGTGTGGTTCAGGATCGCGACGACGTAGCGGTGCAGGGACTCCTCGACGAACACGCCCTTCACCGCGGCGATCGCGGCCTCGACGTCGGCGGCCGTGCTCACCGGCCGCAGCTCGTCGATCGGCTCGCCCGCGGCGTGCTCGCTCAGCATGCGCGCCTCTTGGCGGGCATCCGGATAGCCGAGCGTGAGCCGCATGGCGAAGCGGTCGAGCTGGGCCTCTGGCAGCGGGAAGGTGCCCTCGTACTCGATCGGGTTCTGGGTCGCGATGACCATGAACGGGCGCGCGAGCGGGTGGGTGACGCCGTC
Source organism: Gaiellales bacterium (assembly GCA_036494095.1). Lineage (GTDB taxonomy): Bacteria > Actinomycetota > Thermoleophilia > Gaiellales > JAICJC01 > JAICJC01. Next base: position 1,925 of record DASXOR010000087.1, on the reverse strand, counting down.
GACCGTGACCTGCACCTCCTGCATGCACTCGAGCAGGGCCGACTGGGTCTTCGGCGAGGCGCGGTTGATCTCGTCGACGAGCACGAGGTTCGCGAACACCGGGCCCGGCTTGAACTCGAACTCGTTCCCGCCCTGGAGGTTGAACACGCTGACGCCGGTGACGTCAGACGGCAGCAGGTCGGGCGTCGCCTGGACGCGGGCGAACTCGCAGTCGAGCGAGCGGGCGAGCGACTTGGCCAGCATCGTCTTGCCGACGCCCGGGAAGTCCTCGAGGATGATGTGCCCCTCGCAGAGGATCGCCATCACGCAGCGTGCGATCAGCGCCCGCGGGGCGTGGATCACCCGCGCGACGTTCTCGATCACGCGCCCCGCGGTGTCAGCGGCGGCCGCGATATCGGCTGTCGGAGCCCGCCCTCCGAGTTCGTGTGCTTCCACCTGAGTTGTCCCTTCCTGGTTCTTGGCTTCGGTCACGCGCCGGCCGGGGCCGGAACCGTCGCGGCGGAGGCGCCGACGGCGTCCCACAGGGCGGCGGCGCAGGCGCGCTTGGAGCGCCTGCTGACGGTGCGCTCGTCGCGCGCCGTCACCAGCACCAGCTCGTTCTGAGAGGAGTCGAATCCGATATCCGCGCGGCTGACGTCGTTCATCACGATCATGTCCAGACTCTTGCGCTCGAGCTTGGCTCGGGCGCGATCGACCCCCCCGGGGCCATGTTCGGCGGCAAATCCGACCAGCACCTGTCCGGCCGTTCGCCTCGACCCCAGCTCCTTGAGGATATCCGTGGTCGGCTCCAGTGTCACGTGCCACGGCTCACCGCTCTTCGGCCGCTTGCCCGTGTAGGCGTCCGCCGGGCGGTAATCCGAGACGGCGGCGGCCATGACGACGACGTCGGCCGCGGCCGCCGCCGCGAGCGTGGCCTCCTCGAGCGCGGCCGCCGACTCGGCGTGCAGGACGCGCATGGGCGCCGCGGGCAGAGCGCTCGCCGCCGCGAGGATCAGCGTCACGTCCGCCCCGCGGCGGGCGGCCTCGTCGGCGACCGCGACCCCCATCCGCCCGCTCGAGCGGTTGCCGATGTAGCGCACGGCGTCAAGCGGCTCGCGGGTGCCGCCGGCGGTCACGAGCACGCGCACGCCCGCGAGGCTGCGCGCGGCTGCGAGCCTGGCGGCGATCGCTTCCATGATCTCGGCCGGCTCGGCCATCCGCCCGACCCCGACCTCGCCCTCGGCGGTGTCGCCCGCGCCCGGCCCGACCAGCTCGACTCCCCGCGCCGCCAGCAGCTGCAGATTTGCGGCGGTCGCCTCGGCCGCCCACATGCGCGGGTTCATCGCCGGAGCCGCGACCACCGGGCCGGTGAACGCGAGCGTCGTCGCGGTCAGCACGTTGGCGGCCTCGCCGTGGGCGATGCGCGCGAGCGTCGTCGCCGAGAGCGGCGCGATGCAGAGCAGATCGGCCCGCGCCGAAGCGTCCAGGTGCGGGAAGACCTCGGGCCCGCCGTCGGTCACCACCGGCCTGCGCGAGAGGGCCGCGAACGTTGTCGGGCCGACGAAGCGCTGCGAGTCGGGCGTCTGCACCACCTGCACCTCGTGGCCGCCCCGGACGAGCATGCGCACGAGCTCGCAGGTCTTGTACGCCGCGATCCCCCCGCACACTCCGATCAGGATCATGGGCGTAGTGTCGCCGTCGGCGGGGGCTCGCCGCAACAGGGCGGACGGCACGGTTTCGTCACAACTCTCAGATACCCGATCGCAGCGCCTCCGCATCCGGGCGTCGCGGCGTGGCCCGCTCGAGGCGTCTGTGGGCAGACGGCGGGTCGGCGGCGCGGCGGTCGAGCGCGCGCGTGACGTCCAAGGCGGTCATCGTGGTTCGTAAGACGCCGGCGGCGCGGTCGGGGTTGGTCGGCGGTGTTCGGGCGGGGTTCGAGGGGGCGG
>DASXOR010000086.1:0-11403 GCA_036494095.1 Gaiellales bacterium | reverse complement strand
CACAGCTGGCGGACATCGTGCCCGACGTCGTGCGCCGCCTCGTCGAGGGGATTCAGTTCTCGAAGACGATGCGCTACGAGGGCGGCCGCTTCTCGCGCCCCATCCGCTGGCTGGTCGTGAAGCTCGACGACGCGGTCGTGCCGATGCGCCTCGCCGGGCTCGAGAGCGGTGACACGACCTACGGCCACCGCTACGAGGGCGGCCACACCGCGCTTCGGACGGCCGCGACCTATCGCGCCGACCTGCGCGCCGTCCGGGCGATGGTCGAGGCCTCGGAGCGGCGTGCGGCGATCGTGGCCGGCCTCGACGAAGCGGGGCCGTGGAAGGACCCCGGCGGCAAGCTCGGCGAGGTCGTCCATCTGGTCGAGTGGCCGGTCGTGCTCGAGGGCCGGTTCGACGCCGCCTACCTCGACCTGCCGGAGCGGGTCGTGGTCACCGCGATGCAGTCGCACCAGCGCTACTTCCCCGTCCGCCGGGTCGGGGCGCCGCTCGAGCCGCGGTTCCTGTTCGTTGCAAACGGCGGCGACCCGGACATCGTGCGGGCCGGGAACGAGGAGGTGCTGGCCGGCCGGCTCGACGATGCCGCCTTCGCCCACCGCCGCGACGTTGAGCGCGGCCTCGAGGCGATGGCCGCCGAGCTCGGCCGCGTCAGCTTTCTGGAGGGCTCGGGATCGCTGGCCGACAAGGCGGCTCGGCTCGGCCCGATCGCAGCGGCGCTGTGCGACGAGAACGGCCTGGACGCCGCCGTGCGGGCGGCCGCCGTGCGGGCGGCGGCGCTGTGCAAGGCCGACCTCGTGTCGGGGCTCGTGAGCGAGTTTGCCGACCTCGAGGGCTACGCGGGCTCGATCTATGCCCGCGCCGCGGGCGAGGACGAGGCGGTGTGCGCCGCCATCGAGGAGCACCACCGGCCGCGTGAGGCCGGCGGAGAGCTGCCCGCGAGCGAGGCCGGGGCGGTGCTCGCCCTGGCCGACAAGGCCGACACCCTGGCCGTGGCGTTCGGGCTCGGCCTCGAGCCGACGGGCAGCCGCGATCCGTTCGGGCTGCGGCGGGCCGCCGCCGGGGTCGTGGCGATCGCGCTTGCCCGCGGCTATCGGCTCGATCCGACCGGGCTCCTGGGCGAGCGTGCGGCCGGATTCGTGCTCGACCGGCTCGAGCCGCCGCTCCTGGACGAGGGGCTGGCGGTCGAGGAGGTGCGAGCGGCGCGCGGGGCGGAGGCGGTGGAGCCCGTCGAGGTGGCGGCGGTCGCGCGGGCGCTGCACGCGTTCGCCGGCCCGCGCCGCGACGCCGTGCGCGACGCCTACGGCCGCTGCCTGCGGATCGCCGCGGGTGCGGCGGCCGGTCCGGTCGACGAGGCGCTCCTGTCCGAGCCCGCCGAGCAGGAGCTCTGGCGGATGCTCGCCGAGCCGCCAGAGACGCTCGCGGCCGCGGCCGATCTCGTACCGGCGGTGAACCGCTTCTTCGACGACGTCCTCGTGATGGCCCCCGACGAGGCGGTGCGCGCCAACCGGCTCACGCTGGTCGCGAACGTCGCTCGGGCGTTGCGCCGGCTCGGCGACTTCGCGCAGCTGCCGGGCTGAGCGGGCTTGACCGGCCCGGGCCGGCGGGGGAGGATCCGCGCAGTGGACCCGACCGAGGTCAGCCGACTCGTCGACGCGTACCGCCAGGGGTGGTTCGGCCACGACGTCGACGCCATCATGGCGGTCGTCACGGCGGACATCGTGTTCGACAACCTCACCGCCGGCGAGCGCGTCGAGGGCGCAGAGGCCTTCCGGGCGCACGTCGCCGGCATCCACGAGCGCTGGCCGGACCTGCGCTTCGAGGAGCATGCGGTCTATATCGCCGACGACACGGGCGTCGCCGAGTGGATCGCCCGCGCCACCGCCCCGGACGGCCGCCGCCTGGAATGGGACGGGATCGACGTCATCAACTGCCGCGACGGGCTGATCTCGCGCAACGCCGTGTACTCGTCGGCGCACGCGGCCCGCGTGCTGTGACGCATCGCCGGCCACACGCCTCCCGTCGAGCCAGAGCCCTCGGCTAACGCACGGCGGCCACGGCCTCGACCTCGACCGTCGCGACGTGGACGGTCGTCTTGAGCACGTCGTCGAGGTCGGCCCCGGCCGCCCGCAGCGCCGCGCGGAGGTTCGCCATCACCTGCTCCGCCTGCGCGGCGACGTCGCCGGGGGCCACCGCCCCGGCAGGCGGCAGGGCGGCGTACGCATACGGCGCGGTCGTCGTGAGCTCGTGGGGGCGCACCAGCGCGATCCGCGGATCGGGTTCCATCGCAGCAGGATCTCAGCCGCGCGGCGGGCGACCCCTGGGTTCCGGGATAGGATCCACGCCAGTGTCCGACCGGCTCGAGATCCACATCGTGTCCGACTCCACCGGGGACACCGCCGCGCGGGTCGGCCGGGCCGCACAGAGCCAGTTCGACGACACCGAGATCGAGATGATCCGCCACGCCCGCGTGCAGACGCGCGAAGGGCTGGCGCGCGCGCTCGAATCGGCGACGGGCAGGCGGGCCGCGGTCTTCTACACGCTCGTCGACCCGGCGCTGCGCGAGGCGATGGTCGAGATCGCGCACGCCAGCCGCCTCGTGGTGCACGACGTCCTCGGGCCGGCGCTGAACGCGATCACCACCGCCTCCGGCCGCGAGGCGACCCTGGTCCCCGGCCGCAGCGCCCCGCTCGACGCCCAGTACTTCCGCCGCATCGCGGCGATCGAGTTCGCGGTCAAGCACGACGACGGCCGCGGCGCCGACGACCTGCACCAGGCCGACATCGTCCTGCTCGGGGTGTCGCGCACGTCGAAGACGCCGACCTCCATGCACCTGGGCTACCTCGGCTACATGTCCGCGAACGTGCCGATCGTGCGCGGCGTCGACCCGCCGCCCGTGCTGTTCACGGTCGAGCCGTGGAAGCTGGTCGGGCTGACGATCGACGCCGAGCAGCTGGCGGGCATCCGCCGCAGGCGCGTGCGCACACTGGCCGGCGCCGGCGCCCGCTACGCCGACCTGGCCGAGATCTACGAGGAGCTCGAGTTCACCCGGGCGCTGCACCGGCGGCTGGGCTGTCCCGTGATCGACGTCACCGGCCTCGCGATCGAGGAGACCGCGGCCCGCGTCGCCGAGCTTGTCGACGAGCGCCGGCGGGCATCGCTCGAGGGCCTGCGGCCGGCCTAGCCGGTCTGAGGCCGGCCGGTGCCTGGCACCGGAACGGTGCCAGGCACCCTCTCTAGCGCCGCTCGATCAGCTCCATCAGCAGGCCGTCGTGCCAGCCCGCGCCGCCGACGTCACGTTCGTAGCTGCGCATGATCCCGACCGGGGCGAAGCCGGCCTTCTCGTAGGCGCGGATGGCCGCGGTGTTCGTGGCCGCCGGGTCGATCGTGATGCGGTGGTGCCCGCGCTCGTCGATCAGGTGGCGGACGACGCGCCTGACCGCCTCGCTGCCGAGGCCGCGGCCGTGCAGGGCGGGGTCGAGAAAGAGGTCGATCGAGGCGTGGCGGTACTTCGGCTCGAGCTCCTCGGCGTACTGGATCATGCCCGCCACCACGCCGTCGACCTCGATCACGAGCCGGGTCGCCTCCGGGTCGTCGGTGAACGGGAACCCCTCGTCCGGCTCGTCCCACCAGCGCGCCACCTCGGGCGTCTCGAGGATACGCACGAGCGCGGGCCCGTCGGCGGCCGTCAGGGGGCGCAGATTCATGCCCCGAACGCTACTGGTGGAAGTACCTGCGCAGGCCCCAGGCCCGGAACGCGGCGAGCGTCTGCGGGTCGGACGCCACCTCGAAGTTGTAGCCCTTCGGGCTCGTCGAGTCGAAGTAGGACACCGCGTGCACGAGCGTGTGATGGCGGATCCATTTCGCGGCCCCGGCCATCCACCCGGGCGTGCGCGGGTCGGAGGCGGGGGAGGCGGTCTCGGCGATCATCATGCGCTTGCCGTGGACGCCCGCGAAGTGGTAGGCGCCCTGGAAGATGTCGCGGAACGAGTGCCACGTCTTGCCCGGGAAGTTGTAGCCGTCCGCCGCGACCCAGTTCACATAGCGGTTGCCGGGCCAGAACGAGCGCGCGATGCCGCCGTGGAAGTCGAACGCCATCGGGCACCACACGAGCCGCACGTTCTTCGCGCCGGCCGCCCGGAAGATGTCGTGGAGGCGCCGCCACGCGGCGACCACCTCGCGTGGCGTGCCGATGTAGCGCGGATGCCCCTGAGGCTGGTCGAACTCGTAGAAGGGGCGCAGGAACACCCGGCCGCCGGCGTGCCGCAGCGCCACCGCGGCGGCGTGGATGACGCCGTCCTCGCTGCCGCTCGCGATCGCCGCGGCCGCCGTGTCCGGCGCCGCCGACCACGAGATCAAGGGTAGGTGGCCGCCGCGCAGGTACGTCGAGACGTCCGCCCATCCCGTGAACGTCCACGGCACGTACCGGTTCACGATCGCCAGCCGGCGGCCGACCCGCTGCTGCAGCGCCGCGATGCCGCCGGGCTCGTTCGGGAACGCCCCCCAGAGTGCTCCGTGCTGCGGCACGGCGGGCGGAGTCGCCGCACGGGCGGGAGGCGCGGCGAGCAGGCCCGCGGCCACTGCGGCAACGACGCATGCACGGCCGAGCGCGGGCACGCTCCTCGTGGCGGCGGTCAGTCCGGCCACGCCGGGGCATCGCTGGCGGGGAACGACTCCATCGACGCCTCGTCGACCGGGTCGACGTCACGCACCGTCCAGTGCGCCTCCTCCCGCGCCACCACGATCTCCTCGGGACGCCCGCTGACGTGCCCTGGCGCAACCACGCGCAGGCCCTCGGCGTGCAGACGCCGCATCTCCTCCGGAGAGATGTCGAGCGATGCGTGGCAGTCGGGTCGGCCGCACTCGCAGGTGGCGCTCTGCTGCGGCATCGGCCCACCCTACCGCACTACCCGGCTCCCCACCGGGGGACGCGGATTGGCTATGCGTGACAGACCAACGTACACTCCCCCTCGTGGCCGGGTCCGGGTATGTGTACGACTTCTCCCAGGGGTCGAAGGATATGCGTGCCCTGCTCGGGGGTAAGGGCGCCGGGCTGGCCGAGATGACCACGATCGGGCTGCCGGTGCCCGACGGCTTCATCATCACGACGCAGGCGTGCAACGACTACCTGGCCGCCGGAAGCACCTGGCCGGACGGTCTGCGTGACCAGATCGCCGAGCATCTCGCCGACCTCGAGCGGCGGGTGGGCAAGCGGCTGGGCGACCCGGCCGACCCTCTGCTCGTGTCGGTGCGTTCGGGGTCGCCCGTGTCGATGCCCGGCATGATGGACACGATCCTGAACCTGGGCCTGAACGATCGCTCCGTGCAGGGCCTGACGGCTCGCAGCGGCGACGAGCGCTTCGCGCGCGACTCCTACCGCCGGTTCGTGCAGATGTTCGGCGACGTCGTGATGGGCGTCGACGGCCATCTGTTCGAGGATGCGCTCGACCGGCTCAAGCTCGACCGCGGCGTCCGGGCCGACGTCGACCTCGACGCCGCGGATCTGCGCAAGCTCCTCGACACGTTCCGCGGCATCTACCGATCGGGTACGGGCGACGACTTCCCGCAGGATCCCGCCGAACAGTTGGAGCGCTCGGTCGCGGCCGTGTTCCACTCGTGGAACACCCCCCGGGCGATCACGTACCGCCGCCACGACAACATTTCCGACGACCTCGGCACGGCGGTCAACGTCGGCCAGATGGTGTTCGGGAACCTCGGCCCGACGAGCGCCACGGGCGTGGCGTTCACCCGCAACCCCTCGACGGGCGAGCGCGAGCTCTACGGGGAGTTCCTGGTGAACGCCCAGGGCGAGGACGTCGTCGCCGGCATCCGCACGCCGCGTCCGCTCGCGGAGCTCGAGGAGGTGAGCCCGCAGGCGTTCCGCCAGCTGCGCGACGCGATGCAGCTGCTCGAGTCGCACTACAAGGAGATGCAGGACGTCGAGTTCACGATCGAGCAGGGCACCCTCTACATCCTGCAGACGCGCACCGGCAAGCGCACCGCCCAGGCGGCCGTGCGCGTGGCCCGCGACCTGGTCGACGAGGAGGTGCTCGACCGCCGCGCTGCAATCGGCCGCATCGACCCGACCCAACTCGACCAGCTGCTTCACCCGGGCATCGACCCCGGCGCCGAATACGACGTGCTGGCGCGCGGCCTGAACGCCTCTCCCGGCGCGGCCGTCGGCAAGGTCGTCTTCGACGCCGATACCGCCGAGTCCCGCGGGCGCACCGGCGAGGCGGTCATCCTGGTGCGCTGGGAGACGACGCCCGATGACATCCACGGTCTCATCCAGGCGCAGGGGGTCGTGACCGCGCATGGCGGCATGACCTCGCACGCGGCCGTCGTGGCGCGCGGGATGGGCAAGCCGTGCGTGTGCGGCGTCGAGGCGCTTCAGATCGATCCGGCGGCGCGGCTCTTCACGGTGAACGGCACCACCATCAACGAGGGTGACGAGATCTCTGTCGACGGCAGCCGGGGGCTCGTGATCCGCGGCGCCGTCAGGCTCGTGCCGCCGCAGATCAACGAGGACTTCCGCGCCATCACGGGGTGGGCGGACGAGGTCCGCCGGCTCGGGGTGGAGGCCAATGCCGACACGCCCGAGGATGCCATCCGCGCGCGCGAGTTCGGGGCCGAGGGGATCGGCCTGTGCCGTACCGAGCACATGTTCTTCGGCGACGACCGCCTGCCCGTCATGCGCGAGATGATCCTGGCCTCCGACGAGACCGGCCGCCGCGCGGCGCTCGACCGGCTGCTGCCGTTCCAGCAGGCCGACTTCAGCGGGATCCTCGAGGCGATGGCCGGGTTCCCGGTGACGATCCGGCTGCTCGATCCACCGCTGCACGAGTTCCTGCCTCCCCTCGACCAGATCGGCCCCGGCCAGGAGCGGCTGGCCGCACGGGTGAAGGCGCTGCACGAGGTGAACCCGATGCTCGGCACGCGCGGCTGCCGGCTCGGCATCCTCTACCCGGAGATCTACGAGATGCAGGTGCGCGCCATCGTGCGCGCCGCCCTCGACGTGAACGCCAAAGAGGTCGAGATCATGCATCCGCTGGTCGCGTTCACGGAGGAGCTGCGCCGGTTGCGCACCCTGACCGAGCGCGTGATCGAGGAGGAGGGCGGCACGGGCCTCGACATCCGCATCGGCAGCATGATCGAGATTCCACGCGCGGCCCTCCTGGCCGACCGGATCGCGAAGTATGCCGACTTCTTCTCGTTCGGCACGAACGACCTCACGCAGACGGCGCTCGCCTTCTCGCGCGACGACGCCGAGGGCAAGTTCCTGACGCAGTACCTCGAGGATGGCGTCCTTTCGCGCAACCCGTTCGAGACGATGGACGACGGTGTGCGCGCCCTCGTCGCGATGGCGGTCGAGAAGGCACGTTCGGTGAAGCCGGACATCCGCATGGGCATCTGCGGAGAGCACGGCGGCGATCCGGACTCGATCGCGTTCTGCCACCGGGCCGGCCTGGACTACGTCTCGTGCTCGCCGTTCCGGGTGCCGATCGCCCGCCTCGCGGCCGCCCAGGCGGTCATCGCAGGTTGAAGATCGATGTGGCGTTTACGCCGGGCGAGCCGCCGGAGGCGGCGGTCGCCATCGTCATCGACGTCCTGCGCGCGACCACGACCATCGCCCACGCGCTCGCCCAGGGCTACTCACGCGTGCTCGCGTGCGCCGGGCTCGACCGCGCGCGCGAGCTGGCGGGCCGGCTGGGAGCGGGCACCGTCCTCGCCGGTGAGCGGGCCTGCGTGCGCCCGGAGGGCTTCGACCTGGGCAACTCGCCGCGCGAATTCGCCGACGGCGCGGCGCGCGGCGAGACCCTCGTCCTGACCACGACCAACGGTACGCGCGCCATCGTGGCCGCCGCGAATCGGGCAGACACCGTCCTGGTCGGTAGCCTGGCCAATCTGACCGCATGCGCGGCCGCCGCCGCCCGGCGCGCCCGCCAGGCCAAGGGCGATGTGCTCGTGCAGTGCGCCGGGGTCGGCGGCGAGTTCGCGATCGACGACGCCTACACCGCGGGCCGGTACGTCTCGGAGCTGCGGGTGTGGCTCGCCGAGTGGGAGGCCACCGACGCCGCCCAGGCCGCCGAGGCGATCGCGGCGTCGTTCACGTCGGCCGGGGAGGGTCTGGGGGCGTCCCGCAGCGCCCGCAACCTGCGTGCCGCCGACCTCGCCGACGACGTGCGCTACTGCGCTCGGGAGAGCGTCCTCGACGTCATTCCGACGGTCGGCGACGTCGACGACGACGTCGCGCTGATAACGGCGTAAGGCCTCCCGTTGGACACGTAGTCGGTGCGCGGAGGCCAACGCGTCGATCTCGCGACGGGCGATGTCCACACTCAACGCCGCACCCCCCGTTTTGGGGGGTCATCGCCCGGTGTGCATGGAGTCAGGCCCTGACAGCGCGTAAAGTTCCCATGTGTCACGAGACCAGCTGCTGGGTCGGGCCCGTCGGGCCGTCCTGGCCGTGGCCGGTACGGCAGGTGCCCTCGGTGGCCGGCCACGGCGCAGGCAGGCGGAGGATGAGCACACGGGGCGGCAGGCGTCCAGCCCCCGCCCTGCGCCGACGCCTGGCCTGCCGCCGCGGATCGAGCACGAGCGGGCGCCGGGCTTGCCGCCGCGGATCGAGCGCGAGCCGACGCCGGGCCTGCCGCCGCGCATCGAACGCGAGCCCGATCCCGCGCCGCCCCCACCGGCGCGGCCGGTGCCCAGCGAGCCGGTCGCCAGCGATCCGGTTGCGAACGAGCCAATCGCCGGCGAGCCGGTCGTCGTCGCCGCCGACCCTCCTGTCGTCGCCCCGCCGGTCGACCCCGAGCCCGAAACGGTCTACCAGCCCCAGCACGCCGCGCCCGAGCCGCCCGCGCCGGCCCCCGTGCGCAACGCGCCCGGTACCGCGCGTGCGCCCGACCCGGTGCGCTCGCCCGAGAGCGTGGCCATGCGATCGCACCTCTGGCTCGCCGGCATCATCCTCACGGTGCTGGCAGTGGGTGCGACCGGATACTGGGTGCTGCGCGTGCACCAGCGCATCGCCGAGACGTCGCTGGAGCACCAGATCGCCACGCGCGAGCACGCCCCCACCGTGCGCTGCTCGGCACTGCAGTCCAACGGCTCCGCCTGGGCGTGCGCGGTCGTCTACCGGGTCGAGTCCGTCTGCGTGATCGCCAAGGTGAGCACGTTCGGCAACTGGAGCACGGTCGTCGGCCAGCATCGCTGCGAGCGCGTGCCCGAACTGGAGGCGCTGCTGCCGCGGACGCTCACCGCCGCCGGGGTGGCGGCGGACATCGGCCGGCAGGCGGGGCATTCCGGCTTCACCTGCATGAAGCTGCCCTCCCACAAGGTGCGGTGGGCGTGCGGGCGGCCGCCTGCGCCCGGCGGGCAGTGCCTGATCGTGCGGGTCGTGGTGTGGACGCCGTGGAACACCCTCGACGGGGGCCGGGTATGCGATCACTTCCCGGCGCTTCAGGCCGCCCTGCGCCGCTCCACGGCTGCGAAGGCCTGAGGCCGCTCCGAGCAGCATTTTGGGGGAGGCCGTAGGCGAACGGCCTCCCCCAACCGACCCCATCTCACCGCTCGTCAGGGTGGGCTCCTACGACCCTCAGCGGCGAAACCACATCGGCCCACTCAGCCTACGGAGATTTCGCCGCAAGCGGCAGCCCTCTTTACGGAATTCTTCGGAAAAACACACCAATGGCGGCCGGGTTGTGAAGACGGGTGTCAGCGCCGGCCGCGGCCGAAGCTGTTCGCGCGCGGGGCGGCGGCTCGCAGCCGGCGCAGGTCGGCGACGTGGCCGCCCTGGCCCGCGCCGGTTCCGGCCGCGCGCGCGGCCGCCCGCTCCGCGGCCCGGCCCAGATCCGGCCGGCCGGTGTACGTCAGGCCGGCGACCCGGTCGGCGATCACGTTGACCGCGCCGTCGCGGCGCTCGAGCCGTCCCCACACCTGCACGAGCGGCTCGGCGCGGACGGCGATGCGGTCGCGCTCGTACACAGCCGGCGGGCAGATCACGTTGGTCATGCCGCACTCGTCCTCGACCAGCAGGAACACGATCCCCTTGGCGGTGCCCGGACGCTGGCGGGCGATGGTGATGCCGGCGATGGTGACCGGCCCGAGCGGCGCGTGCAGGAGCCGGTCGGCGGTGAGGATGGCGGTGTCGAGGCTCGGGCGCAGGAGCGCCATCGGATGCGGGCCGGTGGTCAGGCTCATGGCCTCGTGATCGGCCACCATCCGCTCCCAGTCGGACATCCGCGGCAGCGCCGGGGTGGGGGAGGCGTCCAGCGCCAGCGCCAGCTGCGCGGCGCCCTCCGTCCCCGCGGGAGCGCGGTGCAGGGGCAACTCCCACAGGAGCCGGCGGCGGTTGCGGTCGAAGCTGTCGCAGGCGCCTGAGCGGATCAGCCCCTCGAGCTGGTCGGTGTGAAGCGGCGCCCGCCGCACCAGCTCGCCGAGATCCGAGAACGCCCCCTCGGCCTCGCGCTCGGCGATCACGCCCTCGGCCCGGGTGCCGACGCCCTTGATGTAGCCGAGGCCGATCCGCACCGCCCGGCCGCCGGCCTCGACGGTACAGGCCGCAGCGCTTCGGTTCACGTCCGGCGGGCGGATCTCGACGCCCCGCCGCTCGCCGTCGCGCAGCAGCGTCGCCGGCGGGTAGAAGCCCATCGGCTGGGCGTTCAGGAGCGCGCACAGGAACTCGGCGGGGTAGCTGCGGTGCAGCCACGCCGACTGGTAGGCCAGGATGGCGAAGGCGGCGGCGTGGCTCTTGGGGAAGCCGAACTCAGAGAAGGCCACCACCTTCTCGAAGACCTTGAGGGCGGTCGCCTCGGGCACCCCTCGCGCGGCCGCGCCGGTGCAGAACCGCTGCCGGTGCCGCTCGAGGGCGTCGCGGCTGCGCTTGCGGCTCATGGCCCGGCGCAGGCTCTCGGCCTCGCCGGTCGAGAACCCCGCGAGCGCGATCGCCACCTCGAGCACCTGATCCTGGAACACGACCACACCCAGGGTGTCGTGCAGCACCGGCTCGAGCAGCGGGTGGTCGTACGGAGGCTCGAAGTCCGGATCGGCGCGGCGGGCGCGGCGGTGCTTGACGTAGGGATTGACGGCGTCGCCGACGATCGGCCCCGGCCGCACCAGTGCCACCTGCACGGTGAGGTCGTCCAGGTTCTCAGGCAGCGTCTGGTGCAGCGACTGCATCTGCGCCCTGCTCTCGATCTGGAACACGCCCACCGTGTCGGCCTGCTGGATCTCGGCGTACACCTCGGGATCGTCGAACCCGACCCGGGAGAGATCGATCGGCGCCCCGCGCACCGCGGCGATCAGATCGACGCACTCCTCCACCGCCGAGAGCATGCCCAGGCCGAGCAGGTCGATCTTGAGGAAGCCGGCGTCGGCGCACGAGTCCTTGTCCCACTGGCAGATCTG
>DASXOR010000085.1:0-9610 GCA_036494095.1 Gaiellales bacterium | reverse complement strand
TCTGGCGCAGCAGCTCGGGCACGGCGTTCGACGAGATGCGCTGGGCGAGTCCCTCGACCACCGCGGTCTTGCCGACACCGGGCTCGCCGATCAGCACCGGGTTGTTCTTCGTGCGGCGCGAGAGGATCTGCATCACGCGCTCGATCTCGTTCTGGCGGCCGACGACCGGGTCGAGCTTGCCCTCGCTCGCCTGCTTGGTCAGGTTGCGGCCGAACTGGTCGAGCAGCTTGGAGCTCTTCTGCCCCTTCTCGGCAGTGCCCGCGCCCGCGGCGGTGCGCCGGCCGGGGCCCGACAGCATGCGGATGATCTCGTTGCGGATCTTCTCGGCGTCTGCGTCGAAGTCGAGCAGGATGCGGGCGGCGACGCCCTCGTTCTCGCGAACGAGCCCGAGCAGGATGTGCTCGGTGCCGATGTAGTTGTGGCCGAGGGAGAGCGCCTCGCGCAGCGCCAGCTCGAGCACCTTCTTCGCTCGGGGCGTGAACGGGATCTGGCCCGTGGTGACCTCGTCACCCTGGCCGACGATCCGGGCGACCTGCGCGCGCACCTCCTCCACCGTGATGTCGAGGGTGTCGAGGACGCGGGCAGCCAGGCCCTCCTCCTCGCGCAGCAGGCCGAGCAGGATGTGCTCGGTGCCGATGTAGTTGTGCTTCAGGGTGCGGGCCTCATCCTGCGCCAGCACCACGACCTGGCGGGCACGTTCGGTAAACCTCTCAAACATGCTCGTGCCCCCTTTCTGCCGTAAATGAATGAGTCTGGATCAATGGCTGTAGCCGGACCGTCAAATAGGAGCACCTACGTGACGACCCGGTGTGGAGTGGACGGTCGGGACTATAGCACCGGCACCCCGGCGTTCCTGTATCGCGTACCGCTCGCCGTTGGCCGTTCATCGGCCCTCGGGCACGGGGCCTTTAGCCCGAATTCCGTCCGACTTGTGGCGGGTGGACATGGGAGCCGAAATGCGCGAGCATGCGCCCGTGCGCTACACCGTCGAGCACTTCCGCGCGATCGACGCCGAGGACTCGCCGCTCGGCGTCGCCTACGTGCCCACCGGCCAGGTGGACGAGGTCGACGCCCACGACGAGAGCACGGCCGCGGCCATCGCGCTCTCCGGCGACGCCGAGGTGCTCGAGAGCGACGTCCTCTCCTACAACCCGGCCGCCGGGCTGTACGGCGTCGCGGGCGAGGACGAGGCCGTGAAGGTGTCGGCGGCCGCGTGAAGACGGCCGAGGGCATGATCGACGTCCCCGGCGGGCGCGTCTGGTACCGCAGCGTGGGCGAGGGCGGCGTGCCGCTCGTGTGCCTGCACGGCGGCCCGGGCATGACGCACGACTACCTCACACCGCTCGAGGCGCTCGGCGATCGCCGCCAGGTCGTCTTCTACGACCAGCTCGGCAGCGGCGGGTCCGACCGCCCGGACGACCTGTCGCTGTGGACGATCGAGCGGTTCATGGCCGAGCTCGACGCCGTGCGCGACGCGCTCGGCCTCGACCGGGTCCACCTGTTCGGCAGCTCGTGGGGCGGGATGCTCGCGATGCAGTACGTGCTCGACAGCCCCCGCCGGCCGGTCAGCCTGGTCATGGCCGGCAGCCCGGCGAGCGCGCCGGCGTGGAACGTGTTCTGCCAGGAGCTCCTCGACGAGATGCCGGCGGACGAGCGCGAGCTGATCGAGCGGCTCGAGGCCGAGGACAAGATGCTCGAGCCCGAGTACGAAGAGGCGATGATGCCCTTCTACCACCGCCACGTGTGCCGCATCGACCCGTTCCCCGACTTCGTGATGCGCACGTTCGAGCGGATGAGCACGACGATCTATCACTACATGGCCGGGCCGAGCGAGTTTCGCATCATCGGCACGCTCAAGGACTGGGACATCATGGACCGGCTGGGCGCGATCACCGTGCCCACCCTCGTGACCGGCGGCCAGTACGACGAGTGCCGGCCGTCGCACCTGCGCGAGGTGCACGCGCGCATCCCGGGCAGCCGGCTCGAGATCATCCCCGACGCGTCGCACCTGAGCTTCGCCGAGCGGCCCGAGGTGTTCATCCCGATCGTGAACGACTTCCTGGCCGAGGTCGAGTCGGCCTGAACCGGGGACAGTCCCCGCCAAGCGGGGCCAGGCCCCGCTTCGAGAGCGTCACATCTTCGTCACGCCGGCCGTTCGGGGTCTGACCCCGCTGCGCGGTGGGCGATGCCGACGATGTGCGGCGCGGCGGTGATCGTCAGGAGCGACGAGGAGTGGAAGCCGCGGTCGAGCGCGGCGAATTCGAATCCGGCCGCGCGGATCGCGGCCTCGGTGTCGCGCGTCGTGCGGCAGCCTCCGAGCGCACGCGTCCAGTACGCCGCGTCGAACGTCCGCTGCACCAGCCGGAAGGCCGGGGTCGCGGCGCTCACGTGCTCGTAGACGCGCAGCTCGCCCCCCGGGACGAGCACGCGGGCGATCTCGGCGAGCGCCGCCCCGGGGTCGGGCACGCTGCAGAGCACCCACACGGCGACGACGGCGTCGAAGGCTCCGTCCGTCGCCGGCATCCGCTCGGCGACGCCGGCGACGACCTCCACCGGCACCGGCGCAGAGCGGGCGCGCTCGGCCGCGGCCGCCCGGGCGGTCGGGTCGGGCTCGACCGCGAGCACCGACTCCACCCGCGGCGGGTAGAGCTCGAACGCGCGCCCCTCGCCGCAGCCGATCTCGATCACCCGGCCGCGCAGGCCGGCGTACAGGCGCCGCCGCAGCTCCTGGGCGACGACGTCCGGCCGCCGCTCCTCCCGCCGTTCCAGCAGGCGCGCGAATCGCGACCGGCCGGGTCCGTAGAGGGCCGCGTCAGCCTCGCTCGCGCAGCGTCGGGAACAGGATCACCTCGCGGATCGAGCGCACGCCGGTCAGCATCATCGTCAGCCGGTCGACGCCGATCCCGACCCCGCAGGTCGGCGGCATCCCGTACTCGAGCGCGAGCAGGAAGTCCTCGTCCATCGGGTGGGCCTCCTCGTCGCCGGCCGCAGCCGCCGTACGCGCTTCCTCGAACCGGGCCCGTTGCTCGGCGGGGTCGTTCAGCTCCGAGTAGCCGTTGGCGATCTCCATCCCCAGGCAGAAGGCCTCGAACCGCTCGACCATGCCCGGATCGCCCGGCGAGCGCTTCGCGAACGGCGACAGCTCGACCGGGTAGTCGACGAGGAAGGTCGGCCGCTCGAGCGTCGGCTCGACGAAGTGCGAGAGCAGGTGGTCGACCGCCTGCGCCCAGGTCGCGTCGCCCGCGGTGTCGACCTCGCGCTCGCGCATGAACGCCACGAGCCTGTCGCGGTCGCGGTCGGCCATCGGGTCGATGCCGGTCGCGTCGTGGATCGCCTGCCGCAGCGGCACCCGGGGCCACGGCGGCGAGAGGTCGATCGCGGCTCCCGCCGCCGCCCCCGCTGCGGCGACGACGCGCTCGGTGCGCTGCATGCCGCCCTCGAAGTCGGCGTACGCCTCGTACCACTCGAGCATGCTGAACTCCGGGTTGCGCTTGAACGAGACGCTCTCGTTGCGGAAGTCCTTGCCGATCTCGTAGACGCGCTCGAGGCCGCCCACGATCAGCCGCTTCAGGTACAGCTCGTCGGCGATGCGCAGATAGAAATCGCGCTCGAACTCGTTGTAGAACGTGACGAACGGCTTGGCCGCGCCGCCGCCATACAGCGGCTGCAGCACCGGTGTCTCCACCTCGAAGAAGCCGTCGCCGTCGAGCACGCCGCGCATGGCCGTCACGATCGCCGTGCGGGCGAGCGCGACCCGGCGGGCGTCGTCGTTCACCAGCAGGTCGAGGTAGCGCTGCCGGTGGCGCTGCTCGACGTCGGCCAGGCCGTGGTGCTTCTCGGGCAGCGGGCGCAGGCACTTCGCCAGCGGCCGCCACTCGCGCACCCGCAGGCTGAGCTCGCCGCGGCGGCTGCAGAACACCTCGCCGTTCGTGGCGACCACGTCGCCCAGATCGCAGTCCGACACGGCGGCGAGGCCCTCCTCACCGAGCACGTCGAGCGTGGCGTGCAGCTGCAGCCGCCCGCTGCGGTCGGTCAGGTCGAGGAAGATCGCCTTGCCGTGCCCGCGGCGGCCGCTGATCCGGCCGGCGATCCAGACCGCCTGGCCCGACTCGGCGCCCGGATCGAGCGCCCCGAACTCGGCCCGGACCGCCGCCACCTCGGTCCGCTGCGGCGTGCGCGCCGGGTAGGGGTCGATGCCCGACCGGCGCATGGCCTCGACCTTCGCGATCCGGTCGGCCCGGATCCCCTGCTCGACGTCGCTCGACACTGCTTCGAAGGATATTGCCCGCGGCGCGGGCGGGCTCTAGGACGCCTTGATGTCCATGATCTTGAGCCGGATCGCGCCGGCGGGCACCGCCACCTCGACGGTCTCGCCCTTCTTGTGGCCCAGCAGGGCACGCCCGACCGGCGACTCGTTCGAGAGCCGGCTGGCGGCCGGGTCGGCCTCGGCCGATCCGACGATCTCGTAGGTGTCGACGTCGCCCTGGTCGACGTCCTTCACCTTCACCTTCGTGCCGACCGAGACGACGTCGGTGCCCACGTCCTTCGGGTCGATGACCCGGGCCGAGCGCAGCTGCTCCTTCAGGCGCGCGATCCGGTGCTCGAGCAGGGCCTGCTCGTTCTTGGCGTCGTCGTATTCCGAATTCTCCGTGATGTCGCCGAACTCGCGCGCTTCGCGGATGCGGTCGGCGACCTCGCGGCGCTTGTTCGTCTCGAGGTCCTCGATCTGCTGCTTCAGCTTCTCGTATCCATCGGTGGTGAGGATGACGTCTTTTTCCACTGCTCCAATCGCCCTTCAGGTGCGAATAAACGGAAAATCGGTGTCCGCCGGGATTGCGCAATTTGCAGCGCAAATTCCGGGCTGACACCGAGCGACGGCGGATTATAGGTCAAGTCCGCTTCCACCGTCAAACAGCCAGATTTGGGCGCCGGCACGGCCCCGCCGCAGCTGGGCCCGCCAGTACGATGCGGACATGGCCGACATGACGGAAACGTGGTCGATCGGCGGCGTCGACATCCCGTCGCGGATCGTGCTCGCCCCGATGGCGGGCGTCTCGGTGCAGGCCTTCCGCCGCCAGGGGCGGCGCTTCGGCGCCGGCCTCGTCTGCTCCGAGATGGTGTCCTCGTGCGGCCTCTCATACGGCAACGAGCGCACCCTCGGCTACCTGCGCATCGCCGCCGACGAGCACCCGCTCGCGGTGCAGATCTTCGGCTCCGACCCCGGCCCGATGGCGGAGGCGGCGCGGATGGTCGTCGCCGCCGGCGCGGACATCGTCGACATCAACTTCGGCTGCCCGGTGCGCAAGGTCACGAAGACCGGCGCCGGCGCGAGCGCGCTCGAGGATCACGCCCTGGCCCGCGCCCTGGTCACCGCCGTCGTCGACGCCGTCGACGTGCCGGTCACGGTGAAGATGCGGCGGGGCGTTCGCAACGGCTCGCGGTCCGCGCTCGCCCTCGGCCCGGAGCTCGAGGCGGCCGGCGTCGCGTCCCTGACGCTGCATCCGCGCTCGGCCCAGCAGATGTACACGGGCACTGCCGACCACACCCTCACGGCGGAGCTCGTCGAGCTGGTCGGTATCCCCGTGGTCGCCTCGGGCGACATCACCGACCGCGACACCGCGGAGCGGGTGATCGACGCCACAGGGGCGGCGGCGGTGATGGTGGGGCGCGGCGCGCAGGGGCGGCCGTGGGCGCTGCGCGAGATGGCGGGCGAGGGCGCCGCCGACGCCGACGCGGCCGAGGTGGTGGCGGAGCTCGTGCGGTTCATGCGCGAGGTCGAGCGCGAGATGGGCGACCGCGCGGTCGGGTTCCTGCGCAAGTTCTACGGCTGGTACCTGCGCGGCCTGCCCGGCGCCAAGTCGATCCGCGGTGCCCTGATGGGCTGCCCGACGGTGACCGCTGCCGAACACGAGCTGCTCGGCTTCTGCCCCGAGGCGCGCGCGCTGCTCGCCGCCCACGAGGCCGAGCTCGACCTGCTCCCCGACATCGGCTCCGACCGGCTGCTCGAGCTGCCGATCTCGATCTACGGCGGCGGCTGAGGCACGGGGTCGGCCGGTGCGCCCGCGGCGGCCATGAACACCCCGCATCCGCCCGCGACAACGCCCATCACGACGATCAGGATGCGGTAGTCGACGACCGTGATCAACGCTGCGCCGAGGGCGATCGAGAGCGTCTGCGGCGTACCCAACACCATGTCGGCGGCCGAGTAGACGCGGCCCTGGAGGTCGCTTGGCGTGCGCAGCTGGATCGCCGTGCCGAACGCGACGACCGCCCACGAGAGGCCGGCTCCGGCCACGGCGAACCCGACGATCACCGGCACGAGGGACGGGATCAGGAAGAGCGCGTCGCCGGCGGCGAAGAGCAGGACGCCCACCCCCAGGGTGCGGCCGTCGCCGAACCGCCGCAGGGCGGCGGAGGCGGTGAGGCCTCCGGCGATGGCGCCGACCCCCTGGGCGACGCTGAGCACGCCGAGGAAGCTCGGCGGCCGGTGCAGGCCATGCTGCAGCACGGCGAAGATGGCGGTCTCGATGAAGCCGACGACGAGCAGCGCGAGGCCGGTGACGAGCACGATCCGGCGCAGCCCGGCGGTGCGCGCGATGTGACGGACGCCCGCGGCGACCTGCACCAGGATGTGGTGCTCGGGCGCCGCCGGCCGCTCCTCTCGCAGCCGCACGCCGAGCAGGCACAGCGCCGACACCGCAAACGTGGCCGCGTCGAGGATTGCGACCGCCGCCCCTCCGACCGCGGCAAACAGGCCGGCCCCGATGAGCGGAGCGATCAGCCGCGAGCCCTCGCTGACCGTCTGCAGGGCGGCGTTCGCGTCGCCGAGGCGCTCCGGTGGCAGCAGGCGGGTGAGCAGCGCCGACTGCGCCGACGAGAAGAGATAGCCGGAGGCGCCGTAGACCAGGGTGACCGCGTAGATGATCCAGACGTCGCGGCGCCCGTGGACGAAGAGCAGCGTGAGCAGCACGAGCCCGATCACGACGTCGGTGGCGATCATGAGCGGTCGCTTTCGCAGCCGATCCACGGCGAGGCCGAACGCTGGTGCGACGAGACCCGGCGCCGCCAGCACGAAGAAGACGAGCCCGGCCTGGGCGTTCGACCCGGTGAGCGTCTTCACCCAGATGCCCAGCACCAGGTACATCGAGCGGTCACCGAACAGTGACAGCGACTGTCCGGCAAGGAGCAGCCGGGCGTCGCGGTTGTGAAGGAGCGCGCGCACGGGCTCAGTTCCCGGTCGTGGTGGGCGGCAGCGGGAATCCGATCAGGAGCGCCTGCACGGGCGCCGCTCCCTCCGGCCGCAGGCTCGGGTCGATGCGGTCGCTGTACTCCAGCACCCGCTCGGTGATCTCGCGGCCGAGCTCGGCGAGCTCATCCCGGGTCAGGTAGAGCAGCGACTCGGTGAGGAACGCGGCCCGCCGCCAGGCGGGATCGGCCGAGGCCTCGCGGGCGAGCCATTCGCGCAGCCGGGCGAGGTCTCGTTCGAGGACGACCGACGTGAGCGCCGAGGCTGCGGCGTTCGTCTCGGCATCCGCACCGACGCCCTCCCAGCTGTGGCGCACCGAGCCCACTCGCCACGGACGCGACCGCCCCGGGCGCGGCGGCCCCTCCTCGAGGAACCCGTACTTCGCGAGCTGGCGCAGGTGGAACGAGCAGTTGCCCGGCGTGAGCCCGAGCCGCTGCGCCGCCTGCGTCGCCGTGAGCTCGCCTTCGCGGGCCACCAGCTCGAGCAGGTCGATGCGGGTCGGGTGCGCCAGGGCGCGCATCACGCGCGCATCCACCAGCCTGCGGGTATCGAAAGACCTGTTTCGAAACATATCTTTCCATAGTGGGGCCGTCAAGACCGGCCACCGCCCCCGATGCGCTCAGGCCAGCCGCTCCCGCGCCGCCGCCACGGCCTGGGCGATGCGGCGTGCGCGCGTCTCGGGCCGCTTGGCCTCCTCGACGGCGGCCACCCACTCCCTGCGGTGCGTGTAGGACATGGCCTCGAACGCGCTCTCGACGGCCGCGTCTGTGGCCAGCGCTGCGGCCAGATCAGCCGGAACGGCGACGATGCGGGGAGCGTCGTCACGAGCGATCTCGATCGTCACCGCATCCCCGTCCTGCACGCCGCCCGCCTGCGCGCGGAGCTCTTTGCGGAAGCCGACGCAGTGGCGGCCATCGCCCATCGGCATCGTCGAGCCGCGGAACGGGACGCCGTTGATCGTGCCGGCGACCGGGATGCGCGCCCGGCCGCCCATCGCAGCCGCCACGTCGGCCGGCAGGACGACTCCGGGCAGGTCGCCGGCCTCGCCGCCGAGCACCGCCTCGAACCGGTGCGCGCTCACACGCGGATGATTACACGACCGGGCCGTCGAAGTCGGCGTCGCCGCCGAACGCCAGCGCCGAGGCGAGCGAGGCGAGCGCGAGCACAGCCGTCCCGGTCGCGACCGCGATCGCGTACCGATACTGCGGCGCGCCGAGCGCGACCGGCAGGACGAAGGCGAGCACGGGCACGAGCACGCCGAACGCCGCCACACCCAGATGCGGACTCACGCGGGCGGCGACGAACCACACGAGCACGAGTGCTCCCAGCGGCCAGAAGGTGATCGAGCTCGCGTAGAAGCCGATCCGCAGCACAGCGAGCACCACCGGCACCGCCAGCCACAGCTGAGACCGGCGCGCGGCCTGCCGGCCACCGCCGCGGACGCCCACGCACAGCAGCGCCGCGGGTGCGGCCAGCACCAGCGCATCACCCAGCAGGTACGCGTTCGCAAGCCACAGCTGACCCGCCGGGGAGGACTCGCTGTCGAGGCCGCCTGACCCGATCTGGGCGGCGAGGAGGAGCCCCGCAGCCAGGATCGAGCAGACGATCGGAATTGCAGTGCGGCCACGGCAGACTCCCAACGCGCCCACCAGCGGCAGGAGGGCGGCCATGATCGAGCGGGCCAGCGCTCCTCCGCTCAGGGCCGGGGCGTAGGTGATGCCCTCGCCACCCGGCCAGACGATCCCCAGGCGCGAGTACCACGTGTCCAGCGCGATCACGAACAGGCCTCCAGCTGCCGCGAGCAGGAGCAGGACGAGCGCGGCCAGCCGGCACCCTTCGGCCCAGATCCCGTAGCGGGTGCCGCCGGTCGCGCGGGCGCCGCGCTCGCGCACGCCGCTCGCGACCAGCGCCGCCACCTGGCGCGGGCTCGGCCGGGAGCTGCCGGCCCCCATCTCGTCGAGCGTCTCCAGGATCTCGGCGCCGCGCTCGCGCCGGTACTCGGGCGGGTAGGCGCGCAGCGCGGTGCGATAGACGCGCTCGGCGGCGATCATCGCGCCGGCTCCGGTGCGGAAATCGGCAGGCGCGACGAGACGACGCGAACGGCCTCGGCCAGGCGCGCCGCCTCGGCCTGCAGTGCGTCGCTCCCGGCCGCCGTGAGCCGGTAGTAGCGCCGCGCGCGGCCGCGCACGACCTCCTCGCCGTCCACGGCGACGAGCCCCGCCTCGAGCAGGCGCTCGAGCGCTGCATAGAGCGTGCCCGCCGTCAGGCGCACGCGCCCGGCGGACACCTCCTCCGCCCGCTTGGCGATCGCGTAGCCGTGCAGCGGGCCGTCGAGGAGGGCGGCGAGGGTGTAGTACGTCGGCT